>DQWH01000095.1 GCA_011042635.1 Bacteroidota bacterium | reverse complement strand
TCCCGGTGAGGATATTGTCCCCCCTCCTCCTGACGGACTGGATTAAGAAAATATTATGTTGATCACTCTGCCCGGGGAATATTTCCTCCGGGCCGGAGTGAAACGCCGGCCGGCGGCTTTACCGGCTGAAAAAATACGGGTGCTGAAAGGGAAGGACTTACCCGCCCGTTCCGGGCGGGGTTCTTCCTGAAAGGCGGAAAAGACGGTGCACGGGCATAGCCCGGGTGGTAGCGTAGCAGGGTTGTAAGATATGCCTGTTAGGAGAATGTGCCGGGCAATATAGGGCGATACACCCTGTTACGGAACCTGAGGGATGAACCACATGTCCTGAAGGGGGCAGGGTGAATCCTGCCAGTCCGGGCCATGAACCCTACGCCGGGGTTGTTGCAGGTTGTTTGTTGTTCTGTTTTTTAGGTACAGCATTGATTCCTGTGGAGGGATGAAATATGCCTGCCTGGCCAGGGATGATATCCGGAGTGTGTATGTACACCCCGGAAAAAGTTGCCTGCCGGCAGGTCTGAACAGACAACCTTCGGTAGTAGTAATTTGGTGTCTGTTATGGAAGAACCCGCAAACCCGTAAACCGTAGACCAAACGGAGAACTTTTTTATATTCACAGATTATGGAAAATACAATCAATTATCCGGAATTCATCGAGAGGTACCTCGACGGGGAAATGAGCCCGGAGGAAAAAACCTGGTTCGAGAAGGAAATGGAAGACAATCCGGAACTGGAAGATGAGATCCAGCTCCGGAAAGAAGTGAACGAGGCCATCATGGAGGAAGATGTGATCCAGTTGAGAATGCAGCTCGACGGGATACACAGGAAGCGCCAGGCAGAGAAGATACGTGCTGTAAAGCCTGCCCGGACCACGCGCCGTGTGCTACTGGCCGCCTCTTCAGTGGCGGTGTTGACGGTATTTATCCTGCTCGGCGGACGGTACTGGTGGGGGAATGTTGCGTCAGAAAAAATCTTCAACCGGTATTATGAGCCTTATGAAATGCCTGTTTACCGCGAGGCAGGAACGGCAGCCGACCTTCTTTTCCTGAAGGCCATGGAAACATATCAGAACAGGGAATTTGACAGGGCCATTGAACTTTTTGAGGAGGTGCTGGCACAGGATGTTTCCAGAATGGATGCCAACCTGATGTCGGGTATCTCGAAGATCGAGACCGAGCGGTATGGGGATGCCGCCACGAATTTCCGGCGGATCATCGACCACCGCGACAACATGTTTCTCGATCAGGCAGAATGGTACCTGGCTCTTTCGTACCTGATGACAGACGAAACCGAAAAAGCCACCGCGCTGTTTGAGCAGATTGCGGGGGAAGAAGGCACTTACCGGAAAGAAGCCAGGAAAATACTCAGGAAGATCAGGTAATACCCGGTCTACTCATTGAAACGCAGAACCGGATGGAAAATCCGGAGGGAGAAAGGTATGGAGGAGCAACCAACATATGGCGACCTGCAGAAGCGGGTTAAAGAGCTGGAGCAGCAGCTGGAGGAGAAGAAAGAGGAATACCAGCAATTGAAACGGATATTTCTCTCTCATGTCAATCATGAGATCAGAACACCCATGAATTCCATTATCGGGTTTTCTTCCCTGCTGGCAGATAACGATATTACCCGGGAACAGAAGCAACTGTATCTGAGCTATATCAACAACAGCAGTGAAAGTCTGCTGGGGATCATTGAAAATATGATCGACATGGCCATGCTGGAAGCCGGGCAGGTGGAGCTGCAGGAAAGCTCCTTCTCCGTGGGCGGGATGCTCGAGGAACTGTATGCCCGGTTGAGTGTCATGAAACAAAAGCGCAACAAGGACCTGGTGGCCCTGTTGCTGTCACGTCCCCAGGAACCGGCCGAACTGAATATTGTGGCCGACCGGTACCGCCTGGAACAGATCATGATGAATCTGGCGGAAAATGCCATGAAATTTACCGACCGGGGAGTGATTGAGATCGGCTTCCGGCTGAAGAATGAAAATATCCTGCAGTTGTTTGTAAAGGATACCGGCCGGGGAATAGATGCCGGCCACCATCAAATGATCTTTGAAAGTTTCCGTATCAGCCGGAAAGAGAACGATCCGCACATAGCCGGCAGCGGACTGGGACTGTCTATTGTCAAATCGCTGGTCGAGCTGATGAAAGGGGAAGTGTGGATGGAGCCGAATGGAGAACAGGGAAGCATTTTCAAGATCAATCTGCCCCTGAAACAGGATTCATTGGCTGCAGCCAGGAGCGAAAAGAAAGGAGCAAGGCGCAGTTTTCTAGACGATCTGCGACTGGGAAGCAGGCATCTGGCTATATGAGAGGTAAAAGTATAATTGAAAAATATATTTCATGGGATAGACACTGGTTTTCGAAAAATTTCATGGGATAAACATTGGTTTTCAAGAAAACAGAGGGCAGCACCCTCTGTTTTTTTTTGATTGCCGGGAATTGCTATTTTTAGGGATATTTTTCACAAAGGCATATGACTTCTTTCCCGTTCTATGAGCAGCTCGATGCAATGGATTGCGGTCCGGCCTGCCTCAGGATGATTGCCCGTTACCACGGGAAAAGGATTACACTCCAGACCCTCAGGGAAAGAAGCTACATTACGCGGGAAGGGGTTTCGATGCTGGGTATCAGCGATGCCGCAGAATCCCTGGGAATGCGGACACTGGGGGTACGCATTGGTTTCGACAAACTGAAGCGGGATGTTCCCCTGCCCTGTATCGTACACTGGCAGCAGAAGCATTTCATTATCGTTTACAGAATCAGGAGCGACAAGGTGTATGTGGCCGATCCGGCCATCGGGAAAATGGTGTATTCCCGTGAGGAATTCCTCAGGGGCTGGATCAGCACCCGGAAAGACGGACAGGATCTCGGGCTGTGCCTGATAGTAGAACCTACTCCCGCCTTTTTTGAACTGGAAGACGAAAAACATACCCGGACTTCCTTTTCCTTCCTGGTGAAATATTTCCGGCCCTTCCGGAAGCTTATGATGCAGTTGCTGCTGGGAGTCCTGATTGGAAGCATGATCCAGCTGATCTTTCCTTTCCTTACGCAGCAGATCGTTGACTTCGGTGTGAACAACCAGGACATCGGTTTTATCTACCTGGTGCTGATCGGGCAGCTGGTTCTTTTCATTTCCCGCATGGCGGTCGATTTCATCAGGGGGTGGATCCTGCTGCATATAGGCACCCGCATCAATGTGAGCCTGATATCCGATTTTCTGATCAAGCTCATGAAACTGCCCGTATCCTTTTTCGATACCAAACTGATCGGTGACCTGCTGCAGCGCATTGCAGACCACCGGCGCATTGAGACTTTTCTCACCGTGTCCACCCTCAATATCCTTTTTTCCCTGCTGAACCTGGTGATCTTCGGGATCGTACTGGCTATATATCACCTGCAGGTATTTCTTCTGTTTCTGGCAGGCAGTGCATTGTACATTGCATGGGTGGCTTTTTTCATGAAGAAGCGAAGGAAGCTTGATCACCTGCGCTTCAAGAAAATGTCGGAAAACCAGACCAGCCTGATCCAGCTGATCAACGGCATGCAGGAGATCAAGCTGAACAACCTGGAAAAACAGAAACGATGGGAATGGGAGGGAATACAGGCCGGGTTGTTCCGGGTCAATGTGAAAAGCCTGGCACTGAACCAGTACCAGCAGGCGGGAGCCACCATTCTGAATGAGACGAAGAATATTCTGATCACTGTGGTGGCTGCTACTGCCGTGATCTCGGGGGATATGACCCTCGGAATGCTGGTGGCGGTTCAGTATATCCTGGGGCAGTTGAATGCCCCTCTGGAACAGATGATCGGATTTTTCCACCGCACACAGGATGCCCGGATCAGCCTGGAAAGACTGGGAGAGATACACAATCTGGAGGAAGAAAGCATGACGGTTCTGCCGGGGGCGGTTTCTGTGCCTGCCGGAGGTCTGAAAGTAAAAAACCTTTCTTTCCAGTACGAAGGACCGCGTTCACCTTTTGTACTGCGCCATATTGATCTGGAGATCCCGTCGTCGGCGGTGACTGCCATTGTAGGCGTGAGCGGCAGCGGAAAGACCACTCTGATCAAGCTTTTGCTGGGATTTTACCAGCCGGTGGAAGGAGAGATACGAGTGGGTGATCAGCTGCTGAAAAATATTCATCCGGCGGTATGGCGGTCACATTGCGGTGCAGTCATGCAGGACGGATATATTTTTGCCGACACCATCCTTAACAATATTCTGGCGGGAGATGAACAACCCGATCCGGAAAGGCTGGAAAGAGCGGTAAGAATTGCCAATCTGGAAGAGTTCATACATTCCATGCCACTGGGTTATTATACGAAGCTCGGGGCCCAGGGGGCGGGAATCAGCATGGGCCAGAGGCAACGGTTGCTGATAGCCCGCGCTGTTTACAAAGACCCTTCCTTTGTGTTTTTCGACGAGGCAACGAATGCCCTTGATGCCAATAACGAGAAGGTGATCATGGATCATCTGCAGGAATTCCTGGCCGGGAAAACGGCCGTAGTGGTGGCCCACCGGCTGAGTACCGTTAAAAATGCACGGCAGATCGTGGTACTCGACAGGGGAGTCATTACGGAAAGAGGGACACACGATGAGCTGGTAAAAGCCCGTGGGGCCTATTATCATCTGGTGAAAAATCAGCTTGAACTGGGCCAGTAAAGAATAACGAACCATGCCCGATCCAAAACATATCGAACGCCGTGTTCACAGCGATGCCCTGGAGGAGATCATCGGACAGCCGCCTTCCTGGCTGGTGAAGAGAGGTATCGGCCTGTTCTTTCTTATATGGTTGATCCTGCTGGCCGGATCATGGTTTTACAGATATCCCGATGTGGTACGAACGCCGGTGGTTATTACGACAGAAAATCCTCCTGTTCCGCTGGTGGCCAGGGTAGACGGAAAGATCATTTCCCTGAGAGTGGAAAACGGACACGCCGTAAAACGGAGGGACCTTCTGGCCGTGATGGAAAATCCGGCCAGCACGGAAGATGTCTTGCAACTGGCTGTCCTTCTGTCTGTTCGGGATCAGGAGGAGCGGTTTACCGCCATTACAGGCAAAACACCCCATGAACCGGCACTGGGCCCGGTTCAGGAACCCTTTTCCAGGTACCGGAAAAGGGTAAGCGATTATCTCTATTTTCTTGAACTTGACCTCTATGGCAGAAAGATTGCATCGGTAAAGGAGGAAATTAAACAATACGGCGAGTATGTGGAACAGGTAGCCCAGCAGGTTAAATTTCTGGAGGATGAATTGGGCCTGGTGAGGAAGCAATACGTTCGGGATTCCCTGTTGTTCGCAGGAGAATTGATATCGGAGTCGGCCTGGGAACAATCAAGGGCGCGCCTTCTCGAAAAAAGCAGGGAGTGGCAGGAAGAAAGGATAGAGCTTTCTTCCACCATATTGAGTATGAAAACGAAAGAACGTGAATTGCTGGACCTGGAACTGGCACAAAGGGAAGAAATAGCGCTGTTACACCGCCAGTGTATGGAAGCGGAAGAGGTTCTCAGGTCGGCTGTGGCAGAATGGGAGCAGAATTACCTTCTCCGGTCGCCGGCAGACGGGATTGTAAGCTTTACCCGTTTCTGGAGCCGTGATCAGTATGTGGCAAAGGGAGAGACTGTGCTGACGGTTGTTCCCGAAGAGCCCGGCGATATCATAGGAAGGGCCAGAGTGGGGCAGCAGCGTTCGGGGAAGGTAGCCCCAGGGCAACAGGTATTGATACGCCTGGACAATTTCCCCTACCTGGAATACGGACATCTGCCCGGAAGGGTAAGGAATATCAGCAGGGTTCCCGACCAGGAGGCCTATGTGGTGGAGGTCAGTGTGCCACAAACACTGGAGACCAATTACGCGATCCGGCTGGATTTTTCAGATGGAATGCAGGGAACGGCCAGAATCATTACCGACGAACGGCCTTTACTGATCAGGATACTGGCCCCGTTCAAATATATGTATGAAAGGCATATCCGCCGGCGTGACCGGTTGGATCAGAACGGGAGGTCGTCTTCTTCGGGATTGTCTTCCGGAGGCATATCGTCAAGTGCCGGTCCCGGAATGTCTTCATCGGGTGCCGGTTCTGCTTTTTCTATGCGGAAAGCCGAAAGGTTGGTAAAATAACTGACCTTTCCTTCTTTTTCCCAGCGGTTGCCACGGATATCGAACCGGATGCGGATTATGTCATTCAGCTGAAAGGGTTCAATCAACCCGCAACGGTCCTGGGTTAGCTGAAATTTGATATAATCCACGAACTCATTTCCCGCATTTACCTCTCTTTTTTCCACTACAAATTCTCTTTTCTGGAATTTTTCGCTGATCCGCGTGGTATCATATTTTTCAATCAGCTTACCCGTAATTTCGAAGGCCATATCATTGGTTTTTTTCTGGTATTTGCACCATAAATGTACATCTTTTTTACTGTCCTACCTTTCCTGCCGGAACCGGTAAAAAAAGGATGTTTATCCATTCCGTTCCGGATCAATCCCTTGGGTCTACTTTCACCAGTTCGATTTCAAAAACCAGGGTAGAGTACGGCGGGATATTCCGGCTGGGGATATCCATATCATGGTATGCCAGTTCGTGAGGGACATAAACCTTCCACCGGGCTCCTTCCTTCATAAGCTGCAACGCCTCTGTCCAGCCCGGGATCACCTTGTCTACAGCAAATACTGACGGTTTTTCCCCGCTGCTGTCGATCAAGGTTCCGTCGATCAGGGTGCCTTTGTAATGTACATGCACCACATCATTCGTATCCGGGACCGGCCCGTTGCCTTTTTTCAGTATTTCATACTGCAGCCCCGATTTCGTGGTGATCACTTCCTTGCGCCGGCTGTTTTCCTTCAGGAATTTTTCTCCCGCCCGCAGGTTGTCACCGTATTTTTCCATTTTTATCCGGGCTTCGTTCACTTCCCAGAATTCGCCCATGATTTCACGTGCTTCCTGCATTTCAAACGTGTCGTTGGCGCCGGTAAGAATATCGGCCATGCCTTTCTTCACCAGCTCGATGTCAATCACATCATCCAGCTCCTGCCCGATCAATCCGTGTCCGAGAAGAACACCATAAGCATAACTGGCCGAATCATTCATATTGCTTAATGATTCGGGGGCGGTACGATGACAGGAATACCCTGTGAGTAACGCCAGAAATAATGCGGGCAGGAAGCAGGTTTTGGACATTTTCATGATCTGTGCTTTTCAGGTATCCGTACACGAAAATAGTCAGTTTCTTTTTTTGTGCAAAGGCAAAAAACCTGAAAATAAAACTAAATCTTATGAAATGTAAAAAAAATGATTAGCTTCGTAAAATCCACCTTATCAGGTAAACTTTCCGGATAATGATATCTCTTCCGGCCGAATTGAAACAATTCCTTGTAGCATCCTGTTGTTTTTTGTTTGGCCTGGGACTGTTTGCCCAGGAAGAGGTGGTACAGGTTTCGGGCAGGGTAATGGACGCCTCCGACGGGGGCCCCTTGTCGGGGGTGAATGTTTCCGTAACAGGGAAACAACTGGGAACCGTTAGTAACCCCGAAGGATATTTTTACCTGAAGGTAACAGGCATGGAATTACCTTTCGAGATCCGTTTTTCCATGGTGGGTTACAGGTCTGAATCCTATACGGTGAAGCAGATCATAACGTCGGGTTTAAGGGTCAGGATGTTCAGCGAAGATATTCTGGGGGATGAGGTGGTGATTACAGCCCCTGCGGTGGAGGTGGAACAGAAAACCTTCCGCGAGGTCATTACGGTGGAAATGATGGATATGCTTACCATCAAAGAAACTCCGGCACATAATTACTACGAAGCCCTGGCCTATATGAAGGGAGTGGATATCACCACCCAGAGCCTGCAGTTTTTTTCCGTGAACGCCAGAGGATTCAATTCAACCGAAAATATCCGGTTCCGTCAAATAGTGGACGGCATGGATACCCAGGCTCCCGGGTTCAGTTTTTCGGTGGGGAATGTGGCCGGATTACCCGAGCTGGATGTGGAAACGCTGGAATTTATGCCGGGTCCGTCTACAGTCCGTTATGGGTGCAATTCCCTGAACGGGGTGCTGGTAATGACAAGCAAGGATCCGTTTCAGTATCCCGGCCTCAGTTTCAGTATCCAGCCCGGGGTTTCCGATCTCAGACCCGGCCATGACTATCCGTTTCAGTTTTACGGGAAACCTCTGTTCGACGGATCTTTCAGGTACGCTCATGTGGTGGGTGACAGGTTGGCTTTCAAGTTGAATGCGGGTTACATGAAGGGTAAAGACTGGTATGCCGATGACACGACCAATATCCGCCCCGGAAACATCAAGTGGGAATGGGATCCGGGTCATGACGGGCTGAACCAGTACGGAGACGAGATATTTACCTACCTGCCGGTGGGAGAAAACGGGGAAGATATTCCCGTGGCACGTACGGGATATAGGGATAAATACCTGGTTGACAACGGGGTGGAAAGCCTGAAACTGAATGCTTCGGTGCATTACCGGATCACACGCGGAATTACCGCCATATTGCACGGGAACTATGGGAAATCTACCACAGCTTATGCAGCTGAAAACAGAATAGCCCTCAGGGATTTTGAACTGTACCAGGCCAGGGCCGAAGTGAACGGTGAAAATTTTAAGCTGTACGGCTATACCACCCGCCAGGGTACCGGAGATACCTACGATACCCGTTTCCTGGCGATCCATCTGAACCGGCTCTGGAAATCCGATGAACAATGGTTCCGGCAATACCGGGATGTATACCTGGGGAAATATCAGAAATACGGGGTTACGGCTTTCGATCACCGGGTGGCCAGGGCATTTGCCGATCATGAAAGGCTTCTTCCCGGAACCCCTTCCTTTGAAGCGGCGAAAGATTCTCTCATCTCTCTGACCGATTTCAGGCACGGAGCCAGGATCATCAATAACTCCCGGATGTGGGAAGTAGCCGGCAACTATACCTTTGAACAGGGGAAAGTGTTGCCCGGCTTAATGATTGGGGGTAATTTCAGATATTATAACCTGGTTTCAGACGGGACCATTTTCCCCGATACCGCCGGGAATCCCATTCATTTTTATGAATACGGGATGTTTGCCGAAATCAACCGTACCCTGGTTAAAGACAGGATTTCCCTGATGGCATCCCTCCGTATGGATGGCAGTGAGCAGTTCAGAAATACCGTCACTCCCCGGGTGATCCTGTCGCTGACACCCGATCCTTCGCATCATATCCGCGTGGCCGTTCTTACTGGTACCCGTTACCCGGGAGCCAGGGAACAGTTTATTAACAAGAATATGGGCGCCTACCATCATCTGGGAGGATTACTTCCTATAATAGAGAATTTCGAATTATCCGGAAATTCGATCTATCAGGAGAGCGTGGAGGCGTTCAATCAGGCAGTGGAAGAAGCCATGAGCGATGAAAAGAATCCCGAAAGCTATGCCGAAGCCATGATGAACAACCTGTACCTTTTGCAAGAAGGGAAGGTGCAGGCAGAGGCCTTCGCGGAACTCAAACCGGAAAAGGTTATATCCTTTGAACTGGGTTACAGGGGGAAACTGCTGAAACGGATATTCTGGGACCTGGTTTATTATTACAGTACATATCGCGATTTTATAGGATATGTGGAAGTGAACCGTCCCAGAACCAGTCCCTCCACCGATCTATATACGGCCATTCAGCAGATGAACAGTGCCGGAATGCACGATCTGATATATGTCCATACCAATGCCCGGGAGAGAATAGCCATCCAGGGTCTTTCCGTAGGTGTGAAGTGGCTGGTGCCTCTGGGATCGGTGTTATCATGGAACGCTACATTTTCAAAGATAAATCAGGATCCCTCCGATCCTCTGGTACCCGGTTTCAATACGCCGGTATTCAAGACGAATATTTCCGTATCGAACCGGAAAATGGACCGGATGGAGAACAATCCGGGAATGGAACGGGTAGGATTCAACATCAACTGGCGCTTCCAGAGCGCTATAGACTGGGAAAGTCCGTTTGCCAGCGGCAGGGTGGATCCTTTTGCCACACTCGACTGGCAGATATCGTATCACCTGGAAAATCCCCGGGCAGTGATCAAGGCGGGAACCAATAATTTCCTGAACATTATTCATGCCAATACTTACGGGGGCGCTCAGGTGGGTATTTTTTACTATATCGGTTTTACCATGGAAAACCTGTTTAACTGATGTGGATGAAAACAAACTTGAAATATGGCTGGGTGCCGGTGGTCTTCCTGGTGATGGCAGGTTCATGCGCCTATGAATTCCCTGAGGCAGAAGGCCCGGTTTCTGCTGGAGATGTTTCATTCCGGCATTATGTCAGTATCGGAGGCTACGGCATGTCGGGATTCATGCACGGTGCTTTTTACACGGCGGGGCAGCATCAATCGGTTCCAGCCATTCTGCATGAACAGTTTCTGAAAACGGGTCAGGAAATACCCTTTAATCAGGCAGATATCGGATCAGGGAACGGGTACAATGAATTTTACCAGAGCGGCACGGAAATTTCCGGGAGGTTCGTTTACAGGTATACTGACTATGCCCAGGATGTACCTGTTATAACCGTGAAAGAAGGAGACATCCTGTCGGATTACAGCGGAAATGTAAGCGGGGTGAACGACATGGGGATTCCTTTCCTGAAATCGTTCCAGTTAAACAACGTGGAAGCGGCGGTGCAGAATCCTTATGTGGCACGTTTAAACTTTTCTTCCGGAGTAACACTTACGGAACATGCGCTTACTCTGCATCCGGAATTTTTTACCCTATGGCTTGGCATAGCCGATATTTTCAACTATGCCCGTTCGGGAGGAGAGGGGAGTATCTCTCCCGCACCCGGAGAGGCAGGAGAATTTGATCTTACTTCGGCGGACGAATTCAAGGAAAACCTGACGGTTTTACTGGAACAGTTGCTGTATAATTCCGCAACCCGGGGAGCGATTGCTAATATTCCGGATCTGAAAGATCTGCCGTTCTTTTTTTATTACCCTTATAATTTTCTGCGGATTACCACCGGATCTATTCTGGCATCGAGAGCTGAATATGTCGATGCATTCAACGAGGCTGTTGAGATCCATAACGTGATGCCGGGTGCGGAGCGTCGGCCCTACATCTCCTGGGATGACAACGGGGCCTTCCTGAGTCCGCAACGACTGGTGGTGGAAGACGACTCCCTGTGTGATGCCTTTTATCCGAACGGGGAACCCCTGCCGAAGATCAGGCAAATAGAACCGGAAGAACTGGTGTTGTTGAGCATTCCTGTCGAGGAGGTGAAAACGGGATTGGGATGGATGTACCCGCTTCCTGCTGAATATTATCTGAATAAGTGCCAGGTACAAAAGATCCAGGTGAGGATCAACGAATTCAATGCCGTTATTTCCGATCTGGTATCACTTTATTCCGGGCGACTGGCCCTGGTGGATTTGCGTTCGGCTTTCGCCCTGCTGGCCATGTCATCCAGAAAAGATGCCTATGGAAATCCAGAGTCTTACGAAGAGCATTCCTTCAACGGGGTTCCTGTGCATTTTGACCTGGGATTGTTTTCCCTGGTATCCCTTGATGGGATGTTTCCGAACCAGCGGGGCAATGCTTACATTGCAAACCGGTTCATTGAGGCAATCAACCGGTCGTTCGGTTCGAAATTACCCATAGTGGACATAAACCGGTATACAGGCAATACCGTGGAACTTGGAATCCGCTGAAAAAGTTTTTATTCCTGGGGTTCTACTTCAACCAGCTCTATCTCGAAAATCAGGGTTGAAAAGGGAGGAATGATCCCGCCGCCCATTTCCGATGAGCCGTAAGCCAGATCCTGCGGGATGTATACCATCCATTTCGACCCTTCTTTCATTAGCCGAAGTGCTTCTGTCCAGCCGGGAATGACCGAATTAACGGGAAACGATACGGTTTCTTCCCCGGAAGCATCGAATTCGGTGGAATCAATCAGTGTTCCCCGGTAACGAACATGAACAATATCATTCTCATCGGGGCTGGCTCCGGTTCCTTCTTCCAGTATTTTATACTGCAACCCTGATTCTGTGGTGATCACACCTTTTTCTTCCCTGTTTTTTGCAAGGAATTCTTCGCCGGCAATCCGGTTCTCTTCGTATTCTTCACTCACTCTCCGGGTTTGTTGTTCCTCGAAGAAATCTTGTAGAATCATCTGGATGGCCATAATGTCCATGGTATCCTGCTTGTTCTTCATCACATCTTCCATACCCTGTTTTACCAGTTCGGCATTAAGCATATCCATTTGCTGGTTCAGCAGGCTTTTCCCGATATATACACCGTATGCATAGCTGGCAGTATCGACATTGTTGCTCAGGTGGGGTTTTGACATCTGGTTGCAGGAGACCAGGGTGATAAGCATGCTGACCATAAAAATGACAGGGATTGACATTCTTGTTTTCATATTAAAAAATATAGTTAGTGAACTGCGAAAATACAATGTATGCGGCTAATCTCCAACTTACAGCTCAGATAGTTTTGACGGCTCTGAGCATTTCCCTTTTTCCGGGAGGACCCGAAAGAGTTTCCACGGTAAATCCGGTTTCTTTCAGCATCCGTTTCACCGAGCCTTTGGAGGAATAGGTAACAAGCAGCCCGGCGGGACGCATGGCCAGGTAGATTTTTTCGAACAACTCAATGTTCCACATATCGGGTTGTTTATCGGGGCCGAATGCATCAAAATAAACCACATCGGGGGTCAGTTCCATCCGGCATGTATGAACATCGCCGCATATCTTTCTGAAAATAAAGCCGGCATCCAGTTTCGTATCCTTATTCCATGGAGCCCGGTGTATCCCGGTAAAAATACGCTTTGCTTCATCTCCCAGGAGATCTCCGTAGTTCAGTCGGGAAATTACTTCTTCGGGAAGGGGGTATTTTTCGATCCCGTGGTACACGATCTCTTTGTTGTTTTGCACGGCATATTTCCAGGTGAGGAGTAGATTCAGGCCGGTGCCCAGCCCCACTTCATAAACCCGGATCGATGGTGCTGGCACTGCGGCCAGCCCTGCCCGGATAAACACGTGTTCGGCTTCCCTGATGGCTCCGTGAACGGAATGGTACCGTTCGTTCATCCGGGGAATGAACAGGGTGTGGGAACCGTCCTCTGTCAGAATGATCTTAGTTTTCAAAACCGGGCAGTTTTTAGGTAGACAGATCCAGCAGACCGTCTTTTTTGAATCTTGGGAAACGGAATTCTCTTACCGGTTTATGGCTGGAAGGCTGAAAATGGTGTTCATACCCGCTAATACGGGCAATCTGGCAGGGTTTGCATTCCCCGCAGGGTATGCCGTTTTCCCCGGGATGGTAGCAATACCAGCTGAGTGCCAGAAGATGATGAAACCCTAGTTTTCTGGCTTCGGTTCCCATATCATCCTTGGAATACCGGATGATAGGGAAACAGAAGTTCTCTAACAGCTTCAGGCTGGGGGGAACCGGTTGATCGGTGAGCCGGTATTGATTTTCCTCTTCCCGGATGTTTCTTTCGAGATCGAGGTTGAACAGAGGAATTTCCTCTTCCGTATGCCTGACTATACCTATTTCAAGGTCCCTTATTCCGTACTGCCTGCTGATGCGGGCGAACCATTCGTATTGTATTCCCAGGGTATACAGGCGGTTCAGCTCTTCATACCATTGCCTGGTCTGAGCATCCTTTTTCAACCGGGATTTGTTGATGATTTTTACAGGTTGCATTAAGGCGGCGGCCAGGGGAAACTCCTTTTTTAACCCCGTAATTATCCGCCGGATAGCTTCAATTTCGTATGAGGTGGACTTTCTTCTGTGGTCGTATACATAATACGGCTGTACGGGTTCACGGGCTGAAATAAGCAGCTGGAGGATACGGAAAGAAGAATCCCATCCCCCCGACCAGAAGAGGGTATGTTTCGGACTTTTCATCCGGCGAAAATAGGAAAAAAGCGGGATTAATTGAATATCATGGTCACGGCGAAAACGAAACCGGTCTGACAGATTTCATTCCTTCCGTACAGATCTATGGGGAAGCCGAATATCAGAAGGAAATTTTCCCCGGTTTCGATACTTCCGCCAAGGTTCAGGGTGGTAAGCTCACGTATTTCCGGTTCCGTATTCCCCCATCCGCGGTTGTAACTGATCCCCATAATGGCCTGCAGGCCCGGTTTGATGAAGCAACCGGCGTCGGCATTGAAGAAAATCTGGGTGCCCGTATTTTGTTGAAAATAATCGGTTTGCCATTGAAAATCGGTGTCTACCGACCAATTTTCCGAAAGAAAGGTGGTCCATGACAGACCTGCCACGGCGGAATGGCTTATATTTTCAGGTTTGCCAGGATTTGATTCCTGTTCTCCCTGTCGTTCGTAATGGTAACCGGCCAGCCATGCCAGTTCATTTTTTCCCGTTTGTAAAAACCTGATTTTCCCTGCCAGCCCCATTTGTGAAAGATCCGAATTCAGTAAGAATCCTACTTCTGCATTCCGGCTTACCCCGTACGTGGTTCGGAAAGTGAGGTTGGTGTTATGCTCAAGGCTGTCGGTTGATTCGAACCTTGGCATGATCCGGCGGTCCTGGTTCCAGAATTTCCTTGACCACTTGCTGGCGAATATCGGTTCAAATTCCAGGCTGTGCAACGGAACAGGCGTGGCATTGCATGCCCCCAGTTTGGATGCGGAAACTCCACATACCTGGGCTATAGCCACAGGTGCCGAAAGAAACAGGATATAAAAGATTATCAGTATTTTCCTTTTCATGAAAGTGCCTTTGTATTTTCAAATGAACTTATGTTCGTTTAATAAATAGACCCGGCTTGAATGAAATAATTGCGGTTCGAACCGATTTTTTTT
>DQWH01000060.1 GCA_011042635.1 Bacteroidota bacterium | reverse complement strand
GTGGCTTCCTACCCCACCCTGAAAGACCTGCCCGTGATTATCGGGGAATGCGATCCCGAAGGATGTGCCGCCTGCTCCATGCAGGATTACCCAGAGAACGCCTACCGGAACGGCACGATGTACAGTAGCTACACCGCGGCTTCCTTCCCGCGCATTTACGAACTGGCCGATCATTTCGGGATCAATCTGCGAGGGATTGTCACCTGGGCCTTTGAGTTCGAAGGCCAACCCTGGTTCAACGGCTACCGCGACCTGGCCACCAATGGGGTGGACAAACCGGTGCTGAATGTATTCCGTATGTTCGGCATGATGGAAGGCCGGCGCGTGAAAGTAACGGGCGATCCGGCCTATGACTGCTTCACTGTTCGCGACTCCAGTGTACGGGGTAAACGTGATGTAAATGCCTTTGCAGCCACTACCGAAGGCAAAGCTACCGTCATGTTATGGAATTACCACGATCTGAACGTGCCGGGCGAATCCGTATGGGTAAACCTGGAAACCACCGGGCTGGATACAAAAACCGTCCGGGTAAGCCATTACCGAATCGACCGGAAGCACAGCAATGCCTATGAGCTATGGAAAGAAATGGGCTCACCGCAGGAACCCGATCCTTCGCAGGTGAAAGAACTGGAAGAGGCCGGTCAGTTGCATCTCCTCGGCAACCCGGTCCAGTACCGCGTAAACGGAGAATCGCTCACCCTGCCCCTGGAGCTTCCCGGTCAGGCGGTTTCACTAATCGTGCTGGAATGGTATGATTGAACAGAAATGACTAACCTTGTGCGCCTGATATGAAAAACGCTTTCATGCAGGTAGCACTTCCTCTCAAATCACCACGAAAGGTCGGAAGAAGCCGGCTGATACGGCTAAGTCTTTACCGGGTAAAAGTAAAATCACGGCAGGGCTGGAAAGCCATTGAGCCGGCGGAAAAAGCCGGATGCGGAGAATACGATCTGTTCGGTGTTTCTCGCGCCGTACACTCTTCGTACCCGCGCTACGGCCTGTACCGTTTCAAGAAAGGGCTCGTAGGCAACCTGTTCCGCCGGCAGGGATGCCGGGATTATCCCCTGGATGAAGGAAAATACTTTCCATAACAGGCCATGGAGATTCATTCTCCCGGATTTCACCGCTCGGGATACGCCGGAAAAAACAGGAATAAAAAAAGCTCCGGCAGGAACCGGAGCTTCAGATCATATTCATACCTGAAGGATGTTCTACTCGACAATTTTTACATTGACTGCATTCAAACCTTTTTTGCCCTGCTTCAATTCAAATTGAACCAGGTCACCTTCCTTGATCTGATCAATCAAACCGGATACATGTACAAAATACTCGGCTTCATCTTCTTTGTCGATGATGAACCCGTATCCTTTGGACTGGTTAAAGAATTTTACTGTACCTTCTTTCATAAAATTAAATTATTGATTAAACTAAAATCAAATATACGGAAAAAGTTGTTCGGTATACATAATTTTCCATAAAAGAATATCTGAATTCCTTCCCTCTTGCATCTTCGATGAAGTGCGGATTTCCAGAATTCCTTCCATAAATATTTCAGATTATTCCCGTAATCAGGGATCAGGAACGAGGTTTGCGGGCGGGCAAAGTGAACCAGAATGTGCTCCCGCAACCGGGTTCCGACTCCACTCCGATGGTCCCTCCATGGGCTTCCACAGCCTGCCGGCAGAAAGCGAGACCAAGACCGGTTGATTTGATGCTCGAGGTATCGCTCATTTGGGTATATTTTTCAAAGACCTTCTGCTGAAACTCAGGATCGATCCCCACACCCGTATCTTTCACCCTCACTTTTACCATACCGTTTTCCGGAGAAGCGGATACGGAAATTTTCCCTCCTTTCGGAGTAAATTTAACGGCGTTCATTACCAGGTTGGTCAGGATACGTTCCAGCATATACCGGTCACCATACACGGGGAGTTCTTCAGGAACCTCATTGATCAGTTCGATCTTTTTGATCCGGGCCAGGTAAGCTACCTGTTCGAAAGCCTTTTCCACCTGTTCGTTCAACTTGTTTTCTGTGATCCGCAGGCTGAAATCCGCTTCCTCGAATTTCTGGGTTTCCATCAGGTTCTGCAGTAGATTCAGCATCTGATACCCGCTCTGTTTAGCCAGCAGAATATGCGCTGGCGGGGAATGTTCTTCCAGGCTGATTATGGCTCCCAGCGGATTTTTCATGTCATGTACCAGGATAGACGACATCATTTCTTTGAATTCCAGCAGTTTTTTTTGTTTATTCAGGGCCGTTTTCAGCACGCCCGTTTGTTTTTCGAGCTGATTTTTCTGTTCCTCGGTCACCTGGGTACGGATCCTGACAATATGTTCCAGTTCGTTGCTGTATCTTTCCATTTCATTCCTGAGTTCCTCTGCCTCATCAAGAGCATAGGTAAATTTGCCCGACAGTCCGTATGAAGTGGAAAATATGAATGCCAGCAAACCTATGGGAAGCAGGTAGCCGGTATGCAGCCAGTTATTGTAATACAACAACTCATTCACACCGATCAGGCCGAAAAAGATGGCTCCGGCAAAAAGAAGATAAATGTAGGTTTGCCGTGTTCTCAGCGGTTTTAGCAAAAACCAGATAATATAGAGAAAAACAGCCAGGATAAATGCCTGGCTCAGCAGGGGAATATAAGTATAGATGTATGGGGGGAGCAAAAAAAGCGACAGAAGAAAGATCCCGGCCACCGCAAGCACGGCATATTCAGCCCATTTTCTGGCGTACTGCGGAAAAGTGGAATGAAAAAACAGCAGAATCAGGGCCGGGGGTAGAAAGATGGTCATGTATTCCATTCGCAGGGTGCATACCCATGGAAAAAACGGGAACAGGTCCAGAAAAATTTTTTCACCCGTCAGCATGACCCGGACGCTGATCACCAGTGCGAGTAATGAAAAATAGAGATCCGCCCGGTCTTTCATTCTGAAGAAATACAGGCCGAGATGAAATACCACGGTCAGCAACAGGAATCCCAGAACAAAAGTTTCCGATAAGGCAGACACCACTTTCCTGCGTTTTATCACATCGGCTTTACCGAAATAAATGGGTTCTTCCGGACCACCTTTTCTGTGATGGAAATTGGATATCTGAAGGATCATTTCCAGGGTATCCGAACGGGAAAAGAAAGCCAGCTCCTGCCGGGTCCAGTCTGGTTTCATTTCTTCGGGAACAGTCCCCACCTTTCCTGATCCCGTTTCCGAGTTGTTGATCCACAGGCGGTATGCCGTGTCCAGTTCACGGATATTCACCTGGTAATATCCTGTTTCAGGGACCAGAATAAGCAGCCGGAAGGTGGCATACCCCATACCCGAAAGTTTCTTTCCATTCACCTTATATCCGTTCCATAGGCCTGGAACTTCCATATAACCTGTCATAGGGGGCGATCCGGCGGCAAAGTCGGCAGGTTCAAGCAATTCCGACCAGTAAAATTCAAATTCCCCCCTTAGGGGTACGACCTGTTCACGCAAATCCTGTTCGCGCAGATCAAGCACCCCGGCAATGGCTCTGACATGTGGTTTGCTTTGGTCGGGAGAAATCACCGAAATCCGATACGCCACATAACCAACCGAGAGGATCAGCAGGATGATGTAATAAACGAGCGCCGCCGGGCTTCTTCTCATGATGCAGCTTTTTTTTCAGGAAATACAAATATAATGAAAATGAAAAAGCTCCGTGGAGGAGAATGATGAATGAATTTAAAAAAAGACCGGTTACAGAGAGATGATAAATCTAAAGATTTATTCACGGGAGCATACCGGAAGGAAAGCTTTATTATATATATTTACATATACTTAAAAAAAAGCGTCATGAAAAAGAATCACCTCATCATGCTCTCACTGGCACTTGTGCTGTTGTGTCTGGCAGCCTGTACAGCCGGCCCCAACACCGTGAAAGGAACTCCCTCCCCTTCCGACATGGAAATATCCGGATTCCTGATGGGGCTGTGGCACGGGATCATTTCTCCCGTCACTTTCGTGATCAGTCTGTTTACTGACAAGATCAGCCTCTATGAGGTACATAACAACGGGGGCTGGTATGATTTCGGTTTTGTGCTGGGTGCCGGTATCCTGTTCGGAGGCGGCAGCCGGGCATCGAGAAGGTAAAACAATCAGGCTGAGAACGGCAAAGAACCGGCAGAACAACAGTCAGGAACGAAATACGGCCTGAAGGTTTTCCCTATGCCCTGACAAATCCTGTTATATTTCCTTATTATGCTTATTATGTCAAAATCATGGCAGGGAAATATCAGAATACTCTCTTTCTTTTTAAATTTTCAGGTCAGGCAATAATTACTCATTTTCATTCTGAGATCAACCAGAAAGAGGCTGTCTCAAAAGCATATTTGAGGCGGCTTCTTTTTTATTATGGAGTTATTTATTGCTACTTCAGGAAAATAAGTTTTTCAGGATTGTTTGTCACAAAAAAAAGAAAAAGGAATAACTCCCATCTTAACCTGCCATTTTCTTGATGTTATGAGCCAGGCAGAGTAATCCGGCCTCAATTTCAACTTTATCCAGCCCACGAAGTAAAAATCTTCGATAGTGTCGGTTGTTTTTGATCATACCAAAGACCGCTTCAGGTTCCACCGGTCGCTTACTACGGTAATAAAGTCCTTGCTCACTGTTGAGCAGTTCCCTGACCTTTTTTTTGTAACGCATCAGCGCCAGATTCACCTCGATTTTGCGGTTAGATTTTCCTTTATGACAGGGACCTCTCATGGGGCAACCCGAACAGTTTTCAGCCTGGTAAACCCGTTTGGTCTGTTTAAATCCATTATCTGTGGTAGTCTCAAATTCTTTCACAAAGGTCATTGACTGCCCCATTGGACAGTAAAAACAGTCCTTTTCTTCATTGTAATAAAGGTTATCGATTCTGGAAGGATCCTCTTTCCATTTTTTACTTTGTTCTTTATGAAAATAATTGTACTTCACATATGGCTCGATCCTTTTGTATTCCAGGAATGTATAGTTTTCTTCCGATCCGTATCCCGCATCTGCCACCACTGCCTGTGGCTTTACACCAAGATGTTGTTCAAACTGGTTGATATGTTCGGCAAGAGTCGTGGTATCATTAGGTGTCTGGTGAAGGGTATAGCCCAGAATATATTGGTTCTGTGTCGAGATCTGCCAGTTATATCCCGGTTTTAACTGGCCGTTGCGCATATGGTCCTCTTTCATTCGCATAAACGTAGCATCCGGATCAGTCTTTGAAAAACTGTTGCGCTTAACCATTTGTTGCTCGAGTTGTTCATATTTTTCAAGATTCTCCGGCCATCGTTTCCGGGCATACTTCAGCTTTTGTCTCACTTTTTTGTCCACCTTTCTGCCTTTCAGGGCCTGATCGATCTGCTCAATCACTTCTTTGACCTTCTGCGGATTAATCTGCTCAAAACTATCCTCTCCTGTATCGGCCAGCTCCTCCCGAGCCACCCTTTCCGCATAACTCCATAGTTCCTTTAATTGTTTCCCAATACGCTCCCGGCTGCTTCGTAATCCCCGACCCCAGACAAAGGTGTACCGGTTGGCATTGGCTTCGAGCTTGGTCCCATCCAGGTAAATCTCTTTCAAGGTAACATAACCGTTCTCGGCCAAAAAATGAACAACCTGACTGAAAACCTCTTTTAATACCCCTTGCAGTCGTTCACTGCGAAAACGATTGATCGTGTTATGATCCGGGTAACTCATCCCGCTTAACCACATAAAATGGATGTTCTCCTTTAGTGCCTGTTCCATCTTACGACTGGAATACAGGTTCGTCAAATACCCATAAACAACCACTTTTAGTAGTAAACGGGGATGATAACTCGATGTCCCTCCACCTTTATACTTACTAAGTAAGGGCTCAATGTTTAAACCGTCAATGACTTGGTTTACAATACGTACCGGATGACTTGGCTTCGATCAGCTCTTCTAAGGAAGGCGGAAGAAGCATGTTTTGGTTGACATTGTAATCTTTAAAGACTACCTTTGATCTATTAGATTTTTGCATGCTTCAAGTTACTAAACTTGAAGGTTTTGGAGGGGGAGGCATCCCCCTTCTTTTTCTTTATTAACAAATCAGCCAATTTTATCAACTATTCGTAATTAAATAAAAAAGGCTGCCCTTTTGAGACAGCCTCTTTCCGCAAACTTTCAGTGATCAGGAAATTACTTTTCCCCGTTTTTTTTCTCCGGGACCGAACGTTTATATTTACAGCAGGTCGGCAAATTTTTGTACACCTCATTCTTTGCTCTGTACAAAGGGGTGTCATGCCCCACTGCGGCAATGGCTTTCTGGATATCATCCAGACTGGTCCTGGCAGGATCAAACGTCAGCTCCAGCATTTTAGATTCCTGGATCCAGTCGGCGGAACAGACACCTTCCACCGATCCGGCAGCTTTCTCAATGCGGGTTTCACACATCCCGCAGTTCCCTTTCACTTCAAATTTTTCCGTTCTTTCCTGGGCAATAAGTGCCGATGTTTCCACCAGGAAAAACACTGTAAGAAACAAAGTTCTCGTTTTCATTTTTTTAAGTTTTAAAAGTGAATACTGAATTATGGAATATTGATTATTATATATATTGAGATTATGTTAATGATTGTGGCCCGTAGCAGGTTGGCCGCGGTAGGCATTCTCTTTTACATACACCGGGACATCCCTGAAGTATGTTTCAATCACCTCACCGCAGCGAAGCATTCTTTCGCCGAAGTAAGGATTGAGCACCTCCCCCGTTTCACTCAGCCAGTAAGCGCCTGTGTTGTCAAAAGCCATAGGGCAATACAGCCAGTAAACCGTATCGGTTTCCAGTCCGAACCGTTCTGTCATTTCCAGAATGCTTTCCGAGAGCATATTGAAATGCCTGCGCTGTTCCTCAATTTCATCTGTGGCCGCCATGAGCGCGGCAATACCCGACAGTTTACCAAAAAGCTCCGACCATTGCCGGCGGGCATCTTCTTCCAGCCGTTCCGTTCCAACTTCCTCCAGCAAACCGACCAGCTTTCCTGCTGCCTGGCGGGCATTGTGAGGCAGATTGTTCACCAGGGCATTCTTTACATCAAAATAAACCTGCGCTGCAGAAGTAATCTGCCGGCGGAAAGCCTGAGGAACTTCCATCGTTTTTGCTTCCTGACGCGACATCATACTCGGTTTGCCTGCCAGTTGTGCGGCGGCATCAATGCTGAAGGTGCCGCTCACGACAACCTCTTCTCCTTCCTTCAGCCCGCTCTTGATCAGGTACAGGTCATCCAGTGCAGGACCGAGAATTACCTCACGCATGGTAAAGCTCACGCCGTTTCCTAAAACGAATTTCACATAAACCAGCGATCGTTTTCCCGTCCACATCACCGCTGTTCTGGGAACGGAAAGTAGACCGGCACTTTCTGCCAGACGGGCTTCCACCCGGCCCGAAACGAACATGCCGGGTTTCAGCCTCAGATCATCGTTTGCCACCTGCGCCCGAATCCGGGCCACCCTGGTTTCGGGATCAATAACTGGATCTATGTAAGATATAGATCCCTGAAAAGATTCCCCGGGCAGCGACTGCACCGTAAAGCTCAACGGGTCACCGCGATTTATCCATACCAGGTCCTGTTCATACACATCGAACCATACCCATACACGGGACAGGTCGACTATTTGATACAATGGTTCGCCCCGGCCAACATAATCGCCCACAGTCACCAGACGTTCCGTGACAAAGCCGGTGCGGTCGGCCTGTATATCAAACTCATTCTGAGGTATCCCCGATTGCAGGATCTGATCGATCCGGCTTTCCGGAATTTTCCAGCTTTCCAGTTTTTCTTTTGCTGCGGCAAACAACGCAGGATGCGTATCCCTGAGTTTTTCCGCCTCCAGAAGCTCTTCCTGGGCAGTCACCAGATCGGGTGAGTACACCCGGGCCAGCACCTGGCCTTTCCGGATATATTCGCCGGTAAAAGATACCATCAGCTTCTCGATCCGGCCCGGGATATGCGCCGGCTGGGTAGCAACCAGGCTCTCATCGGTATCTACCCGGCCATAAAGGCGCACCGTTTTAACCGGTTCTGTTTTCTGCACAGGAACGGTACGTACATTACTCAGATGCATAGCTGTTTCCGACATGCCAATGGCCGCCGGATCCATAACCTCATTGCCTGCCTCCTCCACCGGGATCAGGTCCATTCCGCAGATAGGGCAGTCACCGGGTTCGCTTTGCCTGATCTGCGGATGCATAGAACAGGTCCAGGTGGTATGAAGACCTGTTTTTTTCTGTACCTCTACCTGTTCTTCGCCGCTTGTTCCCGATGCCCCTCCGAAAATAAGCAGACCGGCTGCCAATCCGGCTGCCAGCGCCACCACGGCGGTAACAATAATCAATCTATTCGTTTTCATGGGAAATGGGTATTTCTGCCGTTAAATAATCGATTTTCGCCTGAGCTATATGAAATGCAACGAGGGCTGTCGTCAGGCTCTTTTCATATTGAAGCTGCTGCTGCTGCATTCGCAGTACTTCTTCAAATTCCCGGCCCGAATTCCTATATGCGGACAGAAGCAGTGACAGGGATTGTCGGGTGGTTGTGATCTGTTCTTCGTAAAGCCTTACAAGCCGGTACTGCTGTTTCAGATCAAACAGGGTCTGTTCGTATTCCGATAAGAGCTCCCTGAACACATTCTCTTTCTGCAGGGTAAAACTTACCTCCAGCAGCCGGGCTTCCTGTTCGGCTGCCCTGTATTTTTTCCTGAACAGGGGTATGCTTACCGAGATCATGGGCATCACCACATCCCTGCCGTTCCCGGCAAATGACATTCCGGCAGGCTGACCCACCACCACATAATCGAGGCCGATCCCCACACCGGGCAAACCTTTCTTCCGGGCCACTTCCCTGCCTGCCCGTTGTGTCCGGATGTTCAGATCCAGGCCTGCCAGAACCGGATTCCTTTGCAGCAGGGTATCTCTCCCGATGTATAAAGCCATCCTTTCCGCCCGGAGAGAATCAACCACCTGCACCGGTTCAGATGCCTCCTGGCCCAGCAGGTTGCTGAATGATACAAGCAGCGGTTTTTCCCTGTCGTTCAGGATCTGCAAATGGGTATTCGCTTCATTCAGCATCAGGTCAACCCGCAGCACATCGGTCATAGAGCCCGTTCCATTTTCAAATTGACGGGAGGCCATGTTTTTAAGTGAACGAAGGATCCTGATATTTTCCTGCTCAAGGGCTTTCCACCGGTTTATCTCATACAACGGATAATACGCCGAAGCCACCTGGTAAAAAAGACGGTTCCGTATATTCAGGAATTCCTGGTACCTTGCTTCGGCCTGCAGGGCGGCCACCTCACCGCGTGCTTTCAGCGTTCCGAACCAGGGAAACATCTGCGTAAGCGAAAACTTTGCCCTCTGGGGCCCCAGCCGGGTTTCAGCCGGTGATATGAAATATCCGAATGAAACCACCGGGTCGGGCAGTGCACCGGCCTGCGGCACCTGCTGAAGGGCTGCTTCGAACCGGCTGTAGGCAGCCCGGACGCCAGGATTGTTTTCTGCGGCACTCTGGAAATATTCATCCAGGGTCTGGGAAAAACCTCCGCCGGTAACCGCCATCATGAATATCATAATCAGGTACGTCCTTTTCATGTCAGCCTGTTTTTGAGTTTCCATTCTTCTCTCCATGAGTAAAGCACAGGAACAATAAAATAGGTAACGGCCGCTACCAGCATACCCCCGAAAGCCGGTATAGCCATAGGAATCATAATGTCGGCGCCTCGTCCGGTGGATGTCAGGATGGGCAACAAAGCGATAATGGTGGTGGAAGAGGTCATAACCGCCGGCCTGATCCTTCTGAGACCGGCCTGCACCACCGCCGCACGCACCTCATGCAGGTTGCGTGTCTGGTTACGTGCAAAACTCTGATCCAAGTATGTTCCCATCAGTACACCGTCGTCGGTAGCCAGACCGAACAGGGCAATAAACCCCACCCATACAGCCACACTAAGGTTCACCGGATGCATCATGAAAAGATCGCGCAGGTTGGTTCCGAACAGGGAGAAATCGGCAAACCAGCTCTGGCCGTACAGCCAGATCATCAGAAATCCCCCGCTGAAAGCCATGGCAACGCCTGTAAAGATCATCAGGGAAGTGATTGCCGAGCGGAACTGGAAATACAGGATCAGAAAGACAATGACAAGCACCAGCGGTATGACAACTGACAGGCGTTTCTCGGCCCGTACCTGGTTTTCGTAACTTCCCGAAAATTTGTAACTAACCCGCCCGGGAACTGTCAGCTCTCCCGAGTTAATCCTGGCCTGTATGGCTTCACGGGCATCGTTCACCACCTTCACTTCGGCATAGCCTTCCCTTTTATCAAACAGCACATACCCCACCGGGAAAGTTCCTTCGCTTCTGATGGCCTGGGGTCCGCGCACATATTCCACATCCGTTATCTGTCCGAGGGGTATCTGTGCTCCGGTGGGGGCAGGAACGAATATCCTTTTCATCATTTCCGGGTCCTCTCGCATTTCACGCGGATAACGAACCCTTACGGGAAAACGCTCGCGGCCTTCCACAGTAGAAGTGATTTTCATGCCTCCGATGGCCGTTTCAATAACCTGCTGAACGTCTTCCACATGCAGGCCGTACCTGGCAATCTCATCCCGGTCAATGTTCAGGTGGATGTAAGGTTTACCCACCACCCGGTCGGCAAAAACAGCTTCTGACTTGACCGATGGGACTTCTTTGAGTATCTCTTCAAGCTGCATCCCGAAATTTTCAATGGTTGGGAGGTCGGGACCGAATACTTTGATCCCCATCGGGGCCCGCATGCCGGTTTGAAGCATCACCAGCCGCGTTTCAATGGGCTGCAGCCTGGGAGCCGACGTAACCCCGGGAATGCGTGTTACCCTTACAATCTCGTCCCAGATATCGTCGGGCGAGCCGATATGAGGCCTCCAGTTACGGAAATAGTTACCCCGGCGGTGCGGGATAAGCTGGTCACGTGGCACATTCCGTTCGAGGGCTTCGGCATTTGTTAATGTATCGCCCGAGGTTAAAATAAACCGGCCGTTTCCATCGGTTTTGAACCTCAGGCGGCGCCCGTGCTCATTCAGCAGGTACTCGGGTTTGTAGTGGATCACATTCTCGAACATGGAAATGGGCGCAGGGTCCAGGGCCGACTCCACCCTGCCCAGCTTCCCCACGACGAGCTCCACTTCAGGAATAGCGGCTACCCTCCTGTCCAGCTGTGCCAGCACTTCCCGGTTATATTCCATTCCCGAATGGGGCATGGAAGTAGGCATCAGCAAAAAACTCCCTTCGTCGAGCGAGGGCATAAATTCCTTACCGGTGCCGGGAAAGGCGTGAGCCATTGCCGTCCACAGGCCGGTGGTCCGTATATTCCATCCCACCCTGTCGAACCCCTTTGCCACAAAACCGAACACCGTATGGAAGCCTATCCAGATAACCAGTCCCCACACGATCAGAATAGCCGGAACCGATAGAAATACCCCCTTGTGGTTCAGGCACCATTCCAGCACCGGCCTGTAATAGTATTCCAGCAGCCGGAAAAATCCCAGAATAACCCCCATCATCAGTCCCACAAACAAAAGATTGATGAACAGGCTTTTCCCTGCACCCAGAGGCATCCAGTAAACGGCCAGCAGATACACAACGCCCAGCCCGGCAATGAACAATCCCGACTGATCAAGCATACGTTCCCACAGACCTGTTGCCGTTTTCCCTTCTTTCAGGAACCGGATCTTAAGTATACCTGCCGCTCCGAAGAAGATCAGAATGACACCGCCCCAGTACATGCCGAATATCACCGATAGCACACCTGCTAACATCATACTGCCATTGATCACCAAGCCGGTAGTCCGGTTCCTGATCCGTGCTCCGAAAAGCCAGTGAGCAAAAGCCGGCATGATCAGGAGAGCCACCAGCATGGCAGCCACCAGGGCAAAGGTCTTTGTGAATGCCAGCGGTCCGAACAGCTTTCCTTCGGCAGCCTGCAGGGTAAAAACAGGAATGAAGCTCACAATGGTGGTGGAAACCGCCGTCACAATGGCGGTAGCCACCTCAGTAGCACCCCGGTAAACGGTTTCCATCATTTTCTGGTCCGGCGGGGCTTCCTTCATATGTTTTATGATGTTTTCGGAAAGAATGATCCCCAGATCGACCATGGTACCGATGGCGATGGCGATCCCGGAAAGAGCCACGATATTGGCATCCACCCCGGAATAACGCATGGCAACAAAAACCATCAGGATAGAAACGGGCAACAGGGCTGAAATAAGCACCGAAGCCCTGAGGTGGTATATCATCACAATGATCACCAGTATGGTGATCAGTACCTGCAGCGACAGGGCTTCTTCAAGCGTTCCCAGGGTTTCGTTGATCAGCTGGGTACGGTCATAAAACGGTACGATGGTGAGCCGGCTTTCCACTCCGTTTGGCAGCACCCTGACAGGAAGACCCGGCGTAATTTCTTCGATCTTTTCCTTTACGTTGTTGATCACCTGCATCGGATTGGATCCGTACCGTGCCACCACTACACCGCCCACCACCTCGGCACCGTCCTTATCCAGCGCTCCCCGGCGGGTTGACGGTCCCAGGGTAACCCTGGCAATGTCTTTGATACGGACCGGCACCTGGTTACGAAGGGCTACCACCGTCTTTTCAAGGTCTTCGGCACTTTTGATATACCCCAGTCCCCTCACCAGATATTCCGCCCGGTTGATCTCCACCGTCCGTGCCCCTGCATCACGGTTCGATTTCTTAACGGCCGCCACCACATCCTGAAGGGGAATATCGTAAGCCTTCAGTGCATCGGGATTCACATCCACCTGGTATTCCTGCACAAAACCTCCCACGGAGGCCACCTCCGAAACACCCTCTGCCGTGTTCAGACCGTATTTCACATAGAAATCCTGTACTGCACGTATTTCGTGCAGGTCCCAGCCGCCGGCCGGGTTTCCGTCCGGATCACGTCCTTCCAGGGTGTACCAGAACACCTGACCCAGAGCCGTGGCATCGGGACCCAGTGCAGGCTGAACCCCTTCGGGCAGTGAACCGGCGGGCAGGGAATTCAGTTTTTCGAGAACCCGGGAGCGCGACCAGTAAAACTCTACCCTGTCGTCGAAAATGATATAAATGCTTGAAAATCCGAAGGCTGACGTGCTGCGGACAGATTTGACCCCGGGGATCCCCAGCAGATAGGTGGTAAGCGGATAGGTGATCTGGTCTTCGATATCCTGTGGTGAGCGACCCGGCCATTCGGTAAAAACAATCTGCTGGTTTTCACCAATATCGGGAATAGCATCCACCGGAACGGGATCGGACGGCAAACCACCCAGATCCCAGCCGAAGGGAGCCGTTAAAATGCCCCAGGCAACAAAGCCGGCCAGGATCAGCACGGTCACCAGCTTATTCTCCAGAAAGAACCGGATAATTTTGTTCAGCATATGATAAAATGTAATTGAATGAAACGATCAGATGAAATAAACATCCACAGCCGTGCGTCAGTCAGCAGAACGGCTGCATCATATCATACCTCATTCAGAGGAGGAAAGTCTGCAAATATACCTGCATGCTCTTTTTCACCGGAGGAGGCGAACGGCCTGCTTGTAGTGTAAGAGCCGGTTTGTCAGGAATATTCGGGTAAGCCACCGGAGAAACATCGCCCCCGGCAAAACCAGGATTCACAAATTGAAACGTGGCCTCCGTGATATACTCGTCAGTAGTTGCCGGGGTATCAATGTGGTCTTTACAGCAGAGAACAGGGCTGAAACCCACCCCGGAGTCATCCGGCGGGCAACAGGGCTCGCCGGTGGTTTTCATGCCGCAACCCGGCAGATCCCCGCCCACCATAATGCGACTCGACACAGCCTGTCCGCCGCAATAATGCGTTCCCACGCTGAGTCTAAGTTGGCTCAGTGGCAGGATCAACAACAGGAATATGACAGGCCATGTTCTCATTCATAAGCTAAACAAAATAAAACCTAAATTGTTTGCAACACGTTTCAATATCCATGCCGGCAATTACGGCCTGTTCATGATCACTTCCATCACCGGTGTGTAGCTGCCGTCTGGGGTGGGATATTTCATTGTCAATACTAAGTAAAAATATCATAATTTATGAACAGCAAGACAGGGGAGTGATTTTATGGGAGACAGGGTTCTTTCATTTCCTTCAGAAAATGGTGGTATTCTTCATGCTTTCCGGGTTCTATTTTTTCCTCCTCCAGTTTTTCGAAGTCCTCTGTCATATGCTGCTGTTCCTCTTCATCCAGCACCTGATCGGCCATACTGAAAAAAATATTGTTTTCCTTTTCAATATGGTTCCGGAGCAGTTGCACATAACTTCTGACAGCCGAAATGATCCGGTCTGCAGCTGACAGGCTCTCTTCCTTCCATTCCTCAAAGGTACTGCGCATGACAGCGATATATTCCCTGCCAAGCCGGTGCTCGTGAAGCATGATCCCCACAGGGCCGCCTTCTTCGGGCATACCCCGTTCCACCATGGACGGGAACAGGTGATCTTCTTCCTTCCTGTGGTGGCACTGATCGGCCAATCCTTTCAGGAAGCCAGGGATCCCGGTAAAATGGTCCCGGTTCAGTTCTCCGCCCTTTCCAGGTTACTGGCGATCTTTTCCATAACAGAAAGCATGATTTTTATGCCTTCATGTTCTTCTTTCAGTTGTTTCGTTGCTTTCATTTTTCCAGGTTTTATGGTGATAAAGAAAAGGTAGCCCCCTTGAATGGTAACGCTTTGTTCCTGTTGTTTATAACAATGAAAGTTCATCTTTTGTTCGATGCACCGCATTCTACGTAGTTTGCAACGTATTTATCTACGTAGTTTCCAACGTAGTATTCTACGTAGTTTTTCCATAAAAGCATCAGCAGCCGAAGGGTTTTTTGCATGCTTTTTTGCCCCTCAAAAAAGCATGTCGCTC
>DQWH01000090.1 GCA_011042635.1 Bacteroidota bacterium | reverse complement strand
TGCTGGATGCGGGATACCAGCTGCTCTGGCAGACGGGGAGCCTGTATCTGGATACTGTACGTAAAGAAATTGGAAAAGAATTGCCGGCAGGAATAGTGGTTACCGATTTCATTGCCCGGATGGATCTGGCCTATGCCGTGGCCGGACTGATCGTTTCCCGAGCCGGGGCGGGAACCCTTTCGGAACTTTGCCTGGCCGGGAAACCCGTTATTCTGGTTCCCTCACCCAACGTGGCCGGTGATCATCAGACACACAATGCCATGGCCCTGGTAAACAGAAAAGCGGCCAGAATGGTCGCCGATGCCGAAGCTGAGCAGACCCTGATCAAATCATGCCTGGGCCTGCTGGCCGACAGGGAGGCACGTGAGGAACTGGCTGCGAACATAAAGGGAATGGCCCGGCCCGAAGCGGCCCGGCAGATTGCCGAAGAAGTATTGAAACTGTTCAAAACAGAAAAGGAGTGATCGACCTGAACCAAATACAACGATTGTATTTCCTTGGTGCGGGAGGTATCGGGATGAGCGCTCTGGCACGTTACATGCACCGCCTGGGGAAAAAAGTGGCAGGCTACGACAGAACCTGTACTCCATTGACCATGGAACTGACCGGGGAAGGTATTCCGGTACATTATTCCGACGATCCGGCCCTGATCCCGCAGTCATTCAGGGATAAGAAAAACACCCTGGTAGTGTACACTCCTGCCCTGCCAGGCGCCCATGCCGAACTGAACTATTTCAAAAAGGCCGGCTTCCGCCTCATGAAAAGAGCCGAGCTGCTGGGGGAGGTTAGCAAGGGAAGACCCTCGGTGGCTGTGGCCGGGACCCATGGAAAAACCTCGGTGTCAACCCTGGTGGCCCATCTGCTGGCCACGACAGAAAACGGTTGCACTGCATTCCTGGGCGGGATATCAAAAAATTACGGCAGCAACCTGATCATGACCGGGCAAAATCCCTGGTTCGTGCTGGAAGCCGATGAGTTCGACCGCTCCTTTCTCCGGCTGTACCCTACCCATGCCGTGGTTACCTCTCTGGATGCCGATCACCTTGATATCTATGGAGACCACAGGCATCTGCAACAGGCTTTTAATGAATTTGTGTCCCACCTTCCACCCGGGGGAATCCTGTTGATCAAAAAAGGGTTGCCGGTAGAATGTCCCGAAGAGATCAGAAAGTATACCTACAGCGTAAAAGAGGATGCCGATTTCACACCGGAAAACCGGGAGTACAGGAAAGGGATGTGGAGTTTCGACCTGAAAACACCCGAAGGTCGGATCCCTTGTCTGAAGTCCGCTAATCTGGGGAAGGCTGGCCTGGAAAATGCCGTGGCTTCGGCAGCTGTGGCCTGGTTGCTGGGGGCGGGAACGGATGAATTGCGAAGCGGTCTGGAATCGTTCGAGGGGGTGAAGAGAAGATTCGATTTTCATATACGTACCGCTGAAGTGGTGTATATGGATGATTACGCACATCATCCCGAAGAACTGAAAGCCTGCATCGAAGCGGTAAGGGATTCGTTTCCCGGCAGGAAAATAACAGGCATTTTCCAGCCGCACCTGTACACCCGTACACGCGACTTTGCAGTGGATTTTGCCCGAAGCCTGGATTTGCTGGACACCTGCATCCTGGTGGATATATACCCGGCACGGGAAGAGCCTCTGCCCGGTGTCACCGCCGATACCATCAGGCAGCACATGCGAAAACCGGATGCCGTAATTCGTTGCAAAAAAGAGGAAATTATCCCTGCCCTGGAGCCACTCGATCTGGATGTGTTGCTTACCCTGGGTGCCGGAGATATTGACACCCGGGTAACGGATATAAAAAAGTGGTTGCAGAAACGGTTTGAACTGTCATGATGCAAAGGATCTGGAAAAAAATACGGTACTGGATATTCTGGCTTGGCCTCCTGGCATACGCCCTGCAGGTGATGTCTGCCGTATCGGCCTATGAAAGGGAAATCCCCTGCCAGGTATTGCGGGTCATGGTGAAAGACAGTGTAGAGCTACGCTTTGTGGAACGCAGGGAGATCGGTGAGAAGTTGCTGAACGAACAAACCGGCCTGCTCGGTGCTTCTCTCAGCCTGATCAATACCCACGATATTGAAAAAAGAGTGGAAACACATCCTTTTGTCAGAAAGGCGGAAGCCTATACCACTTCCGAGGGAGTACTCAGGGTAGAGATCACCCAGCGTAAACCGGTACTTCGGCTGATTTATCCCTCACAAAAGAGTATGTATCTTGACCGGGAAGGTTTCCTGGTGCCCTGCGGGAATATCAAACCCGCCCATACACTGGTCTGCAACGGTCATCTGCCCGACCCCGGTACTGTACGTTCGGCCACTCTGGTTGATTCGCTGAAGAACGCTTCCTGGTACCGCCGGTTGTATGACATGGCTTTGTTCATTGCCGAAGATGAATTCTGGAGCGCCCAGTTTGAACAGGTGTATATCCGGCCTGATCTGGAAGTGGAACTTGTGCCGCGGGTCGGGGCCCACATGATTATGCTGGGATCACTGGAAAATTATCGCGGTAAGCTGCACAAGCTGATGGTGCTTTACAGGGAAGGTTTCAGCCGTGTGGGTTGGAATCAATATGAATGGATCAATTTGAAATATAAAGATCAGGTAATCTGCACAAAAAAATAATATTATGAGCAATAGAAAAAACGACTGTGTAGCCGCCATTGACATTGGCACAACAAAAATTGTGGCCATTGTCGGGAGGAAAAACGAACAGGGAAAACTCGATGTGCTGGGCATGGCCAAAACTCCCTCGAAAGGAGTAAAAAGGGGAGTGGTCCTCAATATTGAGGAAACCGTACATGCCATCCGTACGGTGGTGGAAGAAGCCCAGGCCAAATCGGGCGTCAAATTCGGGAATGTATTTGTGGGTATTGCCGGACAGCACATCCGCAGTGTGCGCAACCGGGGATACATCAACCGTGATCCCGACCAGGAAGAGATCAGCCGGGAGGATATCATAGCCCTGATTGATGATATGCGGAAAATCCATGTGGATGTGGGTGAGGAGATTATCCATGTACTTCCCCAGGATTTCATCGTGGATAATGAAACTGGTGTGAAAAATCCCGTAGGAATGTCGGGTCACAGGCTGGAAGGAAATTTCCATATTGTGATCGGACAAACCGCTTCTGCGAGGAATATTGAGAAGTGCGTACGAAAGGTGGGCCTGGATATTTACCAGCTGGTCCTGGAGCCTCTGGCCTCTGCCGAGGCGGTACTGACCGATGACGAGAAAGAAGCCGGTGTGGCCCTGGTGGATATCGGGGGGGGAACGACCGATATCGCCGTGTACTATGACAATGTGATCAGGCATACGGCCGTAATCCCCTTTGGCGGAAATGTGGTGACAAACGATATCAAGGAGGGCTGTTCCATCCTGTTGCGTCAGGCTGAATCCCTGAAAATGCAGTTCGGATCGGCTCTTGGCGATATTGCCCAGGATGACAAGGTGGTCACCATCCCGGGAATCAGCGGCAGGGAACCCAAGGAGGTCTCCTTTAAAAGTCTGGCCTATATTATCCAGTCGAGAATGGAAGAGATCATCGATGCCGTAACTTTTGAAATAGAAAGTTCGGGTTATCTTGATAAGCTGGCTGCAGGAATAGTGCTTACCGGTGGCGGTGCCCTTCTGAGACACCTGCCTCAGCTGGTGAAGTTCCGTACCGGCCTGGATGTCAGAGTGGGGCTTCCCAACGAACAGCTGGCAGGCGATGCCGACCAGGAAGTCAACCAGCCAATGTATTCCACCAGTGTGGGTCTGGTGCTGAAAGGGTATGAAATCCTGGAACAGCAACAGCAAAGGAGCCGGATGACGGAAGAAGAAACCAAAGAGGATGAAACCGGAGAGGAAACTCCCGTCAGAAAAGGATTGATAGAAACTCTGAAGAACGCCTTTACCGATATGTTCGAGGAAAAAGGCGCCAGCATGTAACCAGCAATGTTTTGAAGAACCCCCCGAAAAAATGAATAACCATGGCCGAAGAATTAATGAATTTTGATCTTCCCCACAACAAGTCTTCCATCATCAAAGTGATCGGGATTGGAGGTGGCGGAAACAACGCGGTGAACCACATGTACCGTCAGGGGATCAAGGATGTGGATTTTGTGGTGTGCAATACCGATGCCCAGGCTCTACTGAACAGTCCGGTCCCTGTAAAAATCCAGATCGGAGAATTCCTTACCGAAGGAAGAGGGGCCGGCAACAAACCCGAAATTGGACGCCAGGCCGCCCTGGAAAATATTGACGACGTGATGGAAGCCCTCGGATCGAATACCCGTATGGTTTTCGTTACTGCCGGAATGGGAGGGGGAACCGGTACCGGCGCGGCCCCGGTAATTGCCAAAGCTACCCGCGAGGCCGGGATCCTTACGGTGGCCATTGTGACCATTCCGTTCCGTTTTGAGGGACATACGCGCATCCAACAGGCCATTGAAGGGATCAATGAACTGCGTCCCCATGTGGATTCCCTCCTGGTGATCAACAATGAAAAACTGCGTGAGATTTACGGCGATCTGAAGCTTTCCCAGGCTTTTGCCCGGGCCGACGATGTGCTGGCCAGAGCAGCCCGGGGGATTGCCGAGATCATTACCGTACACGGCTACATCAATGTCGATTTTGCCGATGTGGAAACAGTCATGACCAACAGCGGCGTGGCCATTATGGGTTCGGGAATGGCTTCCGGCCAGGACCGGGCTATCAAATCCATTCAGGAAGCCGTCAGCTCACCCCTTCTGAACAACAACGATATTACGGGCGCCAGGAACGTGCTCCTGAATATTACATCGGGCGAAGATGAGATCAGTATGGACGAGGTAGGAGAGATTACCGATTACGTAACCGCCAGCATTGACAAACAGGCCCAGGTTATCTGGGGAACCTGTATTGACCCGTCGCTGGGGGATGCCGTGCAGATTACCATTATTGCCACAGGATTCGAGGCCAACAGCATTCCCGAACTGTATGTCAGAAAAAATCCTACCGATGTGGTTATTCTGGAAGAGAAAAAGAACCTGGCTCCCGGCGATGAAACGGTTTTTACCATACGTGACAGAAAAAAAGGAGAACGTCCGGAGAATATGCAGCGGTTTACCCAGCGGAGTATCGAATTCAATTATCCGGCCGCAGTTCGGAAAGAAAACAATGTACGGGTGGTGGATGATGAAGAGGAGATACCCGGAGAAGTCAGAAAATCAGCGGAAAGGATCAAAAAGCTAAAACAATCCCAGTCCCTGCTGAACGATAAGAACAATCCGGCCAGCATGCAGAATAATATCGATGAGCTGGAAAATGAACCTGCCTATATCAGGAAAAAAATACAGCTGGAAAACCGTGAATCATCAGCGAGCGCCAAAGTATCACGATATTCTCTTTCTGAAGATGAAAAGGAAGAGATCAAGCTGAACCCCAACAATTCCTACTTGCACGACAATGTGGATTGAAGGGGCAGGATAAAGGACAACAGGGGGGTTGTTCTTGTTTGCCGGTAATCCGGCAATGCTGAAAAAAAGAGGGGCGTTTGCCCCTCTTTTTTAATGTTTTGCTTTGAGGGGGATAACCCCCGGGGTTATATCCCTGTATTAGAAGTATTTGTAACGGTTGTCTTTCACGCCTGTAATCTCTTTCAGGGCTTCAAACACCTCATAGGAGGCCCTGGTCTGGTAACTCCGCATCAGCTGGTTCTTATTGGTGGCCAGATCGATTCCTGAAGCATCCACCACATTCTTCACCTCCAACACGTACACGCCGTTGTTCCCGGTAACCGGACCGGACATTTCTCCTTCTTCCGTTTCAATAGCTGTGGCAATAACAGCCGGTTCAATGCCACCTCCGGGTATGGAAAAGGAAGCGAACGTAATGCCGGTGGCTTCTTTTACCGTTGTTCCCAGCCTGCCGGCCAGATCAGTGATATTCTGTGATCCTTCCAGTGCTTCCTGCATCCTTTCTGTGATAATCTTTGCCTTCTTTTGTTTCCTGACATTAAATTCAATTTCACTGCGTACATCTTCCAGGGGAGTGAATCCTTCCTTCCGTGCTCTGGTTACAAATCCCACTACGAACTGGTCATCCAGTTCAAATACAGCCTGATTGTTTACATCCAGAATAATTTTCTCCTCATCGGTCTGGAATGCTGCACGGATCAGAGGCCTGGGATTTGCCAGGCCGGCTATGGTTTTGTCGTTCTTCCGGATATCACTTGCGATCCTTTTGGTAACGTTTTCATCTTCCACCGCGCGGTTGAATTTTTCATAGGTATTATGGTTCGCGGCAAATCGGCTGGCGTCGGTGTACACGTTCTGGTAGGTGGTTGAACTGGGTTCGAGGTTCCTGGCCAGAACGGCCACTTTCACCTTTTTAACCCGCGGTCCGTGTTCCTGTATTTCAATCAGGTGTATTCCGTACTGGGTTTCAACAATGGTCAGATCACCCGGCCTGCCGTTGAAACAGGCATCGCTGAACTCCTGTATCATGGTTCCTTCCGTGAACCAGCCCAGGTTGCCCCCCAGCATGGCCGATCCCTGATCGGCCGAATACTCTTCCGCCAGACTGGCAAAATCGGTCCCGTTTTCGATCAGTGTTTTCAGACTGTCGGCCATTTTCCTGGCTTCGGCCATGGCTTCCTCGTAAGGTATTGTCCTGTCGGGTTCAATGAGAATGTGCCGTGCCTTGACCGAATCAGGCAGGTAGTTGATTTCCATCAGCCTGGCCAGCTTGTAGGCTTCGTCTTCGAAATATGGGCCATACACATCACCCGGTTCGGCCTGGAACATGAAATCGTTAATGGTGGAAGGTAATTCGCCGTTCTTGTAATTGCGGCCGGTGTATCGCTGATCGCTGTTCAGACTGATGAACTGTTCCACTTCCTCCACCGATTCGAATTCGGGCTTGATCTCTTCAATCCATTTTTCCACGGCACGTACATCACTGTTCGAGGGCTTGACATTGAACACCACGTATTCGATATCACGGGTGGCTTCCTGACGGTAATTGTGCCGGTGCTTTTCGTAATAGTCTTTTACATCGGAAGCGGTAACGGTAACCAGGCTGTCAGGTACGGAAGTGAACGACTCGGTTACGTAATCGAAATCCACCATTTTGCTGCGCCGCTGTATTGTTATTTCGGCCAGTTTACCGGGGACATACAGGCCTTTACTGATCAGGTTGGTGTATTTTGTGTATTTTCTTTCTTCAGTCAGCTCATTTTCCAGGAAAAGCCAGTACGCTTTCTGGTTAGGGTCCATGTCCATGTTTCTCAGGAAACTGAATAGCGCCTGCCGGTTGAACATTCCTGTCTGCGGATCGGTAAAAAGCTGCTGGATCATGGGATGCGGCCGGGCTCCCTGGATCATCTCGAACAGTTCATCAGGGGTTACATCAATGCCCAGCTTTTCATATTCCTTTTCCAGGATTTCTTCCCGGACCAGCCGCTGCCAGGTCTGCTCCCGGATGCTTTCCAGGGTGGCTTCATCCATATTGGTATTCCCTGTGATCTGATAAATGCGCATCAGATCGTCGATCTTCTTCTGATAATCCTGGTATGTGATGGAATGCCTGCCTATCTTCCCGATATCCAAATCTCCCGAGCGGCCAATGCTTCCGCCGGAAGTGAAAAGGTCCTGGAGAATGAATCCGAACAAGGCCAGTCCGATGACCACCGCCAGCAGAATACCCGCCCTGTTTCTCAATTTTTCTAATACAGCCATGGAACGTACTACTATTTAACAGGTTCAAAATTTTCAGGGTACGAATATACACAATTTAATTTGTTCTGCATTTTCTGTCCTGAAGAAAAACAGGCTGGGGAACATTATTGGTCATGAAGAATCAACTTGACCAGTTCCAGGCGGGTACGGCTTACTTTCAGTATCTTGAATTCGTAACGATCAATAAGGATGGTCTCGTTCAGCGTGGGAATATCTTCGTAGTGATACAGTATAAAACCGGCAATGGTATCGTAATCGTCTGTCTCCGGAATGCCCAGCTGGTATTTTTCATTCAGGTAATCAATCTCGAGCCTTCCGGAAAATATGTATTCCCGGTCGTTGATCTGTTTCTCTACCAGGCGGATGAAGTCGTGTTCATCTTCAATCTCCCCGAATATTTCTTCCAGAATATCTTCCACGGTAACAAGTCCCGATATCCCGCCAAATTCGTCCACCACCACGGCAATGCTTTTCTTCTCTTTCATGAGCCCGGCCAGGAGCTTGTTGGCCGGCATGGATTCGGGAACAATGCTGATGGGAGTGATCTTCGACTTGATGGTTTTGGGGTTTCTGAACAGGTCCTTTACATTGACATACCCGGTAATATTATCGATAGAATCCTTGTAAACCAGGATTTTTGACAAACCCGTCTCATTGAATATCTGCTGAAGCCCACGGGTCCCGGTTTTTTCTTCCACGGCAATGATCTCGGGGCGTGGGATCATGCAATCACGTATCCTTACTTCTGCAAAATCAAGGACATTCCGCAGGATCTTGAAATCGTGGCTGGCCTGTTCCTCTCCTTCCGGCGACTGACTTTCCTTCACCAGGTAGCTGAGCTCGGGCCTGCCAAAGGTCAGCTGCTGCTGCCTGAGATGAAAATCCGTATGAAACACGTATTTTGAGATGAACCTGCCCAGCAGGATAAACAGAAGCGTAACAGGATAGAACAGGATAAAGATCAGCCAGGTAGGGAGGGCAAACACCTGCATGGCAATGTTGGGCCGCGCCCGGAAAAAAAGGATGGGGAGCAGTTCTCCTGCCAGGAGATAGAGAACTGAGGAGAGAATGATCAAAACCAGCAGGACCAGAATGCCTGATTCAATATGTTCCCTGAGGGGAGGCCCGAGCCATACCAGCATAAAAATACCGTATACCGCCAGAGCAATGAATTTCCCGATCAGCAGGGTGATCATGAAATGGGCGGATCTGTTGTACAGTCCTGACATGAACCGGGCATAAAAACGGCGCTGTTTCCTGGCCAGGGTTATTCTCAGCATACCGGCCGACTGGTAGGCCATTTCCATGCCCGAGAAAAAGGCCGAAAACAGCAATGCAAAAAGAATAATGAGTGAAGCATTCATGGCCTGTTATCCCCGTTTTCCCTGTTGCGTCGCATGTTGCGTCTTATAAGGAACATCAGCAGGGCAATCAGAGCAAATATAAAGAATAGGAAGGAGTTTTTCAGTCCGTGATTCACGGAACTGATAATCCCTGTGATGAGGCATACCAGCGCCAGAACCAGCCAGAGGGTTTCAAGTGCCCTGGCGGCCTTGTTACTGAGTCTGCTGTTCGACATAAATGGTTCCCGTTACCTTTTTGATCTTCCAGTCGGAAAAATCCTGATCGGCTTCAAATCCTTCCCCGTAAATCAGTTCATTGGGCGTGGTGATCTTTACAAAACGGTCGGTATAGATCAGCTTCTTTTTCTGGTCCCAGAAAAGCAGGTCGGTGCTCAGAATTTCCCCTTCACGGTTGACCGCCAGCACACTGTCGCGTGCTTCCCACAGTTCATCTGCTTCATAGAAAATGGCATACCGGGCCGTCAGTCGTGAGTCCACTTCTTCTTCCTCCCCGTAAAATTCAACATACAACCCTTCCGGGAATTCGTAATAGGGTTGCTGATCGTTTTCGTACCGGTTCAGTATGGGAGCACGAATGAGAAGCTGGATCCGGGCCGAATCGGTATAAACGGTTTCAATATCCCGGGCTGACTGGCTGGGCAACTGGTTAATCCCCGTCAGGGTGTTGATCACTTCAATATCATTCTTCCTGCACGAAAAAAGCAATGCCATTCCCAGGATCAGGGGAATGGCACTGCGCACGTAATGTTTCCGGTTTTGCGGAATGTTTTTACCGGGTTCTGACCCTGGTTGTTTCATTGATCCAGCATTCAATGGTGTATGCATCACCCTCCTTGTAACCATGGAAGAAAATGGTTTCTATATCGGGGAAATGCTGGGAATAGGTTTTGATGTATTGGTTCGCGGTTTCTTCCAGCGAGGGGTCTGCCTGCTTGGCTCTGACAAAATAATCTACAGCCAGCCAGTACAGGGCTTTCTTTTCCAGTTCATTTTCTCCACAATTTTTTGCGGAAGCGATGATGTTGCCTGCCAGCAGATAAGCCACTCCGTTGGTAGGATCTTCTTCTGCGGATTTCATGGCATATTGCTTGGCCCTTGGCAGATCATTTTTTTCCCTGAAAGTGATGTCACCCAGCTCAACATAATACCTTGACCGTTCTTTTGGATCGGTCTCCAATTCAATAGCCTGGTTGTAATATTGAATGGATTTGTCAAACTGATTGATTTCCTTGAACAGGCGGGCAAGTTCACAGGCCGACTTGGCCGTGGGTTCAAGCTTATGAAGACTTTCTGCTGTTTTTCTGTAAAGCTCAGAATCCTTGCAACCTGTATTGTCCAGTAAATCGGTTACTTTTTTCAGGAATTCACCGTTAGTCTTGTTTGTCTCATACTGTGGTCCGAATAGTCCGATAAGGGCCTCGCAGTTGGCAGCACCGCAGGCGGCAAAGTTCTGGTCCACATTATTCTTGACCAGGGCAAGATCCCTTTCGTCGGGATCCCTGGCTATGGCTTTGTCCAGTACTTCAGAAACCAGGGCATAATCTTCCACCACCCTGTCTGCCGGCATCCGCTCGTAGCGGAAAAGCGTGATGCTGGAAGTCATGAATGTGGCAAGCACCGCTGCCGATGAATTGTGCTGCGAAAACTGGATGGACTTTTTCAAAAATCCGTTGGCAGTCTCAATAACATCCAAATTGTCCCGCTGATACCTCAGCAGATCCAGCCCCTTGTATCCAAGCACCCGTCCTTCGTCTTTAGGGAAATATTTTATGCGTTGATCGTAAATCAGCATCAGTGAATCGATGAGAGCCTGCTGTTTTTCAGGATTGGTTTCCTTTTCTATCCTGTCCTTGAACATCCTGGCCCCGTCAATATACAGGTTCTTGCTGGCCAGCGGACACTCATTGAAACAAACTGTCCAGAAAGGATAGGCATCTTTGTAATTGTTCAGTCGGGCATACTCCCTGTAGAGGCTGTAGTTCTTCAGGCAGTTGATACTGTCTTCTCCGTGTCCCCACTGAGATCCGTCTTCAACCCCCTTCTGCCCGAAGGAGAATGCCCAGATTGCCGTCAGGAGAATCGATGTGAGGAATGTACCTTTCGCTTTCATTAGTAAGTTATTTTAGTCAAATTTATATTTAATGAACCAAAAATCATACAAAGTGAGACTGAAACTGATGGTTCCGTATGTTTCACGGATCAGTTCATGACTCAAAGAACCGCGCCGCCCAAGCTGAAATGCCACATTGAATGTGTTGTTTGTTCTTGGCAGCGGTAAACCGAGTCCAAAAGTTATGCCAAAATCGTTGATCTGTTCTTCCCTGATCTTTAAATACCCCTGATGGTAGTATCCTCCCAGCCTGTATCGTACGGTGGAAAAGTAGCTGCTAATTCCAGAGGCATCGGGTATGAATTCCAGCCCTGCCCGGAACGACTGACTTGTTGTCAGAGAATCGGTTAAACCGGGCAGTACGTGAGGCGACCAGTTTTCATGGGAATAATCCGCTCCCACCGTAAAGTGATTTGTTTTACCTGCCGATATTCCAAAACCCATGCGGGTTGGAAGCAACAGATCTCTTTCCGAGGTTTCGTTGATCAGGGTATCATAGGTGGCGCTCCCTTCTCCCGGACTCAGAATATACTGGCTGAAATGCGTGAGATTTCCTGAAACCGGGGTCTCATTCTCAAACAAAACGCCGGCATGGAAAAAATAGTCTTCCGGCAGGGGAAGCATGAACTGAGCTCCGTACGACATGTAGATTCCTCTGGTCTGAAGTTTGTAGTTGATGAGGGTTTCGGCAGCATACGCATCATCGGGAAAACTTACCCGGGTTCCTCTTTCCAGGTTCCCGAAAAGATAATTCATGCTCAATCCCAACGAAAAATATTTGCCCAGCCTGGTACCTGCTCCCAGGTAGAACCGGCTCAGATTCCCTTCGCCCCGGTATGTGAAATTTACCTGCCCCAGATCTTCTACGGTTCCCTGTTCCAGCAGGCTGTAACTCATGGTACTGTATGGGGTGATCCCTACGCTGGTGCCCAGCCAGCGGGTAATGGGGAACGCAAGAGCCAGATGCCGGAAGTTAAAATCGCTGCTGACCGATTTCAGTTCACCCGAATTCAGGTTGTTCCTTTTTCCCTGCATGGCAAAATCAAAAAGGAACGACATGGTGTCTCGGGCTGAAAAAGAAGCCGGATTGACATAGTCAATCGAATTCGGGTTCCGCAGACCGAAGGAAATGCCTCCCATGGCCATATTCCGCACAAACCCCTGCTGATGAATGTCTCCAAGGCCAAACCTCGAATAGGGCGAATTCACGGAATTCTGCGAATACCCGCCGTATCCGGTCATCACAAGAAGAAAAATCACTGAACAACTAATCCTGTGTATGTTCTGCATAATGTTGTAAAATACGGTCCAGCCCGGTAAATAGTAAATATTGGTCCACAAAGATGGGACTTTTTAACATTTTTGCAAAAAAATCGGCATCGCCGCCGGTTAAAATTACCTTCATATCAGTGAATTGTGACTGTCCCCACGATATGTAGCCTTTTATTTCGTGCAACATTCCCTGTTGTATGCCTGCTGTCAGTGCTTCCCGGGTATCCCTGCCGATGGGGGGAGCCCCGGCGGAGGGTTGCCCCAGGGGCAGCCTGCCTGTGAACTGATGCAATACCCTGAAGCGCATAGACATCCCCGGGGAAATGTTGCCACCCATATATTCCCCGGAAGCATTCAGAATATCCACGGTGAGAGCCGTGCCCACATCAAATATCATAACATTCGACCCGGGAAATTTCGTATATGCACCGGCAACAGCTGCCAGCCGGTCGGGTCCCAGGGTTTCGGGAGTGCGGTACAATACTTTGAAAGGCAGGGGAATGGTTCCATCAAGTACTATAAAAAGATCCAGGGCTTTTTTCAACTCCTGCAGCCAGCCGGGTTCGGCAGCAGCTACCGATGCCAGGATACCCCGGCGAATGCTTTTTTCCTGTTTCGCTATCTTTAATATCCCTGAAGCCCGGTCATGAGGCAAATCCCCCGTAGCACCGATTTTTCCGTTTTGCATCACGGCATATTTCATGCGCGTGTTGCCTATGTCGATTACCAGATGCTGCATACCCGGCAAAGATACGATATATTCCTTTTGTATGATGGCCGAATTATAAACCGGAGGATACGCGGGTTGCCTCGGGTAGCATGTTTTTCAGCGTTCCAATGGCTTCCTTTACGGTCTTTATACCGGCCACGGTAAGGGTAAGCCGTTTTTCCCCTTCCTTCATCCGGTATTTTTTCGACTGCTTCTGAACGAACGACAGGATGCGGCTGAACACGGGCGATTGATAATAGGGGGAGAGGGGATTGGACAGGAAGTGAGTGACCATCTGCCCGTTTTTCAGAATGATCTTTTCAAATCCCAGCCTGATGGCCAGCTGACGGAGCCTGATCACGTTCAGCAATTCCCGGGTTGGCTCCGGGGGAGGTCCGAAACGGTCGGTCAGGGCGGCTTCAAACCGACGTATCCCTTCCTCCGTGTCGATGTTGTCCATTTCCCGGTACAGCCTGATCCGCTCGCTTACATTGCCGATGTACGATTCGGGGAAAAGTAGTTCCATGTCGGTATCGATATGGCAATCGGTGACATAACGAGGCTCTTCGGTTGTTTCCGGTTCTTTTCGGCTTTTCTGCGGTCCGGCGGCCAGATCCCGGAATTCGGTTTCTCTCAGCTCCATCATGGCTTCATCCAGAATCTGCTGGTAGGTTTCCAGCCCGATCTCGGCAATGAAACCACTCTGCTCGGCTCCCAGAAGGTTCCCGGCTCCCCGGATGTCCAGGTCCTGCATGGCAATATTGAAACCGCTTCCCAGCTCCGAGAAATCCTCGATAGCCTTCAGACGGCGACGTGCCTCGGGAGTGAGGGTGCTGAGGGGAGGGGCCAGCAGGTAACAGAAGGCTTTCCGGTTCGAACGCCCCACCCGGCCTCTCAGCTGGTGCAGGTCGCTCAAACCGTAGTGATGTGCCTGGTTGATGAAAATGGTGTTGGCATTGGGAATATCCATGCCCGACTCGATGATGGTGGTCGATACCAGCACGTCGTAGTCGCCGCGGATGAAATCCAGCATGATCCTTTCCAGCTTCGATCCCTCCATCTGCCCGTGAGCCACCACTGTACTCACTCCGGGGCAGATACGCCTGATCATGTCTTCCACCTGCCGGATGTTTTCCACCCGGTTGTGAATAAAGAATACCTGCCCGTTCCGGCTAACTTCATACCCGATGCCTTCCCTGATCAGGTCCTCATTGAAGGTATGCAGTTCGGTGATGATGGGGTAGCGGTTGGGAGGAGGCGTGTTGATGACCGACAGGTCGCGGGCGCCCATTAACGAAAACTGCAGGGTGCGGGGAATGGGCGTTGCCGTGAGGGTGAGGGTATCCACATTCAGCTTCATGGCTTTGAGCTTTTCCTTTACCGCCACACCGAACTTCTGTTCCTCGTCGATGATCAGCAATCCCAGGTTCCTGAATTTAACGTCGGCCCCGACCAGCCGGTGAGTGCCGATGATAATGTCAATCTTTCCTTCTTGGAGCCTCCGGAGGATCTTTTTCTGTTCGGCCGGTTTTTTCAGCCGGCTGATCATTTCCACTGTGCACGGAAAATCTTTCAGGCGGCCGGTAAAAGTGGTGTGATGCTGCAGGGCCAGCACGGTGGTGGGCACCAACACCGCCACCTGCTTGTTGTCGGCCACAGCCTTGAAAGCGGCCCGGATGGCCACTTCGGTCTTACCGAACCCCACATCGCCGCATACAAGACGGTCCATGGGTGCGGGCGATTCCATCCCCTCTTTGACGGCCCGGGTGGCGGCCAGTTGATCGGGAGTGTCCTCGTAAATAAACGAGGCTTCCAGCTCCTGCTGCAGGTA
>DQWH01000071.1 GCA_011042635.1 Bacteroidota bacterium | reverse complement strand
GAAGCAGAAAAACCTGCTGCAAAGGTTGAAGAAGAGAAAAAAACTGCCGGAGAAAAAGAAAAAGCGCGGGGTACCGCCCGGGTAGAAAAAAAAGAAGAACCGGAAGATAATTTTATCGAATCGAGGATTAAAAAATTGACGGGTCCCACAGTTGTGGGGAAAATTGATCTTCCTGCAGAACCGGAAAAGAAAAAACCGGTGGCTTCCTCCAGCGACCAGGATTTCAGGAAAAAGAAACGGAAACGCATCCGCAAGGATAAAGAGAGGGTGGATGCCGGTCTTTCCGGAGAGGAAGGACAGAAGAAAACCAAGAAAGGAGCCAGAAAGAGGAAAAAAGCCCTCCGGCCCGAGATCAACGAGGAAGATGTTCAGAAGCAGGTGAAAGACACACTGGCCCGGCTTACCGCCAAGGGGAAATCGAAAGGCTCCAAGTACCGCCGTGAGAAAAGGGAAGCCATTTTCCAGCGGGCCCGGGAAGAAGCCGAGCAGAAAGAAAAAGAAAAAAACGTATTGCAGGTAACCGAGTTCGTCTCGGTTAACGAACTGGCTAATATGATGGACGTTCCTGTTAATGAGGTGATTGCCACCTGCATGAACCTGGGCCTGTTCGTTTCCATCAACCAGCGGCTCGATGCCGAAACCATGTCGGTTGTGGCCGATGAATTCGGATACAAGGTGGAATTTGTATCAGTGGATCTGCAGGAAGGTATCCGCGAGGAGGAGGACAGGCCGGAAGACCTGCAACCCAGGCCCCCCATCGTAACCGTGATGGGTCATGTGGACCATGGAAAAACCAAGCTGCTCGATTATATCCGGAGCGCGAATGTGGTGGCCGGTGAAGCAGGGGGCATCACCCAGCATATCGGAGCTTACAGTGTGACCCGCGAAGACGGGAAAATGATCACCTTTCTGGATACCCCCGGACACGAAGCCTTTACCGCTATGCGGGCCAGGGGAGCCCAGGTGACCGATGTGGCCATTATTGTGGTGGCTGCCGACGACGGCGTCATGCCCCAGACCGTTGAGGCCATTAACCATGCCCAGGCTGCCGGGGTACCCATCGTCTTTGCTATTAACAAGGTAGATAAACCCAACGCCAATCCGGAAAAGATTAAGGAAGAGCTGGCCAATATGAACCTGATGGTTGAAGACTGGGGCGGCAAGTACCAGTCGCAGGAAATTTCAGCCAAAACGGGTCAAAATGTGGACGATCTGCTCGAGAAAGTGTTGCTTGAGGCAGAACTGCTCGATCTGAAAGCCAATCCCAATAAACGGGCCGTAGGAACCGTGGTGGAATCGTCTCTCGACAGGGGGCGGGGATATATTGCCACCCTGCTGGTGAAAGCCGGCACCCTGAGGGTGGGAGATGTAATCCTGGCCGGTTCGCATTACGGGCATACCAAGGCCCTGTTTAATGAAAGAGGTAAAAAAATCGAAGAAGCAGGGCCTTCTACTCCTGTAATGGTTCTGGGAATGAACGGGGCTCCCCAGGCAGGGGAATATTTCCATGTGATGGATAGTGACCGGGAAGCCAAGGAGATTGCTACCAAGCGGGAACAACTGCAACGCGAACAGGAGCTTCGTAGCACCAAGCATATTACACTGGACGAGATAGGCCGGCGGATTGCCATAGGCAACTTCCAGGAACTGAATATTATTGTGAAGGGAGATGTGGACGGATCGGTGGAAGCCATTTCCGATGCCCTGATTAAGCTGTCGACGGAGAATATCCAGGTGAATGTGATTCACAAAGCCGTGGGCCAGATCTCCGAAACCGACGTGATGCTGGCTGCCGCTTCCAATGCTATTATTGTGGGGTTCCAGGTGCGTCCCTCCATGGGTGCCCGCAAACTGGCCGAAAAGGAGCAGATCGATATCCGGCTTTATTCCATTATATACGATGCCATCAATGAGATCAAGGACGCCATGGAAGGCATGCTTTCTCCCGAAATCAAAGAGGAGATCGTGGCCACCCTGGAGGTGAGGGAAACATTCCGCATAACTAAGGTGGGTACCGTGGCCGGCTGTATCGTGAGGGAAGGGAAGATTACCCGGAACACCAAAGTGCGTGTGATCCGCGAAGGAATCGTGGTGTATACCGGCGAGCTCGGTTCTCTGAAGCGGTTCAAGGAGGATGTGAAGGAAGTGAGCTCGGGCTATGAATGCGGATTGAATATCCAGAATTTCAACGACATCAAGGTGGGAGATATTATCGAGGGCTATCAGGAAGTGGAAGTGAAGAAAACCCTTTAGACGGCCCGTTTTTCAGATCCACCCGGTGGATGATCGTATTCCCGTAAAAAGTGCGAAGCGTGTCGGCAGGAACCGTGAGGTACCTGCTGAAAAAAGCCGTGTCCTGACCTGATACCAGGGCGGCGCGGTTCAGCACCACGGGCCTTTCCAGGCAGTCGGTCCACACCTTTCCTCCCCGTTCGAGGGTTTGTGTGATACACCGGTGCAGGGAATCAGTGGTTATGCCTCGGCGCAGCAGGTCGGATGGAGACCTGAACACTCCCGGAGCCGGTTCTTTTCCCGTGAGGTAATAATAAGCCGCGTGTATACGCTGGTCTTCTTTCAGGATGAACAGGTCGCCGGGATGATCGGCAACCCGTATTGCCAGTTCCCTTACCGGCTCGTACCGATACAGGTGGGTGGGAAGCAGTCCGAATCCTGTATTCCAGATCAGCAGACCCGTACCGGCCAGCAGAACCGTCGGTGCAGAGACACGGAATGCCGCGATGGATGATATGAAGAGCAAAGCAGGAATAGATACCATAAATTCTGCATTTCCCGATGACAGTACGGCAAATATCCACAGAGCGGCGGCAATCGAAAGATGCACCGCGGCGATATTTTCCTGTCCGTTCTTCCGGCTGATCCGATTCCATGGCCGGCGGAGAAGAAGAACACTCCATACGGCAACCGCCAGCAGGGCCGGAAGAAGGTACCACAGACTGTGCCTGACAAGCAGCCACATGTTGCCGTGTACCTGCAGGAAGCTCCTGACCAGTCCCGCCACACCGAAAAGAAAACCGGTGATATCAGCAGAAAGGGAAGCATCGCCTTCCCGGTAGGCCTGGAAGATAAAATCGGCCAGGGACTTTATTTCCGTCAAGCCGTTTTTGCTGAACCATACACCCAGGTAGACCAGGGGAATGATCAGGCCGGTGGCGGAGTACCACAGGGCTGCTTTTTTCCTTCCGGAGCAGAACAGCGTGGCTGCCAGCAACCCCATCCACCAGAATATTCCCGTCTGGTGGTACAGGACACCAAGGGAACCCAGCAATCCCGAAAGCACTACATCCCGGGTATTCCGGGAGTGCCGGGATTGCAGGTAAAACATACTGGCCATCAGACCCAGGAGCAGGGGAAACAGATAGGTTTCACTTTCCGTGGCATAACGCATCAGGGCAAAACAGCTTCCCGTAAAGACCACCCCGGCAAGGTCCATATCCGGACTGTCAGACAGCATTCGTATGATCCGGATCATGACCAGAAGGATCAGGAAAGCTACGAAGGCATTCACTGCGTTCATCAGGGAAAGTGTGCCGGGAGACACACCGGCAATGGAAAACAACCGGGCAACGAGGTAACAGGTGGCGTTATACAACAGGTGGTGAGGATGGAATAATTCTCCCTGATATTTCACCGAAGCGGCATAATACCATGCATCAATCCCCGGATTGCCGGTAGGAAGCAGAAGGAACAGCCCCAGGAAAAGAAAGGCAGCTATCAGGGCTTTTCGACTGGTGAGAAACGGCACGGGATTTTTTCAGTAAAAATAAAAAACCCCGGTGGAAAACCGCCGGGGTTTGAAAACCGATTCATATATTATTTGTTCAGCAAAGCTTCGTACTCCTCCGGGGAGAGCAGGTTGTCCAGTTCCGAAAGATCAGAGGGGGTGATTTTAATCATCCATCCTTTCCCGTAAGGATCCTTGTTCACGATCTCCGGGCTGTTTTCCAGGTCAGGATTGACTTCCTCCACTTTTCCCGATACCGGCATGAACAGATCACTTACCGTTTTTACCGCTTCGATGGTACCGAAGGCCTCTCCTTTGCCGAGCGATTCCCCGGCGGTTTCAATTTCAATGAATACCACATCACCCAATTCTCCCTGGGCAAAATCGGTGACTCCTACAAAGGCTTCCTTTCCTTCCACGCGTATCCATTCATGGTCTTCTGTGTACTTCAGGTTTTTTGGTATATTCATAATTCAGGTTTTTAAAGAGTTGGATGAACCAAAAATACATAAAATTTAAGAAAAGCAAACTACTGGGCCAGCGTAAACCTGACACTGAAACCGAAATTGGTATTGCTGGTGGGGAAAGTTCTGTAAACATAGGGATTTGAAATGTCTTTGTCGAAGAACAGCCGCAGGTTGAACCGGTCGCTCAGCACATAGTCGGCACTGAGCTGAAGGGCAATGCGTTGCTGACCTGCCGTGATCTGATCCTGCTCTTCTACCAGCTTTCTCAGCACGGTTTTGCTGTCGCGTACCGAAAGGTCTAGTCTTACATTCAGGTCGCTCTTGAAATGTTTTTCTCCCCCTCCGGTGCGAATGATGAACTGCACTTCATCGAAACGGTAACCGGCCCCTATAATAAGCTCATTGTTCATTACATCGGTCAGCTGGTTGTTAGCGAAACTGAGTGCCAGAGACCGTGATTTCCGGTATTCTATGCGGGAAGTGAGGCTGTTGACCCAGTTCATTTCAAAATTGATCAGGGGGCTGAACTGTTCATTGATCGAGACCGCACTGATCTCGTTGGGAGGCAGAAAATTCCCTCCGGTCATATCGCGTACATAGCTGAAGCCGTCTTCATCAGGCTCGTATTCCAGGTTGCTGGAGTAGCCCGCCACATCGTATGAGGAGCGGTACTGGTGGTTGATGGTAATGGACCGGATAAAAGATTTCAGGAATTCGATGTTTGACAGACCTTCGTAGGTTAATCGCCAGTTGGGCATGATATGCAACAGAGATGGGAAAGGATCGATGGTGATCCTGTCTGGGTCGCGGTTGGTGTATGCGGCCAGGAATGCCGGGATCAGCACCTGCTGGGAGGTGGGTCCGTATCCATCGTAAAATTTCCTTCCTTCGATTATTTCGTAGGCATTGGGGTTGTAGCCATGCTCCGGACTGGCCACCCGCTCTGCTGCCAGCCTGGCCGAAATATGGGAAGCATAATCTTTCATCCTGTTGAAAATTTCCGAAGCATACCGGTTGTCTGAAGAGATTTTTTTGAAGGCGGTTCCCCAGGTAATCATACTGATGCTGAAATTACCGGTGGTAACGGGATTGGAAACGACGATCCTTCCCAGCGAATCGTTATAGGAATAATATTCGTTCATGTTCTTTGAGAACCTGCGGGTGGCTGTTACATCGATGCGCATGCCGGGAATGGGTTCAAGGGTGCTGCGCAGGTTGAAGTTTTCATTGTGGGTCATAACATAGGGAGAGGTCATTCTGTGGTCGGTGGTAAGCCAGTCGTTTCCGATGCTCCTTTTCAGGAAATCCCTGTCCTGTATGCCCAGAATAAATTCCCAGCCGGGAGAGAGCATGCCGTTCACATCTGTCAGGCCGGCCGTGTAGAAGCGGGTTTCGGGCAGGTATCCGGGCAGAAGGGTTCCCTGGGTTTGTGAATAGGATATGGAAACGTTCTTGACCGACATCAGGATACGTGCCAGGTTGTCGGCAATGAGTGTCAGCATATCTTCTCCCTTTTCCACCTGTCCTTCCACCACAACCCGGGTTCCCCGGTAAATGGTATCGCTGCTGATCCGGATCCTCCTTTCATCCATTATTTCCACATCCAGATCGATCTTCCGGTTATTCTCATCATAAATGGTTACCTGTACGTCTTCGGTCTTCAGGTTATGTACGACAGACCTGGGCCGGTTATCGGAAATGTATACTCCCTTTCTTTCATAGGTAACGGTTTTGTATTCCTTTTTCCGGGTATCCGCCCTCCGGTTATTCCGGTACTTGTCATTGACCTTTTTCAGGAACCCTACCTTGTTGTACAGGTTGTTCATATTCAGTTGCCCCGACAGCTGGCCGGTGTTGGAGTTCTTGATGGTGTTTCCTAGTTCAATATCCGAAGTATCGGCAAACTGCGGGCCGGCATCCCATCCGAAGGTGGCATTGTATCGGGCATTCACGGTGACCCAGTTGAACAGGGGGATCTTGTTGATGGGAAGGGTATAGTTCACGTTCAGGCTGTGGTGGTAGGAAATGGGACGTCCCATATTCTTCAGGTTGGTCAGGACAGAATCCTTCCACAGGGTATAGCTGTCTTCATAGCGTTCCCGGTCGACCCCTCCTTCCGGTTCATCAATCCGGGCGGTGTTGGATGAGGAAAAATCGATCTTCAGTGCCCGGGTGAGGTCGTATTTCAGGTCGAAATAGGTATTCCATTCAAAATCTTTCCTGAAAGTGGGTTCGATCTTTAGATCGGGATTGTCAATTTTCCTCAGCTTTTTTTCTTCGTAATACCGGTACATATCGGTCCGCAGGGAGATATGCGAAGGCATGTAGTTGAAGTTAAAGTCCCTGATCAGGCGGAAAATCGGCCGGCGGAACAGCTGCGACTGTTGAAAGGGAACCACGGGTTTCGGCTGAGCATTATAGATGTAGTTGATGGTTCCCCGGTAATTTTTCTGTATGTGAAAATCGGTTTTTATATCGCGGTGGTAGGTTTCGTGATAGCTGTAGCTGAGGGCGAAATTGGAAATATCCCAGAAATGGGGTTTCCCCTGTCTTTTTTCGATTCGCACATTGGTGAAATTGATGGATTTCCTCCGGGTGATATCCTGTGAATTTTTCAGGATGGAATCGCGTTCCGCCCGGGTTTCGGCATTGTTGAGGGCTTTTCTCAGCGGAATATCCGGATCGAGGGGGTTGTACTGCGGATTGATGATCCCTTCAGAAAAACCGATATACATGGGTATGCGGAAATTCAGCGCATCGGGCAGGAATTTTCCCAGTTCCAGATTGGACGATATATCGTACTGCATTACCGTTTCCTTGCTCCGTTCATTCACTTTTTTCTCTATGCTTCCGAAGCCGGGAGTACTGGTGCTGCCGGCTATGTCGATCGATCCCAGGTCGGCAAGGCGGGTGGTGACCCTGGCATTGGCGGCCCATCCTCCTTCCTCATTGAAATGCGTGAGCCGGAGTTCATTCATCCACACTTCCGCCGATTTGGGCAGGCCGTCGTCCGAACCCGGATTACGCTGCTGTGAGGGGTTTCTGATCCCGATCATGATGGTGCGGATATTGCTGAGGTTGGGGTTCCCGGTTACGCTGACCCGGTGTCCGTCAATGATCATGGAGAAAAGATCGTTAACCGAAATCCTGTTTGCCGGGTTTTGCATTTCATTGTTCCGGGTTTGTTTCACATCCTGGAAGAGTTCCAGGGGGATGTCAAACCGGTTTTCCTCGGGCCATACGATGCGCCGGTCGTCCACGCTTTCGTTGCTGTATCCCTGGGGTGGTTTGGGCGGTGTGAGTTTGACCGGAATTTCGTATTCATAGAAATTGTTCCGGTAATCGGATCCCAGTCTGATAAAAACGTGGATTTCGTCATCCTGGAGGTTGATTCCCGGAAGGGCCTCGGCATGCACTTCCATTTCCAGCCTTTTGTACTGCCTGATATCGAGATTCACATTCCGGAAAGCGGCGCGGGCATCCCCGTCGGCCAGGTTGCGTACTTTCAGCACTATGGACTGTTCGTTAAGCTGTCTGAGTTCGGGGTTGGTGGGATCGATCACGCGGGTGATTCCGGGGGGAAGGACATAGTTTACCGGGTCTTTGCCTCCGTTCTCCTCGATGTTTACCGATCCGATCTCGAAGGAAGCGTCGGTGAGTTCCTCGGTGGTTTCCCGTTCTCCTCCTTCCCATATGCTGAGGTTGTATTTTCTCCACTCTCCCCTGATCAGCTCAAAACGGGCGAACCGCAGGTGGGTTTCCTTTTCAAATCCTTTGAGGAACAGGCGTACAAAACGGATGGATTTGAAATCCTGGATGTTTCCAACGATCCGTTCAAAATCGGTGACCGGGATACGGAACTGGTACCAGTCAACGGAAGATTGTTTTCCGTTGGCAAATTCCACGGTGGCATTTTCCCGGTTGATGATGTAATTCCGGCCCACTTCGAAGAAATCCTTCCTGATGTCGACCTTGTACTGGTAATAGCTTTCCGTTTCGCTTAGGGTGTTGTCACGGTTGATATCTTCTTCATTCGGCAGGGTGGAACCGCTGGTGGGATAATCTTCGGTCGTTTCCTCGAAGGCCGGGGAATTCCCCTCCAGCCCGTTGTATTTTTTGTAACGCTCCAGAATACCCAGTCCCATGGCGTCGTAGTCCGATCCCCTGAAGTAATGAAAATCGTCCTGTCCCGGGTCATTGATGAGCTCTTCCCTCATGGCCGGATCACTGACCTGGGAAGAGAGCTGCTGAACATAGTCGTTGTAAAACTCCTGTTCCTGTTCATTGCTTAACCCGTCCAGCCCGATATCCTGCTGTTTCCGCGCAGTCTGGTCGAAGGCCTTGACCAGCGATTGTGTTTTGGGGACACGTCCCCATACCGTGGTATCCATCAGGGCTTCTTCTTCCGGCGAGGTGGGCAGCCCGTTCTCAAAACTTTTCCTTCCGTCGCGAAGAATATCTTCGGATACGTTTCCCAGGTTGATATATAGTTCCCCGCCGGGGTTCAGGCTGTCTTCCACAAAGGGATCCATCAGCCAGAATTCGATGAACTGGATGTTTGAGGTTTCAAAATCCTTGATGGGTACTTCGCGCATGATGCCCCCCCATCGGGTTTCAGGAGCCGCCAGGTATCCCGATGGGTCGAGCCCTGCCGAATATATGGATGGCCCGGTATCGTAATTATAGGGACCTTTTTCTCTGGGATAAAAGGAGAGGTTGAGCACTGCAATATTGGTGGGTATGCCGCTGGGGCTTTCCTTGTTGGGCCATATTTCCTTTTCGAATACTTCCCGTACATAGTGGCTCGACTGCAGGTCGGGGTTGTTTTTTATGTGTGCCGGTGTGGAGGAATTGTTCCTCAGGAACAGGGGGTCGATCACGTACCAGGCCAGCCGGGCCCGGTTGAACCCGTATGCCAGGTTGTTGGTCAGGGTTCCTTCCGGGAACAGGTCGGGTTGTCCCTGGGGAGTGCTGGCATGCACCCAGGGGGGAATGGACTTGAGATCGATGCTGGTTTCACTGCCTTCGAAATCATCGATGTATGTAATGCCCTGTTTTTCGATGGCCCGGCTGTGTCCCGGGATGAGATGGGCAAATTCGCCGAAGAAGGTGATGGAAGAGGGCTGGTTGGTATTGACGAAGGGCAGTAAATCTACCATCCTGGTAACAAAGGGGGCCTCGGTGTGAAAGGAAGAGTTGATCCCCCATATGGTATTCGATATGGGTTCGTTTCCGATGTTTACTTTCTGGGTCAGCGGGCGTTCCGTCAGGTTCAGAATGGTGGCCCCGACATTGAAATTATCTGATATTCGGTAATCGAAGTGCGACCCCACCAGGGTTTTGGTCTGGATGTTGAACAGCTGATTGCTTTCCAGGGATATCCTGATGGGGGTTCCCGATTCGAGAAGGCCTGTGTTGAGGATGTTTACCCTGCCAAGAGTGTAATCCACCGTATAGTCGATGTTTTCTTTCAGCTGGATACCTCCGGCCGTTACTACCACCGAGCCCTGAGGTACATTGAGCGCATTCAGCGGGATCTCGGAACTAACGGACGACTGGTAGGTACCCTGCAGCCTGAATTTATTCTTTTCAGCCACCTGAATGGCCCGGGCCAGGGTGGAGTCATACAGTTCCTCGAATACGTATTTGTCGGCAACAACATCGTTTCCGATCTTTTCCCTGAGGTATGAACCGAACGGTTCCAGCACGGGGAAAATAACCCGGCCGTTGGACGGAAGAATGGTAACCCCTTCAATGAAATCGAACATACCGTCGGGATAAGGATCCATCTGGCCGTTCAGGTTGTCGAGGTTCATAACCCGCAACAGGATCTGATCTTTGATATCCCCTTCCCGGAGATAATTGATTCCTGTTCCGGCCTGGTCATCCATGTAAATTATGTTCATTTCGAAATTCTGCGGATTGACCTGGTATGCTCCGATGGCATAGATATTTTTCATCATCAGGTCCCAGGTAGGCAGTTTGGGGGTGAGGTTGGTGCCTTTCAGGAGCTTGAGGATGAGGGCGTCGGGGGCATTGATGCCGTCGAAGGAGAATTCCCCCACCTGGTATACTTTCCCGTTTGCCCTGAATTCATAGGCCACCGCCAGTACTTCATCGGAATGCAGGGCTGCGTTCAGGGAGATGTATCCCAAGGCAGGATGAAAAGTATATTCGTTGGGAGCCAGTTTGCGTGCATTTTCGATCTTCTCGAAATCCTGGCCGATGCTGAAATCGGAGGCGGGGAAACCGTCGAGTACCTGGGAAACCGTACTGATGTCGCGCACGTTGTATGGTCCCGTTATTTCATCGTACAGGGAATTGCTCCGGTTATCGGGGAAAGGATAGGCGGGATTGGGAGTGAAATAGGCATTGTGGATGCGTTCGTTTTCCCCCAGGTCCATAAAGGCAACAATATTCCTGGAATTCTCGAAATCGCTGGTTTTGTTGGTGACCCATACTTCCACACGGGTAATCTGGACGGGTGAATTGATCACCGGGAGGTTGGCCAGGGCCTCGTTGTATCTTTCCCTGAAATAGTGGGAGAGGAAAAAATGCCGGTTGGCATCGTATTCGTCAGCAAACACTTCGAATTCATTCTGCTGGGCTCCGCCCTTTACCTCAATCACAGAGGTTTCCCCCTTCTGCTGGGAAAAAACGCTGGTGACGGTGAGGCGGCCGAACTGCAGTTCGGTTTTCAGACCGAACAGGCTCTGGCTTCCGGTGATCAATGATCCCGACAAGGGTAAAGTGACGTCGCCAGCCTCGATCTTTTTGATAATCTCGTCCTCATTGCCCGAATATTCCAGCTTGGTCTTGTTTTCAAAATCAAAGGTGGCTTCGGTATTGTAATTTACGCCCAACATCATTTTATCGCCGATACTTCCGGTAACATTCATCTGGATTTTTTCCTGGAAATCGAAAGTGGCCACCCGGCGGAGTTTTTCCGAGAGCTGGGGATTGTCAATGCGCGATGAATTGATGCCGAAGATCAGCTCGGCCGTTCCCTGGGGTTTGATGTCGATGGTGCTGGTTCCGAAAATTTTATCAAAGGCTTCACTTTCGATATAGATTTTGGGGATCAGGGGCGAAGCCCCGGTCGATTCGTCGCCGCTGGCATGTAATCGCCAGTATTCCCGCATGATCTGGTCGTAACGGTACTGCCTGTATTCGTCGGGTGTCATGACCCTGGGGAGGCCCACTTCCAGTCCTCCCACCGTTTCGTAAATGATATACCGGTTGGTTTCGGTATCGTAATCCACCCGGGTTTCGAAATTCGACGGATTTTTCAGGAACAGGGGAGATTCGACCTTCTTTTCGGGAAGGGTATGCGACCTGACCGGTATGGGGTAGGGAAGGTCGGGGGGAGAAACACGGGTGGTATCCTGACGGCGGTCCTGGGCATTCACGGGAGAGGCTAACCATCCGGTTACCTGACCGGCCCACAGTCCAAGGGTCAGTATACAGATATATTTAACCTTTCTGTGCAAAAGCGATCCGGTGTAAAAAAAGGGTTATAACCGTTTCAGCGCCAGCTTGATCAGTTCTTCCACATTCCCTTCCGGATTTTCAGTCAGGATGGAATCGATAACCTTGCCGGCGGCGACTTTCGGAAATCCCAGTGTTACCAATGCTGATAACGCTTCTTCACGCCGGGTATTGCTTGCTGCGGTGAAAATTTCTCCGGCATCGGCATCTTTCCCGATTTTGCCTTTCAGGTCTACAATGATCCTCTGGGCCGATTTGATCCCGATTCCTTTGATGTTTTTCAGGAAGTTGACATCCGCCTGCATGATGGCCTTTTCGATTTCCGCGGGCCGGTGTGCGGAAAGAATCATTCTGGCCGTACCGGCTCCTACTCCGGAAACGGAGATCAGCTGTCGAAAGATCTGCCTTTCCCGCCTGTCGTAAAATCCATAAAGCAATTGTGCATCTTCTCTTACAATATGGTGCAGGTACACCTTCACTTTCTTCCCGGCCCAGTCTTCTTCGGCAAACCGGGAATAGGAGTAAAGGGATATCTGGATGTGGTAGGCCAGTCCCGTGGTTTCCACCACCAGATGCGTAGGGGAAATTTCCGCCAGGTTTCCTTCGATGTATTCGTACATGCCGCAGCCATTAATGGATACTGCGGCTAAAATAGTGAAAATTTAACAGGATGGAGGCCCGTTGCGTATAAAACCGAAAGAGGATTGTTCTTTCCTTCAGGCAATCCCCTTTCGGTTATTTTATTCAGTATGTGGTTCAGAAGCAGGTGTCATCGGCCCGGCACTGGGCATCCACCACAGCTATGCCGGTCATATTGATGATCTCACGGGCCGAGGAATCGAGCTGAAGAATATGGATGGGTTTGTTCATTCCCAGCAGGATGGGCCCGATCACTTCGGCATTTCCGATTTCCTGCATCATTTTATAGGCGATATTCCCCGAGCTCAGATTGGGGAAGATAATGGTATTGACCTCTTTTCCCTGAAGTTTGGTAAAGGGGAACCTGCCTTCCCGGAGGCTCCGGTTAAAAGCAAAATTGGCCTGCATTTCACCGTCGACGATGAGATCGGGATGTTCTTTGTGGAGGATATCAATAGCTTCCTGCACCAGGCGCGGGCTTCCGGTTCGGATAGATCCGAAATTGGAATAGGAAACCAGGGCCACCACGGGTTCAATATTGAACCGGCGCACTTCTTCGGCCGTGAGCAGGGTGTTGTTCACCAGAGTACGGGCATCGGGATTGATATTGACCGTGGTGTCGGAGAAAAAGAACGGCCCTTTCTTGGTAATGACGATGTACATGCCCGCAATGTGTTTCTGGGTGTTGTTGGTCCCCACGATCTGCAGGGCAGGCCGGATCACGTCAGCATATTTCCGTGCAAAACCCGAAATAAAGGCATCGGCCTGTCCGGTTTCCACCATCATGATGCCGAAATGATCGCGGTCGAACATCAGTTCCCTGGCCTCGTCCAGAGTAGCTCCCTTGCGCTGCCTTCTGGTGAAATAGATATCCGCAAATTCCTTTCTTCGGCCGGCTTCTTCTTTTGAGCGCGGATCGATGATGTGAATTTCTTCTTCGAATTCCAGCTTGTTTTCGCGAATAATCTCCATGATCTCCTCTTTCGGCCCGAGCAGGATGGGTTGGGCAATGCCTTCATGCACTATGCTTTGCACGGCTTTCAGCACTTTGAAATTGCTGGCGTCGGCGTATACAACCCGTTTCGGCTCCGTTTTGGCCTTTTGCAGGATATCGTTTACCAGTTTGTTTCCGTACCCCAGCCGGCGGTTCAGTTCCAGTTTATAGGCTGCCCAGTCGGTAATGGGCTTACGTGCCACGCCGGTATCCATGGCCGCTTTTGCCACAGCCGGAGCCACCCGGGTGATCAGTCTGGGATCCAGTGGTTTGGGGATGATATAATCCCTGCCGAAAGAGAGATTCCTCACATTGTAAGCCGCATTGACCTGCTCGGGAACGGGTTCTTTGGCAAGGTCGGCCAGGGCCTTGCATGCAGCGATCTTCATTTCCTCGTTGATTTTCCTGGCCCGTACATCCAGAGCGCCCCGGAAGATGAACGGGAAGCCCAGTACATTGTTGATCTGGTTGGGGTAATCCGACCGGCCGGTTGCCATGATCAGATCCGAGCGGGTGGCAACGGCTACATCGTATTCTATTTCCGGATTCGGGTTGGCCATGGCAAAAACAATGGGGTGGTCGGCCATGGTTTTCAGCATTTCGGGAGTGAGCAGATCGGCTACTGACAGACCCAGAAACAGGTCGGCTCCCTTTATGGCATCGGCCAGCGTATCGACATCCCTGTCGGTTACGAACTCCTGCTTGTATTTGTTCAGGTCTTTTCTTTTCCTGTTCAGGGCGCCTTTGCTGTCGCACATCACGATATTTTCCTTTTTTACGCCCAGAGCCACATAAAATTTTGTGCAGGCAATGGCTCCGGCTCCCGCACCGCTGACCACCATTTTGATCTCGTTGATTTTCTTTCCGCTGATCTCCAAGGCATTTAACAGTCCTGCCCCGGAAATGATAGCGGTTCCGTGCTGGTCATCGTGGAAAACCGGGATGTCGAGTTCTTCGATCAGACGTTGTTCTATTTCAAAGCATTCGGGAGCTTTGATGTCTTCCAGGTTGATACCTCCGAATGTGGGCGAAATGGCTTTTACGATCTCGATCAGGCGGTCAATATTTTTTTCATCCACTTCGATATCGAATACATCCACATCGGCAAACACCTTAAAAAGCAGGCCTTTCCCTTCCATAACGGGTTTTCCTGCCATGGCGCCGATATTTCCCAGACCGAGAACAGCCGTGCCATTGCTTACCACCGCAACCAGGTTGCCCTTGGTGGTGTACCGGAATACGTCTTCCGGCCGGTCTTTGATTTCGAGACAGGGGGAGGCTACACCGGGGGTATAGGCCAGAGATAGATCCCGCTGGGTGGAATGGGGTGTGGTGGGGATCACTTCAATTTTTCCGGGACGGCCCTTGGAATGATATTCCAATGCTTCTTCCCTGGTAATTTTTGCCATGGTTTTGGGGTTTTGATGATGAGAAATAATAAGTTTTTACCAAAATTACAGGTAAAAACAGACAATATCCAGCGGCAGGGACAAGGTTTGGTTATGTTCTGCGGCACTTTCCCATTCACCCGGAAGATTTACCGTATGTTATTCGGCAGGTGCGGGGTTTATTCCTCCGGCACCCCTTCCTCACCCTCCCCTTTCTGCCGGGGAGGTTCCCCTGAAAGGGGATTGCTGGTGATCTCCTCATACAATTTTCTGTTTCTGAAAATGTCGCATGCGGTGTACAGTGCAT
>DQWH01000123.1 GCA_011042635.1 Bacteroidota bacterium | reverse complement strand
GATGATCACCAGGTAATGCCTGTTCCCCTTGTGGTTGCGGAAAAAAATGTTCTTGCAATGGGCCGAATCGATCCCCTTCCAGTACTTCGAGGCCTCCTCCACCGTGGGAACAGGCGGATGCTCGTGGTAATCGAAGGGAATGTTCAGCTCTTCCAGAATCCGGTACAGCTCGGGTTGTCCACGCATGAATCCGTTCTTTTTCGTGCAAAAATAAAAAATCCGTTTTGGAATTCGACCCCGGAACGGGTCGGTAATAAACAGAAACCGCTGGGATACAAAATTATTTGCCATATACTTTTTCGACTCTTTCACCGGAAAGAGTACATGCGAACCGATTTTTTCATATATTCGACCTGTTAAACCAAATCATTGTAACCATGCGAAAACTTACCCTTATCTTCGTTCTGGCGGTGTTCCTGTCTGTCTCTTCCTATTCGGGGGGACTGGTAACGAACACCAATCAGAGTGCGGCCTGGGTTCGCCTCCTGGTCAGGGATGCATCCCTCGGCATCGATGCCGTGTATTACAACCCGGCCGGACTGGGATACCTGTCCAACGGTTTTCACCTGTCGCTGAACAACCAGTTTATCACACAGAATAAAGATGTGACTAACAGCTTTGCGCTGCTCAACCAGGACAAATACCACGGAGCGGTTTCGGCTCCTCTGTTCCCCGGTATTTACGCGGCGTATAAAATGGACAAGCTTGTTTTCTCATTCGGGTTCAATCCCGTAGGCGGTGGTGGTGGGGCAACCTACGAAGACGGTATGCCCATGTTCGCCATGCCCATCTCCGAGCTGGTCCCTATGATGTCTGGACTGGGAGTAACAGATTATTCTTACGATGTTTTCTTTGAAGGAACCTCGATTTTCTTTGGAGCCCAGCTGGGGGTGACCTATTCCATCAGCGACATGGTTTCGGTGTATGCCGGCGCCCGCTATGTGTTCGCCAACAATACCTACAACGGGTATCTCAGGGATGTTGCCGTGATTGCAGGGGGAGAGGCCATTGCTCCCGGCACCCTGCTCACCAATACAGCTAACACACTGTATGCCACGGCTGAGAACCTGCAGCCGATAATCGACGGAGGATATGGCGGGTTAACTCTGGAAGAAGCCGAAGGGTTCGGTATCATTGATTCGGATACCCGCGCACAACTGGAAGCCGGTGCTACTTCCATCGGACTGAATCCGGAAACGGCTTCTATCACTGTTCTGCAGGGAGGATTTGCTGCTGCCGGCGACCAGACATCGATCCAGGCGGCGGCCGTGACCGAGGCCACCGCCGATCAGGAAGTGGATGCCAAACAAACCGGCAGCGGTATTGCCCCTATCCTGGGAATCCATTTCCGTCCGTCGGAAATGTTCGATGTGGCCATAAAATATGAATTCAAAACCAGCATGACTCTCACCAATGAAACCGCCGTGGACGGAACCGGCATGTTCCCCGACGGGGAAGAAATCGCCAGCGATATGCCGGCCATGCTGTCGGTGGGAGCCAATTTCCGGCCGGTCAGCGGACTGACCCTTTCCGGGGGATTTCATTATTACTTCGACAAGGCGGCAGATTACGGGAGAACCTATGGGGGCGTTCCCGTGGCCAATGACGAGATCATTGACAAGAATTACTGGGAAGCCGGCCTGGGAGTGGAGTACATGTTCTCCGACAAATTCGGCGCCAGCGTGGGTTTCCTGCGGGCACAGACGGGTGTGAACGAGAAATATCAGTCGGATCTTACCTACAGCCTGGTTTCGAATACTCTGGGCGGAGGGATTGTATATTCGCTCAATGACCGGATATCCCTGAACCTGGGGGCCGGGTATGCTATGTACGAAACCCAGACCCTGAATTATACGCATGACGTACTGGGCGATTATACCAAGACATATTATAAAGATGCCCTCTTTATCGGGGTAGGCCTCGATTTCAGTTTCTGAAACAACGAATAAGCGTTAAAAAAACCCGGCAGGAAGCCGGGTTTTTTTTCAGGGTACTTCAATGTATTCGAAGGGCATTTCGAGCATTTCGCTCAGCTCCTTTCCCGTTTCGTACACATCCTCATCCTCCTCGGCGTACATCCAGTTAACCCGCACGGGAATTCCTGAAAGATGGATCTCATTGAAGGAGGAGAGGATATCGAACAGGAATTTGGCGGAAGAGGAATTAAAATAGGTAAAACGCAGGTCGAGGGTCAGCGGGTTATCGGAAGTATACCGGGCTACCGATGTTTCCAGCTCGTCGGTGAACCGGCCGATCCATTCGAGCACGGGGCAATAGAATGTCCGGACATCTTCGGGTCGCGAAATCCCCGACAATTCCAGCCGGCCGTGATCCGGGTCCAGGTGGATCAGCGGGGTGGTCCGGGTAGGATCAATGATCAGTGCCTCCATATTTCCTCCTCGTGGTTTTTGTGTTATACGGAGAAACACTTCCCGGGTTATGATTCCGGCTGATATTTCTTTTCCTTATTCATACCTCAGCGAATCGGCCGGATTGGCCCGGGCTGCCCGCCAGGTTTTCGCACTTACCGTCAGCAGGGCGATCAGGAAGGCCAGCACCGTGGCAGCTACGAAAACCCATATTTCCAGATCAATACGGAAGGCAAAGTTCTGCAGCCAGTCTTTTATGAAATAATAGGCCAGGGGCCAGGCGATAAGTGTGGCGATGAGCACCAGCCAGATGATTTCTTTTGAAAGAATGCCCATAATGCGTTGCACGGACGCCCCCATGACTTTCCTGATCCCTATTTCGCGTGTGCGCTGGTCGGCCGAGAAAGAAGCAAGGCCCAGCAATCCCATCGAGGCAATGATAATGGCCAGAAGGGAAAAGGATCCGAATATCATGCCGGTACTGCGTTCGGAATCGTATTTACTGGCCAGGGAATCGTCCAGAAAGGTGTAGCTGGGGGGCTGGTTTGATATGATGTTTTCCCATTCTGCCTGGATGGCCTCCAGGATGGACTGCCGGTTTTCCGGACGGATCCGGATGTTGAGGTTGGTTGTTGCATCAACCATGTGTGCGATTACCAGCGGCTTGATGGTCTGGTGCAGGGTTTCATAATGAAAATCTTTAACCACCCCGATGATCTGGAGCGGAATGTTGTTTTCCCCCAGCAGGATCAGCCGGTGCTGCAGGGGGTCTTCAAAGCCCAGGGCCCGGGCAGCCGCTTCATTGATCACCAGTGCGCTGGAATCCGACGGCATTTCAGCGGAGAACCAGCGTCCTTCCGTCATTTCCAGCTCGTACACCTCGTCAAAGAATTCGTCGGTGATCATGAAATTCAGGGCATGGGTTTGACTGGCAGCGGACCCTTCGGGTACAAACGCCGTATTGCCCAGAATCTCTCCCGGAAAGGTGTTGGAATAGGATGAACCGGTTACCCCGGGGATTTTGTTGATCTCCTGACGGAAGGCCTCGGCGCGTTCGCCCAGGATATATGTCCGTTCGATCACCAGCAGGTTTTCCTTGTTAAATCCCAGATCCTTCCGGCTGATATAGTTCATTTGCCTGAAAACAATGAAGGTGCTGATAAAAAGCACAATGGTGATGGTGAACTGGAACACCACCAGGATGCTTCTCAGTATCCGGCTTTTCATACCGGCCTTGAATTTCCCCTTCAGTACCTTTACGGGCTGGAACGATGCCAGGAAAAAGGCGGGATAGGTGCCTGACAGGAAACCCACTACCAGCCATACGACTAGCAGCACCGGCAGCAACATGGGATTCCTATACAATTCGAAATCCAGTGATTTCCCTGTGAACTGGTTGAATGCAGGCATGAAGAGTTTTATCAGCACGATGGCCAGCAAAAGCGAAAACAGGCTCATGATGACCGATTCGGCCATGAACTGACTGATCAGTTGACGGCGGGCAGATCCCACCACTTTGCGGATGCCCACTTCATGCGCCCTTACGGAAGAACGGGCGGTGGCCAGGTTCATGAAGTTGATGGAGGCGATGACGATAATGAATACGGCAATGAGACTGAAAATGATTACGGTGGCCATACTGCCTCCCGGTTCGATCTCGAACTGGAGGTCCGAACGGAGGTGGATGTCCTTCAGGGGCTGAAGAAAATATCCGTAATACTGGCCTGCTTCTTCCATTTCTTCCAGGGTAACCCCGATGAATTGTTCCATCTGGGGCCCCACGTATTTCCTCACCAGCTTGTTCAGTTGCTCCTGTACCTCTTCGGCAGAAGCCTCTTCACGGAGCGTGACATAGGTATAGTTGTTGTTTGAGATCCAGAATTCGTTCTGGTTGCTGAAAATGGTGGACCCTGCCCCCAGCATATCAAAGGTAAAATGACTGTTTTTCGGGAAACCTTTTACCACGCCAACCACTTCGAAAGCCGTCCTGTCTTCTCCCACTTCCAGCATTTTCCCTACCGGATCTTCCTCTCCGAAATATTTTTCTGCTGTTTCTTCCGTAAGCACCAGTGTCTGCGGTCGTTTTAGAAATTCGTCCCGGTTGCCTTTCACCACCGGGGCAGTAAACACATCGAAAAAGGTAGAATCGGCATAATAGAACTTCTTTTCCACAAAGGAATGTTCGCCGTAACGTACCACCGGCTCACCGGCAAATGTAAACAACCGGGTATAGTTTTCCACGCCGGGAAGTTCCCGTACCATGGCCGGACCAACGGGAGCATTGCTGATGGCTCCGTTAATTTCGTTGCTCTGTATCTTTCCTTTCAGAATGATCCGGTAAATACGGTCGAATTTCTGGTTATGCCGGTCGTAGCTCAGCTCGTCCTGAACATACAGGAAAATGAGAATGGCCGTGGCAATCCCGATCCCCAGCCCGGCAATATTAATGAACGCATAGCCTTTGTACCTGAGAAGATTCCTGACGGATGTGGTCCAGTAATTTTTTAGCATGCTCATAACCTGAGAATTTAAAATGAAAAAAACCGGCATTGATGGCTCAATTTTTATACCATCCTGAATAACCTGTTATTAATCAATAAAGTGTATAGTTTTTGTACAGGTGATGTGCCGGGGAAGTGTCCGGTTTTGTTAACGGCCTGTTCGTAAATGGACAGTGTTCGGGAAGGTTTCTGCCGGAAGGGTTCCAGTTACGTATCCGGCAGCAGCAAATCTGTTCACTCCTCGGAAGGGCATGAATGCATTCCGGGATCAAATTATTTCTCCTGAACAGGGCCGGATCACGGGATTTCCTTTTAAAACTGGAAATTTATAAAATGTTTTTGTAACTTCCTGACTTGTTATCCATCATCATAATCTGAAAGATAAAGATGAGGGGGGAAGAATGATCAAACACTACTTCACATGAAAACCCTGTTACGACTCCTTATTATTATCACGGTTATGGGAACAGGGGCTGTGCAGGCACAAAGCCTCAGCCCCACGGTGATTGCTTCTGCCGGAGGGTATGCTGCCGGAGGAAATTACACTATTTCATGGACCTTGGGCGAGGTGGCTATTTCCACCCTCACGGAAGGGGATTTCATACTGACCCAGGGGTTTCAGCAACCCTGGGAACTGGATATCGGCAATGCGGTGGAGAATATTTCCTTCGACTGGTATGTTATATCCTATCCCAACCCGGTGGACGGCCAGTTAAGCCTGCGGTTCAAAACAAACAGGACCATGGATTATAATATCGAGATCACCGACCTGACCGGTAAGAAGCTGAGTGTGGAAACACTGAAGCAGGTGGTTCCCGGACAGGAAATCGAGGTGGATTTTTCTCGATATGCCCGGGGATTGTATCTGATGACCGTATCCAGCACCGACCGGAAATATGTCCGCATGGTGCGTGTACAGAAATATTAGCAACCGGCATTATAAAAAAAGAGGCTGTCAGCCGGACAGCCTCTTTTTTTTGCTCGTCAGTTGGCTTTAACTTTCAGCTCGGAACAGGGTCTGGTCTTCTTTCGCGTTGTAACCGGGGTCGGGTTCCAGATCGCTTCTTCGGGAAGCTTCCACGGCCAGACGGTCGCACCGTTCGTTCTCGGGAATGTCGGCATGTCCCCTGATCCAGACGAATTCCACCCGGTGTTTCCGGTATACTTCCAGGAACCGTTTCCACAGATCGGGATTTTTCTTTTTCCTGAACCCTTTCTTTTCCCAGTCGAAAACCCAACCTTTCTCAACGGCATCGGCCACATAACGGGAATCGGTGTAGATCGTGACCCGGCTTCCGGGCTTTTTCAGGGCTTCCAGGGCTTTGATTACCGCCAGCAGTTCCATCCGGTTGTTGGTGGTGTGGGAATACCCCCCCGCCAGTTCTTTCCGGCGCCTGCCTGCTTTCAGGACAATACCGTAGCCACCCGGCCCCGGGTTCCCGCTGGCCGCTCCGTCGGTATAGATGATGATGTTAGGGGGTTGTGCCAAGCTGGATACCGGTATTGGAGATGAATAATTTGATGGCGATGGCCAGGAGGATGACCCCGAATGCTTTCCTCATAACATGAATGCCGGTGGGGCCCAGCAGTCGTTCGAACAGGCGGGTAGACCTCAGTACCAGGTATACAATGAGCATATTCAGGGCCAGGGCAACGATGATATTTACGGTGGCATATTCGGCCTTGATGGAAAGCAGGGTGGTGATGGATCCCGCTCCCGCCACCAGGGGGAAAGCGATTGGAACAATGGAGCCTTCGGAAGTGGTTTCGGTTTTGAAAAACTCGATTCCCAGTACCATTTCCAGGGCCAGGAATAAAAGCACGAACGAGCCGGCGATGGCAAATGAGGAAATATCCACCCCGAAAAGGCCAAGCAGGGGCTTGCCCCCGAAGAGAAAGGCCAGCATGATGGCAAAAGCCGCCAGGGTGGCCTTTATGGGCTGAATGATGCTTCCCCTGCTTTTGATATCCAGGATAATGGGGATGGATCCCGTGATGTCGATCACGGCAAATAGAACCATAAAGGCGGCCACGATTTCCAGAAAATTCAGTTCCATAACTCGGTTTTGCTGCAAAGGTAGATACTTTTTCAGCCATAAAAAAGCCCCGCCGGTTCCGGCGGGGCCCTGAATGCGGCAGGCCCCGGTTAGTAAGCTGTGAGTGAAGGTTTACGTTAGCTGATGGGCCGGCCTGAAAAGATCATTCGCGCAGGTTGAGTTCTTCGATCAGATGTCCTGCTCCGGCAAATTTGTCGATCAGGAACAACACATACCTGATATCGACCGATATACACCGCTGCAGGTCGGGTTCAAAGGCAATATCCCCGCTCATGGCTTCCCAGTTCCCGTCGAAAGCCAGACCGATGAGTTCGCCACGGGCATTCAGGACAGGACTTCCCGAATTTCCACCGGTAATATCATTGTTAGTGATGAAGCCCACCGGCATGATCCCGTCTTTGCCATAGCGACCGAAATCTTTCTTTTCATACAGCTTTTTCAGCTTTTCGGGCACCACAAATTCCCAGTTGTCGGGATCTTCCTTTTCCATCACCCCCTTCAGGGTGGTATAATGTTTATAGTACACCGCATCGCGTGGGATGTATCCCTGAACGGTACCATAGGTAAGTCGCATGGAAAAATTGGCATCGGGGTAGGGTACCAGCGAGGGATCCATTTCCATCAGCCCGGCAATGTACAGCCTGCGTCCTTTCTCCAGATTGTGGTTGAAGGCGGCTGTCTGTTCGCTCAGTTCCATGGAGGTTTCCAGAATAGAGCGGGTCAGGGTGAAGGCGGGATCCTGTTCGAGTATCTTGCGGTCGGGGTTCTTCAGGAAATGGCTGAAAACCTGTTCGCCGGAGAACACCGAGCGGCTGAACAGGTCCTGTACGAATCGCTGGTAATCACCCCGGTATTCGGCGGTAATGGTCTTCAGGGCTTCCGGATGATATTTTTCAGGCACGTCTTCGGCAAACAGTTTCATCATGGCCGCGGTGATCTTCTGATCGGTGGGCGGATTGTAATTGCGGTAAAAGTCATTGGCCGAAGAGGCCAGACGGGAAATTTCCTTGTCGAGAGTTTCCGGGTCGGTTTCTTCCTTGCCCAGCACTTCATACAGCCTTGCGGCCGACCTGGCCATGCCAAGTATTTCCGACCCCCGCATGAAGCATTCGCTGAGGTACTGGCCGGCATGGGCGAATTCCTTTCTGCCTTCAATGGAGGTGCGGATCAGTTCCAGGGCCTCTCCGTATTTTTTCTCCCGCTTTTTGCTGTCTTCCACCCAGCAGGTGAACCGGTCTTCCAGGGCCTCTTTTTGGGCTTTCACTTTCAGCCGCTTCAGGCCTTCGCTCTGCCCTATGGAATACTTCCAGTAGTTGGTGGAACTGGAATATTTGGCCCGGTACTTTGTCATAATTTCTTTGCTGGCCAGCATATCTTCCAGCATGAGCTCCTGCCTCAGTCCGCGTATTTTGATCCGGTTGGGGTGGGTAATGGTAAGCACTTCATCAATGCCGTACGAGGTCATGTAGCGTGTGGTACTGCCGGGATACCCCAGGATCATGGCAAAATCGCCTTCTTCCACACCCTTTAGCGATACGGGAAGGTAATGCCTGGGCTTCAGGGGAATGTTATCCGGGGAATAATCGGCCGGTTTACCGTCAGGCCCCGTATACACCCTGAAAATACTGAAATCGCCGGTATGCCTGGGCCAGGTCCAGTTATCGGTGTCGGCGCCGAAATTGCCGATGGCGGCAGGAGGCGCTCCCACCAGGCGCACATCGGTGTACCGTTCGTACACCAGAAGGTAATATTCGTTGCCGCCGAAAAAGGAACTCACCGAAGCCCGGTAATGGGTGCCTTCCGTTGCCTCCTTCCGGATCTCCTCCATGTTCTCGCTCATCTTTTTCATTCTTTCTTCCTCGCTCATCTTGTCTTTCACCCCTTTCAGCACCCGGTCGGTTACTTTTTCCATCCTAATCAGAAACGTGACGGTCAGCCCGGGAGTGGGTAATTCCTCTTCCATGCTGGTTGCCCAGAACCCGTCGTTCAGGTAATCATGCTCCACGGTACTGTGATAGTGAATGGAGCTTCTTCCGCAATGATGGTTGGTGAAAAGAAGTCCCTGATCGGAGACGATCTCTCCGGTGCATCCTCCCCCGAAAATCACGATGGCGTCTTTCAGGCTCGAGCGGTTGATGCTGTAAATATCCTCGGCTGTCAGTTCAAGCCCCAGCTCGGTCATTTTCGCCATGTTCAGCTTTTCCAGGAGAGGAAGCAGCCACATTCCCTCATCTGCCCGGAGGGAATGGGCCAGCATGAATGAAAACCATGCAAGAAGTAAAAAGAATTTTTTCATGATATGATCATTTTATGAATTGAAATCTGATAAAATCTCTGCAGAAATACAAATATAAATGATCTGAATGAATACGCCGGGCTGTACTTTATATGTTATACAGCCGTTCAGTGAAAAAGTACCGGGTCGGGCAGCAGCCGGAACGACCGCCGGTGGTGGGGTGTGGGGCCGTACCGCATCAGGGCTTCACGGTGTTCGGCCGTTGGGTACCCCCGGTTCCGGTGCCACTGGTAGGAAGGATAATCCCGGTGGATCGTTTCCATGTATTCGTCGCGGTGTGTTTTGGCCAGTATGGATGCGGCGGCTATGCAGGCATACCGGGCATCGCCCCTTACTTCACACCGGTGGGGTATATTCCGGTACGGGCGGAAATGGTTCCCGTCCACCAGAATGAGCGAGGGCAGGGATGCCAGCCTGTCGAGGGCCCGGTGCATGGCCAGGATGGAGGCCTGAAGAATGTTTACGCGGTCGATGTCCCGGGGTGAAACGCTGGCCACGGCCCAGGCCAGAGCTACTGATTCGATTACACGACGCAGTTCGTTGCGCTGGCGGACACTGAGTTTTTTTGAATCGTTGAGCAGGGGAATGGATACATCTTCCGGAAGGATCACGGCGGCGGCATAAACGGGACCGGCCAGGCATCCGCGGCCGGCCTCGTCACAACCCGCTTCAGGCATTCCGCCGGTCCACCGGTTTATGAGGACATGATCTTTTCTATACCTGACCATAATTTTCTTGCTGTTTTGTCCCATGAAAAACGGGTTCTTTGCTTCCGGGCCTTTTCTATCAGAATCTTCCTCAGCGGTTCGTCCGTGGAGAGGCGGTGCATGGCGGTGGCAATGGCTTGTGTGTCGGCCGGGTCGACCGGCAGGCAGGCATCGCCGCATACTTCGGGCAGGGAAGTGGTGTTCGAGCAGATAACCGGGGTGTCGCAGTACATGGCTTCCAGGACCGGAATGCCGAAGCCTTCAAACCAGGGGACAAACGCCAGGGCCAGGGCGGAAGCCAGTACGCGGTGCAGGGCTTCCTGCTCCAGATGCCCTGTGAAATGCACGCGGTTGCGGTGGGGCATATCCCGGTAATACCGGTGCACTGAAGCGTTTTTGAAGAAGGGTGCCCCCACCAGCAGCAAATGGATTTCCTGCTGGGAACCGGCTGAAAACCGTTCAAAAGCCCGCAGAAGCCCTTCAATGTTCTTCCTGGGGTGCAGGTTACCCACAAAAATAAAATACGGTTTTCCTCCCGTCATACGTTCCCGTATCTTTTTCTGTTCTTCCGCAGGAAGGGGGGTGAAAATGCTTCCGGCTCCGTTGTATACCACATCGATCAATCCCGGATTGATACCGTAAGTGCTCACAATGTCCTGCTTCGAATATTCCGAAACGGTGGCGATGCGGCTGGCTTTCCGGGCATACTTCGGGAAGAAACGGCGGTAGTAATATCCTGGAAGGAAAGGCAGATCGGCCGGCCGGTGGTGGAAATTCAGGTCGTGTATCACGGCCAGGGAAGGGAGTCCGCTGTGCAGGGAAAGAAAGCCGTCGGGAGAGAGGAACAGATCGGGACGGGCTTTTCGCAGGAACCGCGGCAGGGAGATATCAAACCAGGCATACCACAGAAGGGGGTGCCTGGCAGGGGGCGGCACTACCGCCGGGATAATGTTGGGAGAAAAGAGGAATTGTTCGGAATAGGGCCTGTCGAAAAGAAAAAGGAACGTATGTTCCGGATGATCCCGGGTAATCCGCCGGAGGGTTTCGCAGGTGAACCATCCGATCCCGTCGAGCCGGTTCTCTATCAACAGGCGGGTGTTGACGGCAATTTTCATCGATGGAGGAATCATTCGGGAAACCCTTCAGAATATTACCTTTGTAAAATAACGGAAAAAACCCCGGATTGAAAAGAAAGTTCCTCACGAACCTCTTGTTGCTCCTGTTCCTGAACCTGCTGGTCAAGCCTTTCTGGATCCTGGGCATTGATCTTTCGGTGCAGAATGCCGTGGGAACGGAAGAGTACGGTTTCTATTTTTCCCTGTTCAGCCTGTCCGTTTTACTGAATATTGTGCTGGATATGGGGATCACCCAGTACAACACCCGGGCCGTGGCCAGGGATCCCGGCCGGCTTGCACGATACCTGCCGGGCATTGCCGTTCTGAAACTGTTGCTGGCCATTGTTTATGCCTGCCTCTGCCTGGGCGCCGGCCTGCTGCTGGGGTACAGCCGTGCCCAGTTTGCTATGCTGGGAGTGCTGGTATTCAATCAGTTTCTGGCCTCTTTCCTTTTATACCTGCGGTCGAACCTGGCGGGCCTGCACCTGTTCCGTACCGACAGCATTCTTTCGGTTACCGACCGGCTGATTATGATCGTGGTATGCGGGTTGTTGCTGTGGGGCGGGGTAACCGACAGGCCTTTCCGGATCGAATGGTTGGTTTATGCCCAGACTTTTTCTTACCTGCTGACCCTGGGTACGGCATGGCTTCTGGTACGAAGGCAGGCCGGGAAGGTACGGCCTGTGGCGGAGGCAGCGCTGTGGAAAGGGATATTCCGGAAAAGCCTGCCGTTTGCCCTGCTGGTCCTGCTGATGGCCATGTATTACCGCGTGGATTCGGTGATGCTGGAACGCATGCTGCCCGACGGGAAATACCAGGCCGGTTTGTATGCCCAGGCTTTCCGCCTGCTCGATACCATGGGCATGTTCGCCTTTCTGTTTGCTTCCCTGCTGCTCCCCATTTTTTCCAGGATGATCAGGAAAGGAGAACGGACTGACGAACTGGTGGGGTTTGCTTTCCGCCTCCTGATGGTCCCTTCGTTTATCATTTCTTCCACCCTGATATTTTTCCGGGAACCGGTGATGGATATGCTTTACCGTGGAAGCACGGCGATTTCGGGTACTATACTGGCCATTTTGATGGTGGCGTTTCTGGGGGCGGCTGCCGGATACATTTTCGGAACCCTTCTTACGGCCAACGGTTCGCTGAAAGTTTTGAACATCCTGGCTTTCCTGGCCCTTACCGGGAATGTGATCCTGAACCTGTTCTGGATACCCCGGTACGGGGCAACAGGCTCAGCCCTGGCTTCCATGATTACCCAACTGACAGTTTCCCTGCTACAGTTTGTCATGGTCTGCCGTATCATGCACCTGAAGGTGAGGCATACAAGATGGCTCCCATGGGTTTTGTTTCTGGCGATTACACCGGGAACGGGGTGGATCCTTTCTTCTGTCGCAGCCATCCCCTTCTGGCCGGCATTTGCCGCTTCTGTGGCGCTGCCTGTCCTGCTGTCCCTCATCCTGCGGCTGATCCCCTTCAGGGAAATACTCAGGATACTTCTGTCGGGCCGCGATGAAGAAGGCGGTTACCACACGGCCTATCCCATCTAATTTTTTATTTTTTCAAACTGCCGGGTTAAAGGGGTCATGTCCCGGTTACGGATTTTCTCTTTTCTTTTCTCCCGTTTTCATCAGCCGGTTCAGAGGGAAATACCAGGCGATGAAGCCGGTCAGAATGCCCAGGGCGTTACACAGCATGTCGTAGGGATTGTATGCCCTTTGGGGAATAGCCTTCTGGATGAATTCGGTGAGCACAGCCAGGGCAAACAGTGCCAACAGGGAAAAGATGATGGTCCGGGAATTACTGTAGAAGCCCGGTGAAAATTTCCAGAGCAAAAACAATCCCGTGAGCAGGAAATAGGCTCCGAAATGGAAAACATAATCGGGGCTGAAGAAAGATTCCTCCCCATTTTCTGGTTGTGAAAAGCCCGGCCAGAATGTCAGAAAAAGAAGACATACCAGCCAGACCCAGAACAATACGGCAGCCGGTTTCCGGAATCTCGATATCCAAATGGTTCTATCAGTCATTAATTCTAATCATTAGTTAACGATGATCCATATCATCCTTATTTTCTTAACCAAATGAATGATTCATAGTATAATTGTATAGCATTTTTTGCCATCACATGCCCCGTCACGATCCAAATATAAAAATTCTTCGGATAGCGATCATTGTGCTGTTTCTTTTATTATGGGGTTTATCCCTCTTCAGTAGTGACCGGACGGAGTGTTATGAAGAAAAGGTACTAAATGAGGTGCCCATAAGATAATGAAGATTTTGGGCTGGTTTGAGCAACCTGTGGAATAGGATCTTTGTCATACTAAAAAAGTGGAAATGCCTTTGAAGGGTAATACCCGGGGGTTAGTACACAGAGTTCTATTTCACGAACATGCGAAGAGGGTTCCTGCCGGCTGGGCGGGAACCTTTTTTTTCGTCAGGGGGAATCAATTTCCTTTCTGCTCCAGGATAACCTTTATTTCTGAAGCAATATTCAGGGCGGTGCTGAGGGGGCCGAGGTCGGTGAATAGCTTCCCGGTTCGTCCGGATTAATGGCTGTGTCCCGCAGGTTCCGTCAGGTATTCGTTCCGTGGATCCTGCAGGTTGATTTCTGCCATATACACCAGAGCCGGCTGGGAAGTACCCGGTCGGTGCGCAGCTGCATGACAAAGCTTTGCGGGGGTGTGGGACCGGTATAGGCGTCGGCAACGGGATGCTCCGGTGTGGGAAGCAGTTCCCCTTTGGGAGTGCGGATATTCCTTTTGTGTGCCCGGCAAGGAACGGCGGCAGGCCTGCGAATTTCTCCGGGCATCCATTTCCCCCGGGCTGCCTGACCATAATGAAAAATGCCTTTGCCAATGGATTCGGAAATGTACAGGGTCTGGATATAATGATCCGCCGTGCCTTCCAGCCAAACCGCCATCAGGGGATAGTTGTGTGCGGGTCCCCTTTTGAAGGAAAGAGTCAGGGGAATACCCTTTCCTTCCTGATTGTAGGAATACCTAGGGAATACCGGTGGTAGCGGGTCTCCGGCGTGAACAGGATAAAACGGTCAGGAGGGCGGCAAGCCCCGGGAACCCTGCGACGGGTAACATCTTACGGAGGGGGAAACGATTCGGTTGCATTCGATTCATGGCGGTTGTCTTAAAATTCAACAATAATTCCGATGGTTGGCAGAACGGTTCCCTGGCCGTCGCTCCGGAGGGTCCGCAACAGGTATCTCTGTTCTTCCAATGGATTGGCCGGATTCACAACGACTTCTTCTCCGTTCTCATTTTCGTTGATCCGCCTGTCGTCGGGTTCATCCGACTAAAAATTATAGACATTCTAAATACCCACATAAAAACGGAGTGACCATTTATCAAAATAATATTCTTTGTCGGTCTGCCGACCTGAATCCCATGGTGGTACAGGGCGGAAGCTGGTAAAATATCCCCGTGTTGAAATTGAACGACCATTTCTCGTTGAATGCCCGGGGAAGCCCCATTTGAACAGATCGAAAAAGGAATACGTAGTATATCGATCCCGCGCATGGAAACAGGGCTCTCCTCTGCCTTTCTGAAAGGCGAGGCCTTTACTACCACGGTTTCCGGTTCCACGTCGGTTTTTTCCTGGGGGATCTCAATAAATACCTTGTTGGCATTGGTCACCAGAATAGATTCGGAAATATCGGGCTTGAATCCTACCGGCTATGCCTGCAATTCAACATACCCCGGCTCTATGCCGGTGAAAATGACCCTGCCGTCGTAGTCTGATGTTTACCCGATGGTGGTTCTCCAGATCACAATGCCGGCAAAGGGAATAGGCTTGTTGTTCTGCGCGTTGAATAACCTGCCTGCAATGATCCTTTTTCCTTCAGGTTGCGATATGGCCGGCATCATGATCCAAAACAGGAACAGGAGGAAGGGAATCGTTTTTCGAAACATTTTTGTTTAATTGTTGATTGTTGAACATTTAACAAGCAAATGTTCAAATTGTTTGTTCCTCCTGTTCTTTTATTTGCTTTTCCAGAAAGGCTTTTTCTTGTCCGAGTGGTATAAAGGGATATTTTTTCTGCAGTGTCCGTAACTGCTTCAGGGTATTTTGCACAAAGGCCCTGTATTCCTTGCTTTCAGGGTGAATAGGCCGGTGCCGGCAGGCTGT
>DQWH01000204.1 GCA_011042635.1 Bacteroidota bacterium | reverse complement strand
TTTCCTGCGGCGTTTGTAAACCGGAAGGAATACGGGCTCTATTCCCGAGGTGGTCTGTGTCATGAGGCTGGTGGTGCCGGTGGGGGCAATGGTCAGCAGGGCAATGTTCCTCCGGCCGTGTTTGGTCATGTAATTGTACAGATCCTCGTCGGCTTTCCGCAGGCGTTTGATGAAGGGATTGTTTTTTTCCTTTTCGGGATCGTAAATTTTGAAAGGTCCCCGCTCCTTGGCCAGGTAGGCCGACGAGCGGTATGCTTCCAGAGCCAGCTTTTTATGCACTTCCACAGAGAAAGCAATAGCTTCCTCGCTTCCGTACCTCAGTCCCAGGGCTGCCAGCATATCGCCCTCGCCGGTAATACCGATCCCCGTGCGTCGTCCTTCTTCCGTTTTATGGCGGATACGCTCCCACAGGCGGCGTTCTACCCCTTTGATTTCGTCCGGTTCGGGATCCCGGCGGATCTTGTCGAGTATGGCGTCGATCTTTTCGATTTCCAGATCGATGATATCGTCCATGATTCGCTGGGCCAGACCCACGTGTTCTTTGAAAAGATCGGTGTCGAACCGGGCTTTGTCGGTGAACGGGTCGTTGACGTAACTGTACAGGTTGATGGCCAGAAGCCGGCAGCTGTCATACGGGCACAGCGGGATTTCCCCGCAGGGATTGGTGGAAACAGTACGATATCCCAGATCGGCATAGCTGTCGGGGACCGATTCCCTGAGTACGGTGTCCCAGAAAAGTACACCGGGTTCGGCCGATTTCCAGGCATTGTGAATGATCTTGTTCCACAGGTCCCGGGCACGGATCTCTTTTTTATATGTCGGCTTTTCCGCATCCAGCGGATACTGCTGCACGTAAGTGGTATCGGTCAGTACGGCCTGCATGAATTCATCGTCGATTTTGACCGATACATTGGCTCCGGTTACTTTCCCCTGTTCCAGCTTGGCATCAATGAATTTTTCTGCATCGGGATGTTTGATGGAAATGGTGAGCATCAGTGCGCCCCTTCGTCCGTCTTGTGCCACTTCCCTGGTGCTGTTAGAATATCTTTCCATGAAGGGAACCACTCCGGTGGAGGTAAGGGCCGAATTGAGCACTGGTGAGCCGGACGGGCGAATATGGGAAAGATCGTGCCCCACTCCGCCGCGCCGCTTCATCAGTTGCACCTGTTCCTGGTCGATTTTCATGATACCTCCGTAGGAATCGGCATTCCCTTCGTTACCGATCACAAAACAATTGGAGAGCGAGGCAATCTGGAATTTGTTTCCGATACCGGTCATGGGCCCCCCTTGTGGGATGATGTACCGGAAGTCTTTCAAGATCCCGTAAATGGTTTCTTCCGGAAGCGGATTGGGATATTTCAGCTCAATGCGGTGGATTTCCCGGGCCAGCCTCCGGTGCATGTCATCGGGTGTTTTTTCATACAGGTTGCCATAGGAATCCTTCAGGGCATATTTGTTAGCCCATACCCTGGCAGCCAGTTCGTCACCTTTGAAATATTCAATGGACGCCTGTATTACCTCGTCATGAGCATAGGTTTTCGGTTTCCCGGTTTTTTGGCCGGGTTCCTGTTTGACTTCCTGGCTTAGGGGAAGTTCGGCATCTTCCTGCTTCTTGTTTAGCTTGTTCTGCGCGACGAGTTCTTCCATTGAAAAAAAATTACATACTAGATTCAACAATCAGTACCTTAAGAAATTGGTAACTTGGGATACAAGAAAATTTACCCCGGGTGGCCAAAGGCTCTGCAATTTAAATATTGAGTTAAGCTTTGACAAGAGCTATGTTTTTCTATTTATTAACATTCGGCGTGAGTTATTAACCCGTCCTGCTATCTGTCAGTATGACAATATGATAGACTGTTTCTGGTGGCGCGCACCCTTCTAATAGCCCTGTGTGTAGGGCTATACCGGTATTCATGGTAAAAAAAGAAGCCGTCCGGATGTGGACGGCTTCTTTTGAGGAAGTCAATCCTGTTTACAGGGGATTGGGCCCATTCACCAGGGTAAATTCCGGATCGGGGGCCGATTTGGTGCACTGGAACGTGGCGGTGAACCGTCCGGTAGGACCGCCATAGGTGGCAAAGGTTACAATGTAGTACACATCAATGCCGCTCACCTGGGTCTGGGCATCGGGGAACTTGGTGGGCAACAGGGCATTCCCGATGGCGGTGGTGACGGCTTCCTGCCAGGTACTGAATACGCTTTCATCCCAATTACCGGGACGGATATCGAAATTGATATAGTAGGAACCGGCTCCGTGATACCATTCCTGTGTTCCATATGAGTTGATATATTCACTACCTATGTTGGTTTTCACCCAGTCGACGATCATCTGGTAATCATCGGCAGTCATCTCGAAGATCACGGTGGGGTCGAATACCCATTTCCCCTGCGAATACAGGAACTGGGAGGTGACACTGCCCACATACTGGTAAGTGGATTTCCATTCGCCTTCGGTATAGACATACCGGTCGGCCAGGGTGAGGGTTCCCACGTCCGGCACGCCGGTGTAGTATTGATAAATCACTACTTTTTCGGTTCCTTCTCCGGCAATCGGGTAGAGGGTGGATAACAGGGCCGGGATGTAATCGTAGGGAAGATCGGAAGACGAGAAACTATCGTATTTTCCCGGCGATCCCATAGCATCGTAATCGGGCCCGGTGATCCAGTAGATGTCTTCGGCCACTTTCCAGCTACCCGAAGTATATTCATACACCGTCTCCAGTTCAACAGGATCTTTTCCAAGCACCGGGAATCCGGGTTCGCGCACTTCCACCCAGTCAATTTCCCAGGTGGCGGCGTTGGTAGCGGTGGAAATGTATTTGAAGGCGATATTCACCGTTTCCCCGATATAGGCCGACAGGTCTATATTTCCCGATTCCACGAAGGCCCAGTTATTCCCGGAGGGCCAGGTGGGAACGGTGAGTTCGGTCCAGGTGGCGGTGGTCACGTCGTCCACATAATCGGTGGAGATCATCACCGCCAGGTTGTCCCATTCCCCGTATACGTAGTTGGCTGCATGCCGGAAGGCCAGAGATACTTCTTCATAACCGGTGAGGTCGATGTCAGCCGATACGAGCCAGTCTTCGTTTTCCTGCGCTCCTCCGGAGTAACCCGTCATTTTGACAAAATCATCTCCTCCATAGCTTGACTGTATCCAAACCTGGTCGCCTGTAACCGATTGGGCGGTGAACCGGCCCAGGTCGACAGAAAAGCCTTCTTCCCAGAAGGCCAGCCAGCCTTCGTCTTCCATGTCCACTTCGGGGGTTACATCGGAGTATTTGTATTCTACCAAAATCCGGTCGCCGGCCGACGGATCGGCCACGGCTTCGTTCAGCACGGCGGGAATGTAAATCTCCGGATTGTAACCGGGTGAATAATACTTAACCACCTGTAAAACTCCGTCGGCACTGACATATTCCTCGTCGGCTATTTCATATTCGTCCATGTCGGTATACAGCGACAGGTCTTCGGGCATTTCGTTGTTGAACTTGTAGGTGACTATGGCGCTGGAACCCTCGCGCAGTGCCGGGAAAAGTTCAGGCAGATAGGGAGGGATAAATTCGGCAGCCGGGTATTCATCGGTAAAATACATATAGCTTTCGATGAAATCGGCGGCTTCTTCATCGGTTATCATATCGGCAATGGCAGCATAATCATCCTCTGTGAGGGTATAGGTTACGCTGCTGCTGTATCCTTTGTTCAGATCCTCCAGTTCATCATAGATATCTGCCATGGGATCACAGGAGGCCAGAAACAGAGCAAACAGGGTGAAATAATATAGTGTTTTTTTCATTTTGCCTTGATTTTTGGTGTTTTATTATGCAGTGCCATGATTTAGAAATTGATTTTCAGGCTGATCATCCAGGAGCGACCCCAGCCGTAATACACCTCGGCACTTGTCCAGTCGTGCGTACCGCCGTCGGTAGCGTCGGAAATGTATTCAATGTCGAACACATTATTGACATTTCCAACCAGGGTGGCCTGGTAGGGCCCCATGTTGAAACGGTAGCTCATGAAGAGGTCGGTCAGCTGAAAGGAAGGCATTTGCCATGCATCGGGGTTTACTTCGTCGGCTGGTTCGGTTGTGCGGTCTTCCGGATTGAAATAGGCGAACAGTTTGTCATAGTAATTCCAGTCGGCACCGAATTTAAGCCCGGCCAGCAGTTCGTATGAAGCGCTGGCGGCGGCCGTGATCTGGGCGGCATCGCCCACATGAACATCCTTGATGTATACCGAGCGGGTCATGATCAGGTTCTGGCTGTCGTCGAAGAACTGGACATCGATCAGGTCGTTCATCCATCGCCAGTCGGCCAGCGATGCCATCCCTTTGATATCGAGCTTGCTGACGGGTTTCAGCTGGAAGTCGATTTCAATTCCCGTATGCATGGCATTGATGCCTGTCATGTTGGCAAACTGGTCTATTCCTTCCACGGTATAGCCGAATACCCTCGACTTGTCTTTCCAGGTGGTGTAATAGGCATTCACATTGGCAGAGAGGATGCCGCTGCGGAAACCGTATCCCAGTTCGAACGACATGACTTTTTCATTGGGGGCATCGGAGTTGGCATCGTTGGTGTAGTTGTAGAATACCGTGCGAAAATCGGGCTGGTTTTCGAAATAGCCTGCGTTAAAAAACACATTGTGTGCTCCGGAAAGGTTGTAGTTGGCTCCGCCCTTGATGCTGTATCCTGGGAAATGGTAAAACTGGGTGGCTGCTCCGTTTCCGTCATGCTGTTCCAGGAAATATTCCACCCGCTGATACGATTTGTTGGAAAAGGCTCCGGAAAGAAAAGCCGTGAGCTTTCCGAAGTCGCCTTCTGCCTGTCCGAAAACTCCTTCCCACAGGACGATTCCGTCGTTGTAATAATCGATCACATCGTCCACAAAGGCTGCTTTGTTGGGATGGTTCACGTCGTTGGTTTCGAGGTAGTATTCTCCACCCAGCAGGTCGACCACTTTACGGTAATGCTCGCCTTTGTAATAACGCAGGTCGATCCCCCCGATCAGGCTGAGCCAGTCCATGTTGTAGGTGGCTGATGAAATCAGTCCGGTCCAGAAATGATTGTTAACCGATGATCTTAAAATGGTTTCGGCTCCGTTGGCTCCTGCGGCGATATTTTCCTCCACCACCCGGTCGATATCGGGCTGGTTTTCACGGAGGTAATCGGGATTGTAAAATTTATTTTCACCCAGCGGGCCGGTTCCTCCGCCGGTTCCGATGGAAAGGTAGGCGGCGGTGGAAATATTCAGGTCTTCGTTCACATCCCAGAAATGGTTCAGGATAGCCATGGGTTTGTGGTAGTAATTCTTCCTGATGTGGTATACTTCCCCGTTTTTGTATCCCCAGTCGGAGTTATACCTGATGTTGTTGATCTGAGGGTTTTTGTAAGTGTCGATGTACATCCGGGTACTTCTCTGCCCGTGCCACTGGGGGGCGCCGAACAGGGAAAAAGCCAGCCGGTGCTGATTGTTTACGAGTTTGGAAACGTTCAGGTAATAGGAATAGGATTCGAACTGGGTTCCGTCAACGTATCCGTCGCCGGCTGTCCGGGCCAGGGAAATGGTGGTGGCCCAGTTATTTTCCGTAAGACCCGACGACAAAGTGAATCCCAGTTTTCCATAGTTATCGTTTCCCAGTCCGTAGTAGATATTTCCTCCGGCTTCGGCATCGGTGGTCTTCGTCAGAATATTGATAGTTCCGCCCAGCGAGGGGATGGCAATCTTTGAAGCACCCAGTCCGCGCTGCACCTGCATGGTACGGGTTACTTCCGAGAGGCCGGCCCAGTTTGACCAGTATACCCACCCGTTTTCCATATCGTTTACCGGAACCCCGTTGATCATCACGGCCGAGTTCCGCGCGTTGAATCCACGGATATTGATACGGGAATCTCCGAAAGCTCCTCCCTGTTTGGTGGCGTATATGCCGGGGGTGGATTTCAGGATTTCGGGATATTCCTGCATGCCCAGGCGGGTTTCGATCATTTCGGACATGATGTTAGACACGGGCACCGGTGTTTTGCGGTCGATGGCAATATTGGCAAAAACAGCCACCTCTGCCAGACCTACCGCATCGCTTTCCAGTTCGATGGTCCCCAGGTCGATTTCTCTTCCGTTCAGGTTAACGGGAATTTCTTCAGGCAACATGCCCACGAAGGAAACGACCAGGGTTCGTTCACCCTGTATCTGGGTTTGCAACTTAAAATAACCTTCCAGGTCGGCTACGGTTCCCACCGTTGAACCTTTCAGGTATACATTGGCTCCGATCACCGGCTCTCCAGCCACATCGATGATCCTGCCCCTGACCGTGGAAGTGATCTGCCCGTAGGATAATAATCCTGCGAGAAGAAATACCCCGGTTGTCAGAATGGATTTAATAGTGATTCTCATAAGTTGGGTTTTAAGGTTAGACAATGCTGGTTCAGTTCCATGAATGCAAAGGTAGGTTCATGGAACAGCACTTTTCGTGATAGAAGGGTTATTACTGTATGAAGAAAATGTGAAAAACCTCCGTGGGGCGGTGTGTTGAAATTCCGGCTACTGGCAGGGGATGGAGGCACGTAAAATACAAATTATTTTAATATATACATACTTAAAAAAAAGGGCTAAAAAAAACATATAAGCACCGGGAACCGGAAATTTATATGTGCGGACAAAGATAACTGAAAATACCCTAACTCCGGTCAATAAGAATTCAACAATTTACCAACAATTATTTCAGTAGCACCGGTGGATTTGTGAACAAAGGTTCCTGCGGCATTACTGCTTCTGGCAAGTGTTTCGGGCTGCCGTGCCAGCATGTTCAGCCGGGTTTTCAATTCTGAATAATTATTCACCGGGAATCCTCCTCCCCGTTTGATCAGTTCCACCGCTTCGCGAAAAGCCTGGTAATGGGGTCCGAATATCACGGGAATACCATATGCGGCCGCTTCCAGTACATTGTGGATTCCCCTGCCGAAACCTCCGCCAACATAGGACAGGGAGGCATAGCGGTAAAGGGAGGAAAGCATGCCGATATTGTCGATAACCAGCAGGCGGCATTTTTCCGGGTTGGTTTCACCGGCCTTTGAATACCTGCAGGCCTGAACACGTGAATGTTCCAGGATATTGCGTATGTGTTGTTCGTGGATTTCATGAGGTACCACGATCCATTTCCAGGGGTTTTCTTCCTCGTGCAGGTATTTCAGCAATATTTCCTCATCGGGTGGCCAGGTACTGCCGGCCACCAGAATTTTTTCACCCGAGGCAAAACGTTCCACTGGTTCTATTTTTTTTGCCTGACGGGCAATTTCCACCACCCGGTCGAAACGGGTGTCGCCTGCTACCGAAACCCTGGTAATGCCCATGCGGGCCAGTCTCCTCTTAGAATCCTCGTCCTGTACGAACAGGTGATCGAAACAATGCAGCACTTTTCGGTAGCTACGTCCGTACCATTTTAGAAAAGGATGGTTTTCCCTTATGATCACCGATATCCCGTAGAGGGGAATCCCTCTGTGTGCCATGGCCTTCAGATAATGGTGCCAGAATTCATATTTGACAAATACCGCCATGCGAGGTTTGACCAGTGACAGAAATTTTTTTACGTTCCAGGGAAAATCAAACGGCAGGTAGCACACCAGGTCGGCCCCGGCGTAATTTTTTCTGACTTCATAGCCTGAGGGAGAAAAAAACGTGAGCAGTATCCCGGTATCGGGCCTTTCTTTTCTGAGCCTTTCCATGACAGGCCGGCCCTGTTCAAATTCTCCCAGCGAAGCACAGTGGAACCAGATCCAGGCGTCTTTTTTTGCCATTCCATCACGGAGGAAGCGGAACAGGCCCCTGCGTCCGGTGAGCATACGGGCCGCCTTCCGGTTGAAAGGAGCGGAAAGCATGATTCCGAAGTAATACAAGCCGATAATAATGGTGTACAATATATTCATGACCCGGAAATGTGGGTGCAAAGTAAGGAAATATTCCCCGAAAATACTTCAGAAGGCTGCCAGTAACAGATCCAGGTCTTTCGACTGCATTCCGAACATTTTTCCTATATGCTGGCTGGTGAGGATACCGTTGAACAGATAAACTCCCCGGCGCAGTCCCTGATCTTCTTTGAGTATCTGTTTGATGCCTCCGGCCTCCCCTATTTCCAGTAAAAGGGGTGTAAATACGTTACTCAGGGCAATGGAGGCGGTACGTGATACCCGCGAAGGGATGTTAGGTACACAGTAATGGATCACCCCGTGCCGGGTATAAACAGGATCCTTATGTGTTCGGCATTCCGAGGTTTCCACACAGCCTCCCTGGTCGATGCTGATATCCACAATGACCGACCCTTTTTTCATTCCCATGACCATTTCTTCGGTGATGAAATAACGGGAGTCTTTGTCTACCTGATGGACGGCACCGATCAGCACATCAGCCGAACGGAGCGCTTTCTGAAGCACACGCGGGTGGAATACCGAGGTGGAAATCCGCTCTCCAATATAATTCTGCAGCTTCCTAAGCCTGTGCACCGAATGGTCAAATACTTTCACAATGGCTCCCAGACCCAGTGCCGCCCGGGCAGCATATTCGCCGGCCGTTCCGGCACCCAGGACGATCACTTCGGCAGGGGTTATTCCCGTAATGCCTCCCAGCAAAACGCCCTTTCCATCGTGTACGTTGCTGAGGTATTCGGCAGCGATCTGTACCGAAGCAATGCCTGCAATCTCACTCATGGAACGGACAACAGGATAACCGTTGTATTTGTCTTTGATGTCTTCATAGGCTATAGCGGTCATCCGTTTAGCTATAAGTTTTCTGATATACGATTCATGCTGGCTGGCCAGGTGAAGAGCTGAAATCACCACCTGGTTCCCTTTAAGCAGTTCGGTCTCTTCGTTCGTGAGCGGAGCTACCTTCAGAATCACATCGGCCCGGAGCACCTCTTCCCTCTGGGAGATGGTTCCCCCGCATTCACTGTAGTCGGTGTTCAGGTAGCTGGCTTCTTTTCCGGCATTTTCCTCGATCAGTACCTGGTGTCCGTTATTTACCAGCAGTTCTACCGCTTCCGGGGTAACGGGAACCCGGCTTTCATGGCGGTTTGATTCCCTGGGGATCCCTATCGACATGCTGGCCTTTTTCTTTCTTACTTCCAGCATTTCTTCCTGGGGCATCAGCCTGGAATTTCCCAGGGAAAAGGAAGATTTTTCCTCCATGGTATCTGACTTGTGTTGAAGTTGTTAAAAGTAATACAAATCGGGGGTATTGGCAAACAATTCAGCCCGTGTCTTTCTCCCGGCTGACCCTGATCCGGCGAAGACCTGTGTCATCCACTGAAATTTCCACCCACACGGATTCCGGTGGTAACAGGTCTTTTACGGGTTCCGGCCATTCAATAAAGCACCAGGACCCGCTGTATATATAATCTTCATACCCCAGGGCATATACCTCTTCCAGGGATTTGATCCGGAAGAAATCCATGTGATACACCGTCCCCGAGTTCCGGGTTTGGTATTCGTAAATGATGGCGAAGGTGGGGCTGGCCACCACGTCGGTTACTTCCATCTGCCGGCAGATTTCCTTGATAAGGGTGGTTTTGCCCGAACCCATAGGGCCGTCGAAAGCAATAACCCTGCGGTTCCCAGCGAAATGCAGCAATCTCCGGGAAAATTCCTTCCATTCTGCCGCAGAAGAAATGCAGGCTGTCCAGTGTTTTGTTTCTGCTGATTCCTTCATGGCGGAGTTCATGAACGGGGGGTTAGAACAACGAGGGGGACCATCATTTCTTCCAGTGATATTCCCCCGTGCTGGAAAGTGTTCCTGAAGAAGCCGGCATAATAATTGAAATTTTTCGGAAAGACCATAAAATTGTCATTCCGGGCGAATATAAACCGCGAGGTAAGCTGGGTTTTGGGCAGGTGGATTTTTTCGGGATCGAATACTTCGAATACTTCCCTGGGGTTGTAATTCAGGTTTTTACCGGTTTTATACCTGAGGTTGGTGGATGATTCGCGATCGCCCACCACCTTGATGGGATTGTTCACCCGTATGCTGCCATGGTCGGTGGTGAGGATCAGGGTAAATTTTTCCGATGAAATTTCCCTGATGAGGTCCAGAAGAGAAGAATGCCGGAACCAGGAAAGACTGAGGGAACGGAAGGCCGGTTCGTCCGCTGCCAGTTCTTTGATCATTTCCACTTCTGTGCGGGCATGTGAAACCATATCGACAAAATTGTATACCACCACATTGAGTGGGAAAGCCTTCATATCCTGCCACTGTTCCACCAGTTTGTGTCCTTCGTCCAGGTTCCCTACCTTTTCGTAGCGAAAGGGGATGTTCATTCCGAGGCGGGTGAGTTGCCGTTTCAACAGTTCCCCCTCGTGGATGTTTTTGCTGCCGGGTTCGTCTTCGAATTTCCACAGGTCGGGATGGTGCTTCATGATCTCCAGGGGCATCAGTCCCGAAAACAGGGCGTTTCGTGCATAATGGGTACAGGTGGGAAGAATGCTGCAGTACAGGTCTTCACTGGCAATGTTCAGGTGTTCGGCAAATATGGGAGCCATGGCCTTCCATTGGTCCAGTCTGAGGTTGTCTATCAGGATAAAGAGGATTTTTTCATGGTTCTGCAGGCGCGGGACCACAACCTGTTTAAAAACCCCCGGCGAAAGGAGGGGCTTTTCCGGGGGGTCTTTCTCAAACCAGCTGGGATAACTGGCGGTGATGTATTTTCCGAAACTCCGGTTTGCCTCGTATTTCTGAGTACGCAGCACCTCTCTCATCCCGGTGTCTCCGTGCTTTTCCAGCTCCAGTTCCCAGTAAACCAGTCGCCGGTAAATTTCCTTCCAGTCGCCAAAACCGGCAGCCATATTGATCAGGCGGCTGATTTCACCGAATTGTGACTGGTACCCTGAAGTGGTTTTTTCACTTACCAGTCGTTTCTGATCCATGCATTTCTTGATGGTGAGCAGGATCTGTTTGGGATGAACGGGCTTGATGAGAAAATCGGTAATACGGGAGCCGATGGCCTCGTCCATGATTTCCTCCGCTTCGTTTTTGGTGATCATCACCACCGGAAGAGCGGGGGAGATATCCTTGATGATTTCCAGGGTTTCCAATCCGCCGATCCCCGGCATGTGTTCGTCGAGGAATACAAGGTCGAAAACCGAGGATTTAACCAGTTGAATGGCTTCGTTTCCGTTTGTGGCCGTTACTACCTCATATCCTTTCTCTTCCAGGAAAAGCACATGGGCCCGCAACAGGTCTATTTCATCATCAGCCCATAACAGCCGTATTTTCTTCATACCGGTACCACACTTTTTTCAAATGAAACGGAACGGTTCAGTCAATCCCGAAGATACTGCTTTTTATAGAAACTGAGGTAGGTGGTGAATGATTTATGGGACATCAGGGCCGCATAATTGCCGGCCGATATCATCAGGGGCTGGCCGGGAGGAAGGTTCGTGCCGTCCCATACCCCGGGTGTATTCCGGATGTTTTCCAGGTAGTCTTCACAAACTTCCCGGTTCGGGAATTCTCTCACGGTGAATATTTTCAATTGATTGTCGAAATCTTCCTCCATCGTTTCGTAATTGGCATTGGTATAGTATTCAATGTTGAAATTGATGATATTGAAGGTAAGTCGGCGGAGGTCTACCCTGGCCGGATCGACCGCCAGAAGAACATAATGGGGGACTTCGGGATTGTACCGGTAGATCTGTTCCGCCAGTTTTTCTTCATCCTCCTGCCGGATATCGGGGTTTTTTTCCCTGATCAGGTCAATGACCTGCCCGGCCAGTTGTGCTACCTCGTGAGTGGGATAGTCTTCCATCAGGGCTGTCAGTTCGTTTTTCAATACCCGCACATCGGAGATTCTGCCTGTGGATACAGCCTGCAAATACCTGAATTTCGGTGTCAGATCGTTGTTTTTGTATTTTTCCAGTATGCTGTCGGTGCGGGCGATGACTTCTTCATACTGCCGGTTCTGGTACAGGGAGTATACTTCGCGGTATGCCTGCTCCAACTGGTTCAGCCTTTCTCTTTGCCGCCTGAAATACTCGGGATCGGATACGATTCCTGCCATTTCGCTGCCGGGGAATTCAGACAGGATTTTGCTTTTGTACCTGCCTGCCATGGCGGTATTGCCGGCATCGGAATACATTTGATACAATGCGTAATATGTTTCCAGCTGGTGGGGGTGATCGGGGTATCGCCTGTTGAGTTCTTCGAATGATTCGATGGCCCGCGGGTAATCATTAAAAAGTTCACGATAGGTTTGTCCTGCACCGTACAGGGCTTCCATGAGCCGCCGGTGGGAAATTTTCATCAGCGAATCGGTCAATGGCAGATATTTCAGGTAATATTCCCGGCTTTTGTTGTCACCCATTTCGCCGGCGGCACCCTCTTCCTGGCCGTTAACGGGGGTATTTGTGCCATTTTCACCGAAAGACACCTGAGATTTGTTGGCCCGCCTCCAGTTGTCTTCTAGTTTCCTTTCTCCCCATTTTCTTTTGAATTCCATCTGTCCCAGGCCAATGGTGGCCTGATTATAGAAATACCATTTCCCGCTTTCGGCATACTGGTTTCTGAAACGTGCCTGGTTCTGGTAATACTGCATGGTATTGCGCTGGACCTCCATTTCCTGTTGCCTCTGTTGTTGTTCTTCCTCCCGTACTTTTTGAATCAGTCTGTCAATAAACTGATTACGTGCATTTATATCCAGAGAGGCCACATACTGCAGGCTGTCTTCGCGTTCCACCGTTTCCACATAGCCGATCAACTGGTTCAGGTTTCTTGATTTACTGAAAATCTGCTGGTATCCGGGATAATTGTTATCGAGGAAAATTACGGCACTGTCAAAGTAAGTTTTGGCTTCCCTGTAATGGACCCTGGAAAAATAAATATCGGCAATAGCCAGGTATGAAATGCCTTTTTGGGTTGTATTGGATACGCTTGTGCGGGCCGATTCGCGGAACAGTTCGATGGCTTCTTCCACGTTCCCTTCCCGGTATGATAGTCTTCCCAGGGCATAATAAATCTGGTCCCGGAATGCTTCATTTTTTTCATCGCGCAGCATTTTCCTGAGTTCTTTCCTGATCTCGCGGCTGTCGCGGTTTTCAATATCAAATGTTCCGGCCAGATTAATCCTGGCATTGAAGGTCATTTCATAGGGAGGGTTCATTTTGATCACCTGGCGGTACAGGGAAGAGGCTTTCGCCCGTTTGCCCGTTCTTTCGTATAGCTGGGCCAGGATGAAGGCATACCGGGTTTTATCTTTTTTCTTTCTTGCCAGGGAAAGGGCTTTTTCCAGGTATGGGATGGCTGACTCATATCTTTCCTGGCGTATCTGAAAATCGGCGGAGGCTGTATGGAGGAACTTTTTCAGTTTTCGGGGAAGGTCGCGCCGGGTTTCGGCCAGGTTCAGCGCCCGTTCGGCTTCTCTCATATTGCCCAGTTCCATGTAGGTTCGTGCCAGCCAGATTCTGGCTTCGGTTTTGACCTCCGGATCATTGTATTCTTCAATAATGTGCCGGTAGGTTCTTTCTGCCAGGTAAAGGTCTTCCATGAAAAACTGGGATTTGCCCATCAGCAGGTAGGCATCGTCAATCCATTTGTTATATTCGTTCTTTTCGTAAAAAGCCTTTTCTTTTTCGCTGAGCTGCCGGTTCTTTTTTTTGGGCCTGGCGGTAATGGAATGTTGGGTGATGACTTTCGAGGCTTTCCGGATAGCCCTTTCCATTTCCGGACTGATTGACCCGGTGGCAATGCCCGCTGAAACCGGGAATACCGGTAACAAACGGGTATAATCGTCTTCCACGGCTTCTTCTGCTTTTTTCAGTCCCCGCCTGAAGCTTTCATACCCGTTAAAATAGATGTTGTATTTGGAGGTCAGGTTATGGTATGCCCGTGTGAGGCTGGTGTTGTTCTCCGTGGAACAGGCAGCGGCCGTGAGTAAAACCAGTCCCAGGAACACTGGGCCATATGCGGACATTTTTTTCACCGTTACGGGAGTATTCTCAGCATAATAAAACTAAAAAAACGGGTACATATTTTATTCACCCTGCATTTTTACCTGATCGGGGGGAATGCTGCATAAAAAAAGGGCCGGACGACCCTTTTTTCAGATATACGGGAATAACTTAGGTATTTACGGCAATTACTTCCTTTACTTCAGGAACATCCCGGATAAGAACCTGTTCCACCCCGGCTTTCAGTGTTTGTATACTGAAAGGGCAGCCGTGGCAGGCCCCGGTAAGTTCCACTTTTACCACCAGGTCGTCGGTCACATCAATCAGTTTTATATCTCCGCCGTCGGCCTGGAGATAGGGCCGTACCTTTTCAAGGGAATTTCTGATCTTTTCCTCAAATTTTTGTTTTTCTTCCGCTTTCATGGGTCATGTGTTGAGATGATGCATAAGGTTGACATTATTTTTGTACCTGAACCCGCCGGGTGGGAGGCAGGTTTTTATTCCTTTCTTCCACGGCACGAATGACTTCCCGGGCCAGGTCAGTAAATGCTTTTCCTTCTGGAGAATCGGGGATGAGAGCCGAAGGGATGCCCTTGTCGCCGCCTTCCCGGATAGCCTGTACAATGGGTATCTGGCCCAGCAGGCGCACCTGCATCTTTTTTGCCAGTTCTTTGCAGCCGTCTTTGCCGAAGATGTAATACCGGTTTTCGGGCAGTTCTGCCGGAGTAAACCAGGCCATATTTTCCACGAGCCCCAGCACGGGCACGTTGATCTTTTCGTTTCTGAACATACTGATTCCTTTTACGGCATCTGCCAGTGCCACATCCTGTGGGGTGCTGACAATAATGGCGCCGGTGACGTCAACTTCCTGTACCAGGGTCAGATGGATGTCGCTGGTTCCGGGAGGCAGGTCCACCAGCAGGTAATCCAGGGCACCCCAGTCTCCCTGCTGAAATATCTGTTTCAGGAAATTGGAAGCCATGGGCCCTCTCCATACGGTGGCATCTTCAGGCCTGATGAAGAACCCGATGGACAGGATTTTTACTCCGTAATTATCCACCGGAACAATCAGGTCTTTCCCTTCCACCTGATGAGCTGCCGGACGGGCACCCATCAGGTCGAACATTTTGGGAATGGAGGGGCCGAATATATCGGCATCCACCAGTCCCACGCGGGCTCCTGTATTTGCCAGTGCCACGGCCAGGTTGGTGGCCACGGTCGATTTACCTACTCCTCCCTTTCCTGAGGCAACGGCAATAATGTTCTTTACATCTTTCAGGGAATCGTATTCCCCCAGGTCCATTTTACGGACAGGTTCTTCCACTTCAATGGCAAACCGGAGCTCTTTCCCGAATTGGTGCTCCAGGGCCTGGAAACAGGCCCTGCGAATAGACTGGATCAACGGATCACGCATTTTTTTGGAAACCAGGGTAAAGGCGGCATGATCCTGCTCAGTGCGGATATTTTTCACCATGCCCATGGAAACGATGTCTTCGTTTTTTTCCGGGTGCTTGACCTGTTTCAGCACTTCAACAATTTGTTGTTCAGTGATATTCATTATTTATATTTTTTAAACAGACTAAATAAAATCACAAAATTAAAAAAAGAAGGG
>DQWH01000040.1 GCA_011042635.1 Bacteroidota bacterium | reverse complement strand
GTTGCTGCAGGTCGATGTTCAGGGTGGTGAAGGGTTTCTTCTCCAGGTCAACGGTATGTATGCTGCCCCGTGTTTCCTGCGTCAGATCCTCAATGGTATAATGCAGGGCCGACAGGCTCATCACCGGTTCCCCGATAAACAGTACCCCGTCGCCACTTTCACGGAAAAGGGCGATCCACCGCACATCGGTCCGGTTCCCGTTCTCCTGTGGACTGATGTAGGGGAAATACTGGTCGGATACCGTGCTGCGGTATCTTCCCACAAAAGCGCTGGTTTTCCGGTCCCAGTAATTTTCATGGGGCCCCCGTCCGAAATATTCCAGGTCTTCGAATCCTTCCGGCAGTTCCATGGTCATTCCCAGCCTGGGCATTTCGGGCAGATCGTTGCGTCCGGGCAGGAAATGGTTGGTTACGGCAATTTCTCCTGAGGAATAGACGTCATAACGGGTTTTCCATACCGATCCTACCGCGTCGAGGGCATATAACACCTCCACCCGGATATGCCCTTCGTCGAGTTCGGTGTATTCGAAACTTTCCAGACGTGCCTTCTTCCCGGCTTCTTTCCAGATGCCCATTTCCCGGGGCATGTTGTTTCCGAAATCATTATCGGTGGGCGGACGCCAGAAGTTGGGTTCGGGTCCTTTTCTGAAAATGATGTTTCCCCGGTAGGTGTATCCTGCCATTTTCCCGCTGATCCGGTCAAATCCCACGGCAAAACGGTCGCTGCTGATCAGCAGTACCTGTTCATTGCCTCCGGTGCGAAGCGGGGGATAGGTGCCCTTCTCTGCAGCCACGGGTTCAGCATACCGGTCCAGGGCTATCTGTTCCCGTGCCAGTTCGTATCGGGCCGGCACCAGAGGTACGGAATCGCGGGTAAGCGCATAGAGGTTCAGGAAATATTCCGCTCCCGGCCGTGGCTCTGTTTCAGGCAGTTTAAGGGCCAGCTCAGCCGACTCGCCCGGTTTCAGTTCCGGCGCCCTGATTGTGCCGTCAGCTAACACGATCCCGTTTTCCGTCAGTTCATACTTGATATCGAAATTTTCCAGATCTGTAAAATCGTATTTGTTCGTGATCCGAAGGGTGTTTGTTTCTTTATTGAACGGTCCGAATCCGATATACTGGTATACTTTCTTAACTTCGATCAGTCCCGGATGAATGCTCCGGTCGGGTGATACCAGTCCGTTGATACAGAAGTTGTTGTCGCTGGGCACGTCTTCCGGCCCCCAGTCGCCTCCGTAGGCCCAGTACTTCCTGCCATCGTCGGTATACTTTGCCAGGCCCTGGTCCACCCAGTCCCAGATGGAACCTCCCTGCAAAACGGGATATTTCTCAATCACATCCCAGTATTCCTGGAAATTTCCTGTACTGTTACCCATGGCGTGAGCATATTCACACATGATGAGGGGGCGGTCGGAATGTTTCTGTGCGTATTGTTCAATACGTTCTATTGGTGGGTACATGGGACAATATATGTCCGTATTCCATTCCATGCCGGCCCTTTCATAATGGATGGGGCGGGAGGGATCGCGCTCCTTGATCCAGTTGTAGCCGGCCTGGAAATTCACCCCATTGCCGGCTTCATTGCCCATGCTCCAGATGATGACCGAAGGATGGTTCTTGTCGCGTTCCACCATACGTTGGATCCTTTCCAGATGGGCCAGTTCCCATTCGGGCTTGTTGGCCAGGGTCCGGTCGGGCCGGTAGCCTATTCCGTGCGATTCGATGTTGGCTTCGTCGATTATGTAGATACCATACTCGTCGCACAGACTGTACCAGTATGGATCGTTTGGATAGTGGCTGGTACGTACCGTATTGATGTTGTTTTGCTTGAACAACATGATATCTTTCAGCATCATTTCCCGGGAGACAACATGGCCGGTAAATTCATCGTGCTCATGCCGGTTTACTCCCTTGATCAGGATGGCTTTCCCGTTTACCAGTAACTGGCCGTTCCGGATCTCTACCTTTCTGAAACCGGTTTTACAGGTTACCGATTCCACAGGACGGTCTTTCCTGTCGAGCAGGTTGATCACCAGGGTGTACAGATGGGGTGTTTCGGCCGTCCAGGGCTTGATGTTTTCTATATGCGCTTCTGCCTGAAGCCGGTTGGTTTTTTTTTCGTGCAGGCCGGCGGGAATGGTTTCTTTTGCCACCACATTCCGGTTGTCGTCAAGCAGGACATATTGCACCTGAAGGTTTCTTGCCCTAAGCCTGGGATGATGGTTCACCAGTTCCACATCCAGCTTAAGCACACCGTTGCGGTATTGATCATCCAGATCTCCATTGGCAAAGAAATCACGAATATGGTATTCGGGAGTGGAAAACAGAAAAACATCCCGTTCAATACCGCTGATCCTCCAGAAATCCTGGCATTCGAGGTAAGACCCGTCCGACCAGCGGTAAACTTCCACGGCAAGGACGTTTTCTCCTTCTTTCAGATAGGGGGTAATATGAAACTCTGCCGGGAGCTTGCTTCCCTGGCTGTATCCGACTTTTTGTCCGTTGATCCACAAATACATGGCCGATTTTACGGCTCCAAAGTGTATGTAAACCTGCCTTCCGTCCCACGTGTCGGGCAGGGTGAATGTGGTACGGTAGGAACCCACGGGATTGTAATCATGCGGAATGGCAGGGGGGTTGGGGCGGCGGCTGAACTCATAGGCGCTGTTGACATAGATAGGGATGCCGTATCCCTGGAGTTCCCAGTTTGACGGGACCGGTATTTCGTCCCACCGGCTCACATCGTACCCGGGCTGGTAAAACCCTTCGGGGCGGTCGGCCGGTTTTTCCACCCATTTGAATTTCCAGTTCCCGTTCAGGGAAAGGAAATAGGGTGAATCTTCCGGTGCCAGTGTCAGAGCCGACTTCATATCGGCATACGGAATGGCAGTGGCCCGTGGAGCCTCCTTGTTGATGGCAACGACTGCAGGATTTTCCCAGTCGGGGACTTCCTGTCCTGATAAACCGGTGAGCAGGATTAAGAGGAATAAAGAAGTTAAGCTGGTTTTCATCATATGTTAGTTTAAGAGATTCTTTTTTTATAACATAGACCTGATCAGGTTTTGCATGACCTGTTCCTGCTCCGTGAAAAGCTCCAGCACCTTCAACTGGTTCCGGGCCCTTTGCAGGTTCTGTCCGGGCCTTTCCGTGGTATAGTATATGTCGCCGTTCAGATAATCGGTGAGGAAACGGATGGCCTGCATCAGAGTCATTATTTTCCCTCCGAAAACCAGGTATTCTTTCTCGGCTGAAGTTAACAATTTTCCGCATTCAGAAAGAAATCCCCCTGCCATGGATTCAAATACCGGCAAACGGAACATGATTTTTCCCGTATCGGCTTCCTCTTCACTGGCGGAAGGGACGAAGGTGCGCATCATATCCCCGAAATCCGAAAGCACGGTAGAGGGCATGACGGTATCCAGATCAATGACACACAGTCCTCTACCAGTATGTTCATCCAGCAGCACATTGTTTATTTTGGTATCGTTGTGGGTGATGCGGAGGGTAAGCCTTCCTTCATGAACCAGGCTGATAAACTCTTTTTCCAGGTTCCGGCAGGCCATGGCTTTTTCTGTTTCTTTCCGGCAGCTGGTTTTCCTTCCGGAAGGGTCCCGTTTCAAAGCCTGTTCCAGTTGTGCGAACCGCAGGGAAAGGTCGTGGAAACCGGGTATGGTTACATGTATAAGCTGCGGATCGAGGCCGGCCAGTTCCCGCAGGAATTTTCCGAACATGGCCGCCGCCTCGAATGCCTGATCAGGATGAGTTATTTCATTCAGTACCCGGCTGTGTTCAACAAACCGGTAAATCCTCCAGTAGCGGTTTTTATCATCCTGGATGTAATAATTTCCGTCGGCTGCCTGCACCAGTTCCGGTATCAGGTATCCGTTTCTTTCCCTGGAATCTTTCCGGTTACGCCGGTTTTCGATATGCCTGGAAATCATCAGGATATTGTCCATGACCCTGACAGGTTCTCTGAAAACACAGGTGTTTATTTCCTGAAGGAGAAAACGTTCGTCCCGGCCGGAGGTGCGGCATGAGAAAACATAGCTGCGGTTCACCAGCCCGTTTCCGTAAGGAGCCGGCAGGGTTGCGGGTCCGGGAAGCCTGAATTTTTTGAGTACGTCATGCAGGATCTCCTGTTTTTCCATGTCCGGTTAAAAGTGTCAGGCTCAGGTAGCCCGCAGTTTGGAGAACGATTTGAAGAGAAATACGGTGCCGGCGACGGAGAGCAGTGCAAGCAGGATGCCCTGCAAGGGTTTCAGATATACAAAACTTCCAATGGAGAAGAGGCTGGAATAGATCACCACACAACCAATAAATACGCACAGGATCTGAATGGGCATTTCCCAAGGTTTTCCAGAGTCGGTATCATCCACGGGAAAGCCTTCTTTCCGGGCCTGTTCTACCACTTTTTTCCATCCCGGTCCTCCCGGGCGTGTAAGGAGGTAAAACTGCCTCAGCGTATCGGTGGTTTCGGGACGGGTCAGGCACATGGTCACTACCCATCCGATGGTGGTCCAGATGACTGCCACGATCAGTTTGATGGGGAAAACCGTTCCGGAAAGGACTTTTTCTCCCATTCCGGCGTAATTTTCCGGCAGGGGGTAGATCCCGCTGAATGTATCGGCCAGCCAGAGATTATCCACAAAAAAGATCAGTACGATGGCGGCCACCGTGGCGAAGATCATGGCAGCAATTTCCGTCCAGGCATTGACCCTCCACCAGAACCACCTGAGCAGGTAGATCAGTCCCGAACCTGCGCCGGTTAACAGCAGCACGTTGAATGCCTGCGTGGCATCCTGCAGGAAGAACAGGGCGATGATACCGGCAATCAGCATCAGGGAAAAGGTGGATATACGCCCTATCAGTACCAGTTCTTTTTCGGTAGCCTGGGGTCGCACAAAACGGCGGTAAAAATCGTTGACCACATAAGACGAGCCCCAGTTGAGGTGAGTGCCGATGGTGGACATGTAGGCTGCAATGAGCGAGGCCACCACCAGTCCCAGCCATCCGGCCCCTAGCCGGGACAGCATAACGGGGTATGCCACGTCGTCTTTCAGAAAATTATCGGTAATGGCGGGAAAATCGGCTTTGATGGAGGCCAGGTCGGGATAGATGATCACCGAAGCCAGGGCCACGATGATCCAGGGCCAGGGACGCAGGGCATAGTGGGCAAAGTTAAAGAGAAGGGTGGCCCCGATGGCATTTTTTTCATTTTTGGCAGCCAGCATGCGCTGGGCGATGTATCCGCCCCCGCCCGGCTCGGCGCCGGGGTACCAAACCGCCCACCATTGGACCGCAATGGGAATGATCAGCAAGGGTATGAGAACGGCCGGTTCGGAGAAATCGGGCAAAAAGGACATTTTCCCGCTCAGCGACGGGTGCTGCAGCAACTGCGACAGGCCTCCCACTTCGGGTTGTTTCACAGCCACCACTGCGGCCAGAACAGCCCCGAACATGGCTATGCTGTACTGGAAGAAATCGGCCCAGATTACTCCTTTCAGCCCGCCCAGGGTGGCATAGAGCACCACAATGGTGGAAGCGCCCGCCACAGTGATCCAGGGCTTCAGACCCAGCATCACCGCCCCGATCTTAATGGCTGCCAGGGTTACCGTGGCCATGATCAGCGAGTTGAAGAAAATCCCCAGATACACCGCCCTGAAACCGCGCAGAAAAGCCGCCGCTTTCCCGCTGTAGCGTTTTTCATAGTATTCCAGGTCGGTCATGACATTCGACCTGCGCCATAGCTTGGCATAAATAAACACGGTGACCATACCGGTGATCAGAAAGGCCCACCAGGCCCAGTTCTTGGCCACCCCGTTTTCACGCACCATGCCCGTGACCAGGTTGGGGGTATCGGCCGAAAAGGTGCAGGCCACCATGGATATCCCCAGCAGCCACCAGGGCATGCCCCTTCCGCCGAGGAAAAACTGGGTAGTATCTTTTCCGGCGGTACGCGAGGCGATCCATCCGATACTCAGTACAATGAGAAAAAATATGCCAACAATGGTCCAGTCGAGTGTGTTTAGTTGCATGTCGGATTGAATAAGTAATGACAATTCATCCAGTGATACAGACGGGGGGAACGGGATTTAAAACTCATCGTCGAGGGCAAAAACAGGTTTTCTTTTGAACCAGTTTCCTCTGGTAAAATCGGGAAAATTCTGTGGTTCTCCGTTATTGGCAATGCTGGCCTCCGAAAGGGGGGTGATAGCGCTCCAGGCGGCACAGTCGTATGCATCCAGGGGAGGATTTACTTTTCTTTTAACCGATTCCACGAATGCGTGATCAACAAAGAAATCCATTCCTCCGTGGCCGCTGCCGGAAGCATATTCTCCGTATTTTTTCCACAGAGGATGATCATATTTTTCCAGCCATTCCTGGTTCATATCATCCCATGTATGCGGCTGGCTGATCCCTTCGATGTATATTCTCCTGGTATGGTAATCGAAATCAGCCAGCCCTCTGGTGCCCTGAACGCTGAAATTCAGAGAGTAAGGGCGTGGGAGGTTGGTGTCATGGGTTACCAGGATGGTTTCTCCCATGGCGGTGGTGATGAGGCTGGTGACCACATCCCCCAGTTTCCATTTTATTGAGGCATTCGGATGATCCGGACCGCCTTCGGGATGATTCACAATATAGTCATGCAGTCCCCTGGCTTTGGTGGCCGTGGAAACCAGTGAAACGAAACGGTTTCCTCTGTTGATGTTGAGCATAGTGGCGACAGGTCCCACTCCGTGTGTGGGATACAGATCTCCGTTCCTGTAAATGGAGTGACGGGTACGCCACCTGGCTTCGGCTATGCCTCTTTCGCCGAATTCAACGCCGGGATTGAATTTTACTTCCCGCAGGTCGTGCCGGTAACCGCATCGGCAGTGAACTATTTCACCGAAGACCTTCTGCCGCACCATATTGAGTACGGCCATCACATCGCGCCGGTAACATACATTTTCCAGTATCATGACCGGCACTTCCGTTTCTTCCCAGGTATTCACCAGGTCCCAGCATTCTTCCAGGGTGTTGGCTGCCGATACCTCTACCCCGGCATACTTGCCTGATTTCATGGCGGCAACGGCCATCCGGGTATGCCACAGCCAGGGAGTGGAGATGATCACCCCCTCCAGATCGTCTCTTTCCAGCATTTTTTCAAAAGCAAATTCACTTCCGGTGTATTCTGCCGCTTCTTTCCTGCCGGCAGCCCTCATCATTTCCTGTGATTTGGCCAGGGCCAGGGGGTCGATGTCGCAAATCGCTGGGATGGCGACATCCTCCCGGTTCAGCAGGTTGTTCAGGTGGTTCCTGCCGCGCAGGCCCACGCCAATCAGACCTATCCTGACCTTTTTATCGGGCGGATGACCGGCAAACGACAGATAGGGAGCAAGCAGAAACCCGGCACTTCCGGCAACCGAGTATCGTACAAAACGGCGGCGGTCGATCGGAGTATGTTCCATGGTGAAGGTTTTTTGTAATGTCCGGTGTTTTGTAATACAGGCCATATATGCCGGCCCTAAATCTAATTCTTTTTGGGAAAAATCCAAAGCGGGATTCTCACAGGAAAGAGTATTATGTTGAAAGCAGAGGAGATTCCGGAGTGATGAATATGGGAAGACGTAATCTTTGCAGCGGATTATGTGAAAATATCCGGAATAAAGAACAGGAGAACAGGGAATCTATGGATAAATTTATATTTTTGTTACAATAATTATCCCTATGAGAAAAGAACATTTACCGTATCTGCAATCGAAAAAAGGCTATATTTCCGATATGGACGGGGTGCTGTATCACGGAGATATATTGCTTCCCGGAGTAAAGGAATTTGTTCACTGGCTGAAAAAAGAAAAGAAATCATTTCTTTTTCTCACCAATTCCAGTGAACGAACCCCCCGCGAACTGCAGGAAAAAATGGCCCGCATGGGCATAGAAGTGGAACGTTCGGTGTTTTATACTTCCGCACTGGCCACCGCCTCGTTTCTGGCATCTCAGCGGCCCCGGGGTAGTGCTTATATTATTGGAGAGGCAGGACTGATCAATGCCCTGTACAATGTGGGATATACTATAAACAGCGTGGACCCCGATTATGTGGTAGTGGGTGAAACCCGGACCTACAGCTATGAAAAAATTGAAAAAGCCGTTAACCTGGTGCTGAACGGCGCCCGGTTAATAGGCACCAATCCCGACACCACCGGCCCCAGCGAGAGCGGCATTGTTCCGGCCACGAAGGCCCTGATCGCTCCCATTGAGGTAGCTACCGGTAAGAAAGCCTACTACGTGGGTAAACCGAACCCGTTGATGATGCGGAGTGCCCTGAAAAAGCTCGGGGTACGGAGGGAAGATGCCCTGATCATCGGCGACCGCATGGATACGGACATCGTAGCGGGGATTGAATCGGAAATTGATACGGCTCTTGTTCTCAGCGGGATCACTAACCGGAAAATGATAGAGGATTTTCCTTATAAACCCAAATTTGTGTTGCAGGGTGTGGGAGAAATTGCCACATGAATATGTTCCGTTTGAAAGGATGCTTTATTGTCGTACTGCTGGGAACGGTATTTTCTGTTACACACGGGGAAGAGCCTCCTTTTACTCCCTCTTCCGAACCCATAACTGAACTTATCGATTATTTCAATTTCTGTGATTATGAGCAGGGAAACATAAATGAAGTACTCCGGATCAGACTGGAGTTTGACCGACGCAGGTTTTTCCGGACCCGTTCCCGGGAAAGATACCAGCCTGCTGCTCTTTCCTTTACGGGAACGAACGGGAAAACGGTAAGGAAAGAGGTCAGGATCCGTACCCGGGGCAATTTCAGGAAAAGCTACTGCGATTTCCCTCCTATCCGAATCAGCTTTTCTGGTGAGAATGATACCGTGTCTCCGCCTGTCCCTGCTATGAAAATTGTTACCCACTGCCGGTCGGCCGGTACTTTCGAGCAATATCTGCTGAAAGAATATCTGGTTTACCGCTTGTATAATCTACTGACTGATAATAGTATAAGAGTCCGTCTGCTCCGGGTGGAGTATGTCGACAGCCGGGGAAGGAAGAACTCCATCATCCGGTATGCCTTTCTGATCGAATCGGAGAAACAGATTGAAAACAGGCTGAACGGATCTTTTCTGGGAAAGGAGGAAATATCTATAGTGAAGACCGATTATGAAACCTGTCAGATCCTTTCCCTGTTTCAGTATATGATCGGCAATATCGACTGGAGTATCATGAAACAGCACAATGTGGAAATCATGGGACCTGAGGATGAACAAATTTCCAGGCCGGTGCCCATACCGTATGATTTCGATTATTGCGGACTGGTGAATGCGCACTATGCTGTTCCGCACAAGGACCTGGCTATTGCATCGGTGAGGGAGAGAAAATATATGGGGGTATGTTTGCAGGAACAAGAATTTTACCGCTTTTTTAATATTTTCCATGAAAAAAAACCGGCATTCATGCAGATGATCTCTTCTTTCGAACTGTTGGAAGAAAGCGAACGGGAGGATGTAGCCGGATACCTCGAAGAATTTTATTTGATGATCGAAAACGAGAACCATGTGAAAACGCGGATAATGCGTGAATGCCTGGGGTCATAAGTCGCCGGTGAGGTGAATGATCCGGCCGGAGCTTTTTACCTGTGCGGAATATTTCTGAATAAGCGGAAGCTCCTTTTCAGATACCATGATTATTTACGGATGAAAAACAAGTTTATTCCTGTATGTAATAATGGAAATTTTGTATATTTTATTATTCTCATGCAATCAGAAGCAGAAAATTCCGCGAATTATTCTTTTGTTTTAAAAAAATTACCATAGAAATTTTGTTATTTAGAGTGATTATAAGAACAATCTGCTTTATTTATTACATATATTTGTTAATAAAACGAAATTAATCTACTCCTAAACTTCCTTGAGGTATGGAATACTCAGAAGAAATCTGGAAACCTGTGGTGTTTGAAGATGTCGATTTTGGTGAGAAAAAGTACGAATTGTCCAGTTTTGGCCGGATCCGGCGCTGGGATCCCAAAAAAGGCGAGTGGAAAATGATTAAACCCCCGCAGGTAAAAGGTTATCCGGTGTATACTTTCTGGGGGAAAGATAACCGGAAAACCATCCTGATTCACCGGCTGGTGGCCAAAATGTTCCTGAAAAAGGAACATACCCTTCAGAAATATGTTATCCATCTTGATTTCCGGAAGGACAACAACCGCATTGACAATCTGAAGTGGGTTACCCGTGAAACCATGGTGGCGCATATGAGGATCAATCCAAATTGGATTACCAAACGAAAAGGAAAAATTACCAATGCGAAACTTACGGAAAGCCAGGTGATCCGTTTGAAAAAAAAGATCAAACGCGGCAAAAACCCATTGTACAAAATTGCCCGTGAGTTTGGTATTACCCATACACAGCTGAACAGGATCCGCAGGGGGGAAAACTGGGGTCATGTGAAGATTGACGACGACAATGACGAGTAGGCTCTGCCGGTCACATCCAATTCTTTCCACTGAGTATTCTCATCGAACCAACCGATATGGTTGCACTGCATAGTTGCACTTATGCTGTTGCTTTCAGGTGGTTTATTCATACCTCAGCGAATCTACCGGGTTCTGCACGGCCAAGCGGAGGGTACGGAACAATATGGTTCCCACGGCAATCAGAACCGACAACAGGACTGCCAGTGCAAAGTGGAGGGGTTGTACCGATACGCGGTAGGCAAAATTTTGCAGCCACTTACTTGCAAACAGGTATGCGAAAGGCCACGCGAGAAAATTTGCATAAATCACCCAGCGGGAAAAATCTTTCGTAAGAAGCAGGACGATCTGCATATCCGTGGCTCCCATCACTTTTCGCACCCCGATCTCCTTGGTTCTCCTTTCTGCCGAAAAGGAAGCCAGCCCCAGCAATCCCATGCAGGCAATAAAAATGGCCAGGAGGGAAAAGATCAGGAAGACCGTTCCCAGTTTCCTTTCCGTTCGGTACATACTTTCCAGGTTCTCGTCCAGGAAACTGTACTTTAAAGGCTGGTCAGGCATTAGGCGAGTCCAGGTATCCTCGATCTTTTTCAGTGTGCTTATCACGTCTTCCGGCCGAATGCGGATGGAGATGTATGATGGCAGCCTGCTTCCCAGAAATTCGATCCCCATGGGCCTGATGTGGCTGTGGATCGACTGGAAATGGATATTTTCTATGATGCCGATGATTGGCCTGAGAATGGGTTCGGTATTCTGCCCGGTGGGCTCCACCAGGTTCCGGCCGATCACCGGTTCCGGTATGCCGAATGAACGGATGGTGTTCCGGTTAATGACCATGGCCATGGAATCACCTGCCAGCTGCGGATTGAAATAACGCCCCTCTTCCAGCTTGATCTGGTAAGTGGAAAGGAAATTTTCGTCGGCAGGAAGACGTGACAGGATATGGATCGTACTTACCGGGGCGCCTTCCACCATGATCCCGTTCCCGTCCATCTCCTTTCCGGGAATAGTGGTCGAAGCCGTGGCTCCTGCCACCCCGGCAATCTTATGAATTTCCTCCAGGAAGTTGTGGTACTGATCGCCCATTTCATGTACCCGTTCCACCACCAGCATATGATCCCGGTTGTATCCCAGGTCCTTTTCGCGAATAAACCGGATCTGGTTGTGTATGGTAAGGGTGGCGATGATCAGAAAAACGGAGATGCTGAACTGGAATATGACCAGTCCGCTTCTGAACCGGAGGCTCCCCTGGCCCGAGCGCGGCTTGCCTTTCAGCACATTCATGATTTTGAAAGAGGACAGGAACAGGGCGGAGTAAATGCCCGAAACCAGCCCGGCCATCAGGCCCAGTAATAACAATAGAGGGAGATTCCTCCAGTGTTCTGCAATGGAAAGGGAAAGATCCTTACCCGTCAGGTTATTAAATTCAGGGATGGCCAGTTCTACCAGTAGTCCGGCCAGTACCAGCGCCAGCATACTCATCAGCACCGATTCGGTAAGAAATTGCAGGATCAGCTGGCTTCTCTGAGAGCCCAGCACCTTACGCATGCCCACTTCCAGTGAGCGGGTAAGTGAACGGGCGGTGGTCAGGTTCATGAAATTGATACAGGCGATCAGCAGGATAAGCAGGGCAATCAGCGAAAGAATGTATACGGATACCTCGCTCATCTGATGGGAGGATTCCGACTCTGCTTCCGAGTGCAGGTGCAGGTCACGTATATTTTCAAGGAAAAAAAGGTACCGGTTGCCCGATGCATGGAATTCATCCAGGCTGATGCCCATGACTTCCCGTACAATGGGTCCGAAATGCCTGGATACCAGCTCATTCAATTTCAATTCGGCCGAATCGGGGTGGGTGCCTTCCTGCAAAAGCACGTACGAATCGAGCATATTGCTTCCCCAGTTCCTGCGCACACCGCTGTCGATGGTAGAGTATGAGGCCAGCAGGTCGAAATCCATGTGTGAATTGGTGGGGATATCGGTACATATTCCGGTAACCGTGTACTCATCCTGGTTGTTGATATGCAGGGTCTGGCCTACGGGATCCCTGTCGCCAAAATATTTCCTTGCCATTGATTCGGTCAGTACCACCGAACGGGGGGCAGACAGGACGGAGGAAGGATTTCCCTGAAGAAGGGGCAGGGAAAATATGCTGAAAAACCCGGAATCGGCATAATAGAAATTTTCCTCGATGAATTGTAGAGGCCTGGCATTTTCCCCCGGGGGCAGAACGGTCACCAGCTTTTCCCCGTCGGTTTCATACCGGGTTCCTGCCACGAATTCGGGATAGGTTTCTACCAGGGCAGGGACCAGGGGGCCGGGTGTGCTGGAACCGACATATTCTTCGCTGCCCAGCCTGGCATCCAGACCGATACGATAAATATGTTCCGCATGCCGGTGGAATTTGTCGTAGCTCAGTTCGTGAAACACGTACAGGGTGATCAGGATAAATCCTGCCATTCCGATGGCCAGCCCGGAGATGTTGATCAGTGTGAACCCTTTGTATCTAAAAAGGTTGCGTAAGGCTATTTTCAGGCAGGTACGGAACATGGTTGCCGAAAATTACGAAAAATAGCCATACCGGCAAGCAACGCCGTTTTTTTCAGAGTAGTTATTCCTCGTCGGGTTCTTCTGTGTCGGGTAGTTGTTCTTCCAGTTCCCGGTGGAGTTGTGCCATCCGCAGAGCGGTGATGGCGGCTTCCTCCCCTTTGTTGCCAAGCTTTCCTCCGGCTCTTTCCCGGGCCTGTTCCAGATTCAGGGTAGTAAGAACCCCGAATACGATAGGCAGATCAAATAAAAGGTTCAGTTCCGTAATGCCGTAAGAAATCCCCTGACAAATGTAGGTAAAGTGAGGGGTTTCTCCCTGGATCACGCATCCCAGGCATATCACGGCATCCACTCCCGTATATTCTGCCAGATAGCGGGCTCCTGCCGTCAGCTCGAAACTGCCGGGCACCCATTTTACGATGATCTGTTCGGGCTTCACGCCTGCCCGGGTCAGTGCGTTGTGGGCTCCCTCGAGCAGGGAAGCGGTGATGTCACGGTTCCATTCGGCCACAACAATGCCGAAAGAAAAATCGCCTGCCATGGCCAGGGTGGAAGCATCGGGGTCGGGAAGATTTTTTTTCCTGGTTACCATGATAACAGGTTATGCAAAATTTATGACGGATGGTTTACTTCTCCAGATGGAGTGTGGCCCGGGTGATGAATTTTTCAATATCCCTGGCTTCCGTCGATTCGGGGTATTTGGTTTCGATTTCCCGGTACAGTTTCAGGGCCTTTTCATAATCGCCCTCTTCTTCCAGCAGCTGACCGGCTTTCATCAGGTAAATGGGACTAAGAAAGGGATTATCTTTCATGTGAGCTGCCATCAGATATTGATCAATGGCTTCGGGGGTTTCTCCCAGTTCCAGGTACGCATCCCCGATGGCACCCTGCGAAATTGGCCCCAGCATTTCATCCTTCGATTTGAATTTCTTCAGGTACTCCAGGGCATCTTCATATTGTCCCAGGTGCAGGTAGGAAATGCCCGAATAATAGCTGGCCAGATTGGCGGCACGGGTCATTCCGTAATCGTCAATAATATCCAGAAATCCCAGATAATTGCCGTCACCGTACAGGGCCAGGTTGAACGAATCGGCTTCGAAATACCTTTCGGCCATGAACATCTGTGCCATGGCTTCCTGGTTGCGGGGAGTATGTATGAAACGCCTGTACCCCAGATATGCCGAAACCAGCAGTACAATCACGGCTACCACGGTGGTAATGATCTTCTGGTTGTCTTCAATAAACTGCTCTGTCCGGGTCAATGCATTTTCAATGTCGTGCAGTCCGTCTTGTGCAGGTTCTTTCTTTTTCTTTGCCATGGATACTATTCCTGAATGAAAATTTTGGCAAATGTAATGCTTTCTGCCATTTTATTGAAATAATTGGATGAAAATCGCTGCACGGTCAATTTGCTTTTCAGGGAATCATATTTCTTCTTACTTTTACAGTAAAAGAGATTAAGGTATGTATCTGAAGAATCTGGCGCTGGTCCATTTTAAAAATTATAAACAGGCTGAACTGGAGTTTTCTCCGCGTATCAACTGCATTGTGGGAGATAACGGGGTGGGCAAGACCAACCTCCTCGATGCCATTCATTACCTGTCGCTCACCAAGAGTTTTTTCAATCCCATCGACAGCCAGAATATCCGGCACGGGGAAGAATTTTTTGTGATCCAGGGCGATGTGGAAAAAGACGGGAAAACGGAAAACCTGTACTGTGCCTGTCGTAAGAGCCGGAAAAAGCAGTTCAAGAGAAACCGAAAGGAGTATGAAAGGCTGGCTGACCACATCGGGTACATGCCGGTGGTGATGATCTCTCCGGCCGACAGTGCCCTGATTACCGAAGGAAGCGATCAGAGACGCAAGTTCATGGACAGTGTGATCAGCCAGTACGACCGGATGTACCTTGACAATCTGATGCGTTACAACCGGGCGCTTACCCAGCGGAATATTCTTCTGAAACAGATGTCCGTTGAACGGCGGACTGACCATGCCGCCATCGATCTGTGGGACAAGCAGATGATCCCCCTGGCCGCTTCCATCTACCAGACCCGGCTGAAATTTGTCAGGGACCTGATGCCCCTGTTCAGGGAATATTATGCCATGATCTCCGGAAACGGGGAAGAGGTGGTCCTCAGGTATGAATCGCAGTTGCATGAAAAGGGAATGGAGGAGCTTCTCAGGGAAAGGCGTGATAAAGACCTGACGGTGCAGTACACCACCGGGGGAACCCATAAGGACGACCTGTGGCTGGGGCTGGGTGAACATCCCATGAAAAGGACCGGTTCGCAGGGGCAGCAGAAAACCTTTCTGGTGGCCCTGAAACTGGCCAAGTTCGGTTTCATACACCAGTTGAGCGGGAACCTGCCCATCCTCCTCCTGGATGATATATTCGATAAATTCGATAAAAACCGGGTGAAACAGATCATCCGCCTGGTGTCGGAAAAGGAATTCGGACAGATCTTTATTACCGATACCAACCTCGATCACCTGGAAGGCATACTGAAAGAAATCCCTGCCGATTACCGGATATTTATCATCAACGATACGGTCCAGCTGATATCACAGTAAATGAAACGTTCGCATACACAAACGCTCGGAGAGATTATCCGGGAGATACTGAAAGACAGTGTGACCGGGCAGAAACTCAAGGAAGTGCAGCTGATCGGGGCCTGGGAGGAAGTGGTGGGGAAAACCGTGGCCAGACGAACAAAAAACCTCTATATCCGAAACAAGAAACTGTATGTGGAACTGAGTTCGTCGGTGGTGAGGAACGAACTGATGATGATCCGTTCTTCCCTGGTCGGCGCCCTGAATAAACGGACAGGGGAAGAGCTGATCAAAGATATCGTGCTCAAATAATTTCCGGGGTTCGGAGATATATTCCCGCATGGTTATAGAAACAGGATAACCACGGCATATATATTTGGTGGAGAGTGAGGGAGGATGTCAAGAACGCAGGAAAAGCAAATACCATCCTGTTTCCGTAACCACAGACTTGCCTTCAAACCCGGACCGGATAAAATATTTTGGCATATAGACATCAACATGGCTGAATTTTGTTTTTCCGCCGGGACGTCTCTGCGTACTTCTCCTTCGCTGTGCTACGTC
>DQWH01000043.1 GCA_011042635.1 Bacteroidota bacterium | reverse complement strand
TTGCCCGGGAAATCAGAAACCGGCACATTGTAATCATCGCCGACAGCCGCCTCCATTTCCTGCCTTTCGAGATCCTGCTTAGGAAAATACCCGAAGCCAACCCGGTGAATTACCGTTCCCTGCCCTATCTGATCGCTGAAATTCCGGTAAGCTATGCCCACTCGGCCATGCTGCTCAAAAAGGTTTACCGCACCCGGAAAGGCTGGACCAACAGCCTGGCAGCCTATGCCCCCGAATATGATCCGGAGGGACAGTCGCCCCTACTGCAGGCCCAGACCCGGCAGCATTACCGTGACCGGCTGCTGCCCATTCCCGGAGCCCTGGAGGAAGCACACCGCATAGGGAAACGCCTGGAAGGCGACGTTTTCACCGGAAGTGAAGCCACGGAAAAACATTTCAAGGATCATGCGGGCAAATATGACCTGATCCATCTGGCCATGCACACCATCATTGACGACACCGACCCCATGTTTTCCAAACTGGTCTTTACCGACCTTCCTGAAAATGAAGAGGACGGGCTGCTGAACACCTTTGAGATATACAACCTAAGGCTCAATGCCCGGTTGACCACCCTCAGCTCGTGCAACAGCGGCATTGGCGAGCTGCACGAGGGAGAAGGCATGATCAGCCTGGCCAGGGGGTTTATGTACGCCGGCTGTCCCAGCCTGGTCCTTTCACTGTGGGAAGTGGAAGACCTGGCCAGCGCCGACCTGATGGAATATTTCTACGTGGGGCTGAAGCGGGGAATGTCAAAAGCCCGGGCCCTGCAATACGCCAAACTGCGTTACCTGAGAGAATCCGATATGCTCCATTCGCACCCTTACTTCTGGTCAGGATATGTGGTTACGGGCAATCATGGCCCGGTTTATTACGGCAGGCGGTGGATAGTGGTTGCCGGGGTGCTGATCGCTTTGGTCATGTTGTTTGCGCTGGGCAGGCGACGTTTCAATCATCGTCAAAAGCCGGATCGCTTTTGATCATCTCGATCAGTTTTTCCTTGCATATGAATTTCCTTTTGCGCGCATAGTTTTCGCTTTTGTACCCCATTCTCTGTGCAATCTCAGCCAGAGGCACCTTGCTGTAGAACCACTGCAGTATTTTCCGGCAATCTTCTGCCAGGCGGATAAAATATTTCTGATAAAGCCTGTAACGAGATTTCTCCTCCGCCTCAACGGCCATGTTTTCCGCAAGGCTTTCTTCATCGGTCACCTCGGCAGATATGACCGGGCTTCGTCTTCTTCTTCTCAGCTCCTTCAGCCATAACATTTTTGCGGTACCGATCAGATAATTCCTGAAGCTGGTTGAAATTTGCAGGGTGCCTTCTTTCCGCTTCCTGTAAAGGATCACGAGGGTTTCCTGAAAAATATCCCCGGCATCATCCTCTGTTCCGGAATTATTCAGCACATGTTTTTCCACCCATGGATAATACTCATCATAGATATGGTTCAGGATAACGGAGTCCTGTTTTCCCAGTCCATTCAATAAAGCATCTATGCTGTATTTATTCAAGGTATGGAGGGTGGTTTGGCAGATGTGGGATGCAATGGCTGCACTACTCGCTGTAGAAACGCACCATTCTTTCAATGGCACGCCGGCATACGGGGCAAAATCCGGGGGCTTCGTTGGTATGCATGCGGCAGTCGAGGAAAGGCCTGTACACTCCTTTCGCCACATATCCTCCTCCTTCGTACACACCCACCACTCCTTCATACCGGGGTTCGGCCGGAGTAGGCACGGGGGTCCCGGGGTCAAGCATATCCTTCCATTTGCCGTCAAAATCCACCAGGGTGGTGAGATTGGGTTCCCATGGTTCCACATCCAGAGGATAAAAATCCTCATAAGCCACTTCGGAAGTGTAATACTCGTCGCCCAGACCGGCAAACGAATGGCCGAACTCATGCACCATAACAATCATAGAAAGGGGATGACCGGCTGTTACGCTGGCATAATGATTAAAAATGCCCCCGCCTCCGTACCGTTCACTGTTGATCAGAATCACCAGCTGGTCGGAAGGTACTGCAGCCGCCTGGTCGTGCAGAGATTCCATATCGGTGGTGGTAATATACCGTGACAGGCCGAAGGTATAGTCGGTGGTATTCAGGGTCGTTTGCCTGTAGATCCCTTCACCGGGTATGTCGGTTCCGCTCTCGGGGGAAGGCACAAACACCGACCAGATATTGATCAGGTGTTTCAGCCGGTCGAATGGCGGGATGCTAAACAGGTTCTCTGTATACTTTTTCACATCGGCATCAAACTGATCCTGTTCATCTGCAGTATATCCGTCGCCGAAAAAAGCAATATCCAGCCTCACGGAAGGATCACCTGTATACCATACCCTTGTGGTGTCACAGGCCATGGCAGGTTCCTTCCTGATAAACATATCGGAAGGATCTATTTTCCGCTTGTATACCGGCTGGAATTCTCCCGTGCGGCTCCTTCGCAGCAGTTGAAATACCACGGGATTACGGGGGAAAGGCATCAGGGCCACCTGATGAAATGCCTTTCTCATCTTTTTTGACTCGGCTGTGGTCTGCCATTCGTTAAACAGGGTGCAAAAACCCCTGGAATAGATCAGGGTTCCGCTTTCCTGATCGCTCACTTCGAGCATGAATTCACCGTATCTGAACGTATCCACCAGATTCGTATGGGAACCTCCCCAGAATGGTTCCTTCTTCATGTCCAGAAAATATACGTCAGTATTTTCCTGATCTCCGGCCAGCAGGTAATCCACACGCAGGGTTCCGGAACCGAACCAGCGGCCGAATTCATCCTGGCCATAGGATACCATTGATAAACATAGAACTATGGGTACCATTAAACGTTTCATCAGTTTCGTATTATAAGTGTCAAGAATGCAGATTTGAGGTTATAAATATAAAAACTAACTTAGCTTTGTCCATTCATAAAGCACTTTTTATAAAACAGCATGATTGATCTGGCTCATAATCTCCTGATGAAATGGCTGAGCTACATGGGTTTAAATCCGGAAACAGCCATGTTTTTCAGAACCCTGATCCTCTCGGTCGTTGTGGTACTTTTATGCATTCTGGCAAACTGGCTCACCAAAAAGCTGATTATTTATACCGAGCACAGGATCATTAAACGCACCCGGTTCACCTGGGACGACATCATTGCCAAACACAAGGTCTTCAACCGGCTTTCACATTTTGCCCCCGCTGTGATCATCCTGCTGACGAACCCGGCCATATTTGAAGATTACCCCACCTGGGAGACAGTGATCACAGAAAGCACCCATATTTACATGCTCATTGTGTCGTTGCTGTTCCTGGATGCCCTGATCAATGCCCTGCACAGCATTTATCTTACCTTCCCTATCGCCACCACGCGCCCCATCAAGGGATATGTTCAGCTGTTGAAGATCGTTCTCTATTTCAGCGCTTTTATGATCCTGCTTTCCATCCTGTTCGGTGTAAAGGTGGGCAAACTGTTTACAGGGCTGGGGGCTTTTGCGGCCGTTCTGATGCTGGTATTCAAAGACTCCATCCTGGGGTTCGTAGCCAGCATCCAGCTCTCGGCCAACAAAATGGTGAATGTGGGCGACTGGATCGTGATGCCGGGAAGAGGAGCCGACGGAACGGTAATCGACATTTCACTGAATACGGTAAAGGTACAGAACTGGGACAAAACCATTTCCACCATTCCCACCTTCGCCCTGGTAAGCGAAACTTTTACCAACTGGAGGGGAATGGAAGAATCGGGCGGAAGGCGCATCAAACGGCATATCAGCATTGACATGAAGAGTGTGAAATTTTGCACACCCGAAATGCTTGAAAAATACAGGCGCATCCATTTGCTGAAAAATTACATTCCTGCCAAGAAAAAAGAACTGGAAGAATACAACAAAAAACTGGGTATCGATGAATCGGTGAGGGTGAACGGCCGGAGGCTTACCAACCTGGGCACTTTCCGGAAATACGTGGAAGAATACCTGCGGCATCATCCGAAGATCCATCAGGAAATGACCTTTCTGGTAAGGCACCTGCAGCCCACCGAAACCGGACTTCCACTGGAGATCTATGTATTCAGCAAAGACCAGGAATGGGCAAAATACGAAGCACTTCAGGCCGATATTTTCGATCACATCCTGGCGGTTGTGCCCGAATTCGACCTGAGGGTATTCCAGAATCCCACGGGGGATGATTTCCAGAAGCTGGGCATGCAGGCTATTTCCTGACCAGCGAGCGCTGCCTCAGTACTTCATAACACATAACCCCGGCGGCCACAGAGACGTTCAGGGAACTGATCCTGCCCAGGATGGGTATTTTCACCTGTTCATGGGTCATATTAATCACCGAAGGATGGATCCCCCGGTCTTCCGAACCCAGGATCAATGCCAGGGGACCGGTCAGATCCGCCTGATGATATACCTTTTCAGCTTCCCCGGTGGCGGCGGTCAGTTTCAACCCGCTGTCGGCCAGAAAGCGGAGCGTATCCTGTAGGTTCGTGGTGCGGCATACCGGCAGGTTATGCAGGGCCCCGGCCGAGGTTTTTACGGCATCGGGAGTGATCATGGCCGAACCGCGGGTAGGGACCAGCAGGGCATGCACCCCGGCACACTCGGCTGTACGGGCAATAGCCCCGAAATTCCGCACATCGGACACCTGGTCAAGCACCAGGATAAAAGGGGCTTCTCCTTTCTCGTATATGGACGGGACGAACCGGGTGATCTCAACATATTCCACTTCAGAAACATAGGCAATCACTCCCTGGTGATTTTTCCCGGTGATCTGGTTTAGTTTTTCGCCGGGAACGAACTGAAATGGAATATGATTCTTCTTCAGGACATCGATCAGTTCTCTGAAAAGAGGTCCCTGTAACCCGCTCTTCAACAAACATTTCTCCACTTCCAGCCCCGAAGCCACCGCTTCCAACAGGGGCCTCATCCCGAAAATCATCCGTTTTTGTTTCTTTAACATGCTGTAACTACCTCTAATCCATATAAAATATCCGGCCCGACCTCCACGTCTCCACAGCCCGGCTCCAGAAAGTGACCAATTCCTCACTTCTCAGCAATAAGTAATGATTTCGTGTAAAGGGATTGTCTTCCCTCCGGAACACAAACCTCACGGCATCACGGGAACCTTCCCTTCCGTAGATCCATTCCTCTGTCTGATCGGTTTTGTAAAGTACGGAAGGCGGGCCGTAGATAATATAGATCATACCTCTTTCGGTTTTCCAGCCTTCCTTGTATGAAGTAAAATAATAATTACTGAAATAAACGCGGGTGTAATAAATTCTGATCAGTTCACGGGCCACTTCCATGTTACCGGCAATGCGTATCCAGAAATTATCCACACTGAGCTTCCTGTTGGGCTGGGTAATGAGCCTGTCATAATCCGTCGGCAGGGCAAAATACTCCAATGGACCGATCATTTCTTTCGCATATTCCACCATAGGGAAACCCGGACCGAAACGTGCCATGGTGAATCCCTCCATCCGGTTGGTGTCTTTCCGGAAATGATACAGACCCGGCCGGGGAAAAGCCAGTACGAATTCGGGGGAAAGTGAAACGGCATAGGTGGTATCGGGCAGGTATCTCACCCGCTCAGGAGGCAGCAGCATGTTGGGAGGCCGCGATGCCGGATAAACCGTGCTGTAATACGAAAGATAAATGGTGTCGGTGGAAGGATCGTTGCTGATCAGTCGCAGCACCGTGGTGGAATCCACATAATGACGAAAATACGGGCGCCCAGTCTGGGCATGGACAGGAAAGAAATTCTGTCCGGAATAGGTATTGAGCTTATCCACCAATATGAAGTTCTGTACGGCACGGTTCCTCACCAGATCGGTGGTGATCACCTCCAGCATGTACCTTTTCCCGGTCTCGGCCGGTATCCGGAAGTTCAGATAATAATCCTCTCCGGTGTCCTCTTTCAGCAGGTAGTGATAGAACGACATGCTGTCGACCATCACCCGGGGCTCGCCCATTTCAAACAACCGGTAATGAATATGCAATTCTGCCTGGAGTTGCACATGCACATTGGCCTGGCTGAAAAGGAGTTCTCCCGTACGAATATGGCCGAAAACCGTTGATCCGCCGGCATCTTCATGAAAGACCAGGTAGCGGGGAAACAGGGAATGCTGGTCGGGACGGTACAGATACGACATGTCGTTCAGGGGAGCAGTGGAAGACCTGAATACGGAACAGCTTCCGGCAAGCAATACCAGGACCGGTAATATCAAAAACAAACGGAAACGGTTCAGATCCATGGGCTCTGTTAAAGAAAGATAAAAGTACAAATTATTTCATACAATATCCGTCCCCTGGCTGACGAGGATCCTTTACCTGACCTTCTGCTGCGGAACATTCATCATCCGCCCCGGGTTGCAGGCCTATTCATCCCGGCATCTTACCCTGGATCCGTTCCAGGGCTTCCTGCAACTGCACCCATTCTTCCATGGCCGATTCCAGAGCCGACCGTTTCTTCTCATACCGGGTAAAAAAGGATGGATCGGATGAACCGGGTTCTCCGCTGATTTCTCCTGCCAAGATCCTATCCATGGTACGTATTTCCTGTTCCAGATCAGTGATCTTTTCTTCAAACCGTTCGATACGCCTCTTCAGTTTTTGCGTCTCGCGTTCGTATTTCTTTTTTTCTTCGTACCGTTGCCGGCGATCCGCCTCGGCAACCTGTTGCTGTGGACCTGCCACTGTTTTCTTTTCAAGTTCTTTCAGCGATCCGATTTTCCTCTGTTCCAGAAAATCATAAATCCCTCCGGGATATTCACGGATGCGCTTGTTTCTGAATTCATACACCTTATCTACCAGTCCGTCGAGAAATTCCCTGTCGTGTGACACCACGATCAGGGTTCCGGTAAATTGTTTCAGTGCTTCCTTTAGGATATCCCTTGAACGCATATCCAGGTGATTGGTGGGTTCGTCCATCAGAAGGAAATTGACAGGCCGCAGCAACAGGCGCATTAAGGCAAGCCTTGACTTTTCCCCGCCCGAAAGCACCTTCACTTTCTTTTCCACAGCATCTCCGCTGAAGAGAAAAGCACCCATCAGATCCCTCAGCCGGAACCGCACTTCTCCTACCGCCTCCCTGTCCAGCGTCTCGAGCACGGTCAGATCACCGTCCAGCAGTTCATCCTGGTTCTGGGCATAATACCCCAGCACAACCCGGTGCCCCAGACGCCTTATGCCCGTATGATCCATCTCCCCTTTGATGATCCTGACCAGGGTGGTTTTCCCTTCCCCGTTTTTCCCCACAAAGGCAATTTTTTCTCCTTTCCGTACATGCAGATCCACCTGTTCCAGAACCCGGTGGTTTCCGAAGCATTTACCCACCCCCCTGAGTTCCAGGACCATTTTTCCTGAGTGGGGTGCAGGGTGAAACCGCAGATGGATCAATGAGGTATCTTCCTCTTCCACCTCTATCCGGTCGAGTTTATTGAGTTGTTTGATGCGCGATTGTACCTGGACGGCCTTTGTTGCCTTGTAACGAAACCGCTCTATGAACTCTTCCGTTTTTTCGATCATTTTCTGCTGATTGCGGTAGGCCGCCAGGCGGGTCTCCCTGCGTTGTTCTTTCTGTTCCACAAAGCGCGAAAACGGTACCGGATAATCCTCCGCCCTCCCCAGAGAAAGTTCTACCGTACGGTTGGTAACCCGGTCGAGGAATGCCCGGTCGTGCGATACCAGCACCACAGCTCCTGGGTATCCGGCCAGGAACTCTTCCAGCCACTGGATAGCCTCGATATCGAGATGGTTGGTGGGCTCATCCAGGAGAAGCAGGTCGGGGCTCTGCAACAGGATCTTCGCCAGCTCGATCCGCATGCGCCATCCTCCACTGAATTCAGCTGTGGGACGCTGATAATCTTCCCGCACAAAACCCAGACCTGTGAGGGTTTTTTCCATTTCCGCCTCCGTTTTGGATGCTCCCATTACCGCAAGCTTATCGGTCAAACGGGTGTATTCCCCTATGAGTTTCAGGTATTCTCCGGAATGGTGGTCGCTTCTTTGTTCCATCATCTTCTGCAGCTCGTGTAACCTCGATTGTATCCGGTTGATCCCGGCAAAAGCCTTCCGGGTTTCCTCCAGCAGGGTTTTTCCGTCGCGTACTTTCAATTCCTGGGGCAAATAGCCTGTTTTCATTCCCGTTTCACGCACTACCCTGCCTTCATCAGGTTCCTGCCAACCTGCCATAATTTTCAGCAGGGTGGACTTGCCTGCTCCGTTATTCCCCACCAGTCCGATGCGATCGCCTCTGCCGATCACCAGTGATATCCTTTTCAGCAGTTCGAGAGCTCCGTAACGTACGGTAATTTTTTCAACAGAAATCATCGGCCATTGGTATGCGGGCAAAAATACCAGAATTTAACGGCAAATGGAAACCGGAGGTTGATGTCTTTTCGTCCGGCAAATCATGAACATTTTTCATACATTTACAGACTGATTCATTTACATCAACAGGATGGCAAGACGAAAAATAAATCATTTGTTGATCGAAAAACTGAAAGTATCCGATATCGGAGCGGAGGGAAAGGCTCTGGGCCGGTGGGAAAACAGGGTTGTTTTTCTGCCCCTGGCCTGCCCCGGTGATGTAGTGGATGTGCGGGTCACCCGGCAACACCGAAACTACCTGGAAGGAATCCCCGTACATTTCCACCGCTATTCGAAAGACAGGACAGAACCGGTATGTAGTCATTTCGGGAAATGCGGAGGCTGTAAATGGCAGCACCTTTCCTATCCCATGCAGCTGAAATACAAGCAAAAACAGGTGGTCGACCAGCTGGAAAGAATCGGCAAGCTTCCCCTTCCCCGTATCCGGAAGATCATGGCTTCTCCGGAAACCACCTATTACAGAAACAAGCTGGAATTCACCTTTTCGAACAATCGCTGGCTCACGCCCGAGGAAATGGAGGGCAAAAAAGAGGTAAAGGAGAAAAATGCCCTGGGATTTCATATACCGGGGAAATTCGACAAGGTGCTGGATATTGAAAAATGTTACCTGCAGCCTGAACCCTCAAATACCATCCGTCTGGCGGTTAAGCAATTCGCATTGGAAAAGGGGTATTCGTTCTTTGACCTGAAATCCCAGGAAGGGCTGCTTCGGAACCTCATCATCCGCACCAGCGGGATCGGTGAGATCATGATTATTGTGGTATTTGCCGCAGACGATCCGGGAAAAAGGGAAGAGCTGCTGCATTACCTGTGGTCGGAATTCCCTGCCCTTACTTCCCTGTATTACATCATCAACCGGAAAAAGAACGATTCCATCCTCGACCAGGAAGCCATCCATTACAAAGGAAGAGAATATATTGTGGAACAGATGGGCGACCTGAAATTCAAGATCGGGGCGAAATCTTTTTACCAGACCAATTCGAGACAGGCACAGGCCATGTACGAATTGATTGCGGAATGGTCAGGCTTGAAGGGGAATGAAGTAGTATACGACCTGTACACGGGAACCGGCACTATTGCTATTTTTCTGGCCGGAAAAGCCCGACGTGTGGTAGGGATTGAATCGGTGCCCGAAGCCATTGAAGATGCATGGGAGAATGCCCGGCTGAACGGCATGGAGCATGTTCATTTTGCCACGGGAGACAATAAGGATGTGCTGAATCCTGCTTTCATCGACCGCCACGGCCAGCCTCATCTGGTGGTCCTTGACCCTCCGCGGATCGGGATTCACCAGCGTGTGACCAATACCCTGCTGACCCTCCTTCCCGAACGGATCATTTACGTCAGTTGCAATCCGGCTACCCAAGCCCGTGATCTGAACCTCATGTCACACCGGTATCGCATCACCCGGGTGCAGCCCATCGACATGTTCCCCCATACACACCATGTGGAGAACGTGGTGATGATGGAAAGAGTCTGAAGGGTCAGATCCTTCCCCGGAACTTTTTCCCTATTTTTTCATAAGGGTGATCTTTGGAAAAATCGATCCAGTATTCCCTGATCGAATCTTTTATCTCCCTCCTCAGCACCAGCAACCCGATCAGGTTGGGAATGGTCATCAACGCAATGGTAATGTATGAAAGCGACCAGATGACCGTGGTATCGGTAAAGGAAGCAATAAAAAAGGCAATCACATAAAAAATCCGGTAATAGATCACATATTTCGGCCCCACGAGATAGGTAAGAGCCCGGTCACCGTAATAAGACCATGAGATAGAGGTGGAGAACGCAAATAGAAGCAGTCCGATGGCAACAATGTACTGTCCCCATTCACCGAAGAATCCCCGCGTGAATGCAACGGCTGTCAGCGGGGCGCTGTGCATCAGCGACCTCCCTTCCACCACGATCCTGGCCGACCCGGTTTTCCCGAGCAGGCCGGCAATCCGTTCCCGTATCATCGAACTTCCCTCGTCGCTCACCACCATTTTCCCCTGAACCACCGGTATCTCCCCGGTAAAAGGGACATCTCCCTGTTTAAAAACGAAATCTTCCGCCACCGATTCGGCATGAAGCAGGGTAATGTTCTCATTCTGCAGAATCCCGTTTTCTATGTACAGGTTCCCTTCAAACAGAGGCAGCCGGACAGCGTCCTTTTTATTACTGAAATGCTGGAAAAGCGCCACCCTGTCCTCTTCATTCCGTTCGTTATAGGTCCCCACCACAAACTGCATATCGGTATCCTGGAACTGGTTGTAGTGCTTTTCCTTCCACACACCCGATGACAGCAGCACAAGGCCGGTAAGGGTACAGATCACAATGGTATCGATAAAGGGCTCCAGTATGGCAACCATTCCCTCTGAAACGGGTTCGGGAGCTCTGGCTGCCGAGTGGGCTATGGGCGCCGAACCCTGACCGGCTTCGTTGGAGAACAGCCCACGGTTTACGCCCCGGTTGATGGCCCATGCCAGGGAAGCCCCCAGGAAACCTCCTGTGGCGGCTGTTCCGGTAAACGCATCTCCGACAATGGCACCAAGAGAAGGAAGTATCTGATCATAATTATAAAATATAACCGCCAGGGCTCCGACCAGATAAATAATGGCCATGAGGGGAACCAGGGTGGAAGTAACCATGGCTATCCGTTTGATACCGCCGATGATCACCAGAGCCAGCAGTACAGCCAGGAGGGCGCCGGTAATAATATGGTTGATTCCAAAGGTGGAAAAAACGGAATTGGAAATGGAATTGATCTGGGGCAGGCTTCCCGTACCGAATGAGCTCAGTACGGTAGCTACTGCGAAAAAACCGCCCATCACCACCCCGATCCTGATCAGTTTTCCTTTCGAGGTTTTGATATTCAGCCTCTTTCTCATGTAATACATGGGTCCTCCCGATACTGTCCCGTCTTCCAGAATATCGCGGTATTTGTGCGAAATGGTAACCTCAACAAATTTGGTACACATTCCAAACATGGCGGTAACCAGCATCCAGAAGAGGGCGGCCGGACCCCCCAGGTGAATGGCCAGGGCCACCCCGGCAATATTTCCCGTACCCACCGTCCCCGACAGGGCCGTGGAAAGGGCCTGGAAATGGCTGGTATCACCCACATCGAGGTGATGATCGTACTTGCCGCTTACAATCCGGATGGCATGCCTGAAATACCTGATTTGAGGAAAGCCAAGGTACAGGGTAAAAAATATACCCGTTCCAAGAAGCAGAAAGACAAACCACGGGTGCCCTCCAATATAACCGTCGAGTGTGACAAGAAAATCATTTAGTTTCTGCATGAGCCGGGATATTGATTCTTTATTGCCATGATTTTTAAGGAAAGAAGCAAAAATAATCAATCCGGCCAAAGTTAAAAACCGGCGGGATATTTTCTGCAAAAGGACAAAATGACAGGGGGTACCTGCAACAAACAGATCCGTTGATCGTCTTTTATTCAGGAAAAGGTTCCCAATACCATGAAAACAATACGTACACTGATCCTGATTCTCCTGTTCGCCGTATTTCAGTCGTGCGGACCGAAAGGCGGCGAAGTGCCTCAGCAACCGGTGGATATCCATCGTATCGGGAACAGTTATTTCAGTGTATTTCATCTGTGCGAGGGAACATACGGGAAAATCCCCGTAAACCCGCCGGAAGAAATGATTCCTGCGGAACGGCTCCGTGCCGGAGACATTTTGCTTTCCAGAATGTAAAAGAAATTTTTCTTGCTCATTCCCTTCACCTGCCTTATTTTTGAAAAAACATTCCCATGAGCGAGATCCTTTTCATCGTTCTGTTTTTGGCCTTTTACCTGGGAGCCCTGGTGGTGGAATACCGTTATGGAAAAGCTTTCCGGTGGGGAGAAGAATGGACGTTTTTTCTCGCCTTTATTCTTTCCCCATTGCTTGTATATTTTCTTTTTCGTCTTTTTCCCCGTGTTCTGAACGATTAATTATCTCTTCCTATAAATCTCATTTTCATTTATATCTACGTAGCTACCTACGTAGTTACCTACGTAGACAACTACGTAGTTAACCACCTTCTCAAATTCGCAAGTCCTTCTGTTACATATAAAATCTTTTGCCATTCTATGATATAAACTACAAAATACCTGCTATCTCTCATCAGGTAAAATTCGACATGCATTTCCAATTCGAAATACTGAGAATTCCCAACCCGCCATCCGGTAGCAGATTTTTACACAGAATAACCAAAAGTATGGTACAAATCTGACAAGCGTTGCTTCGTCAGTGGGATAACCCGGTGGTTACCCCACAGGAAATAATCGTTAAAAATCTTTGTTGGCCCTGCAAAAACATTCACAGGTTCGACTGAATATATCCCCCGTCGACGGCAATACTCTGTCCCGTAATAAATTTGTTGCGCGGAGAAATCAGAAATGCAGCCAGATCGGCCAGGTCGGAGGGTTCTCCGAACCGGCCGGCCGGAATGCGTGCCGTTCGCTCGGCCACCACTTCCTCCAGACTTTTCCCCTGCATTCGGGCCGTAGTTTCCAGCAGGCTTTTCAGCCTTTCCGTTTCGGTAGGGCCGGGTAAAAGCAGGTTGACCAGGACCTGGTGGCGGGCCACTTCGTTCGACAGGGTTTTCAAATACCCCAGCAGTCCCATTCTGGCGGCGTTGCTCAACACCAGGTTGCTGAGCGACTGTTTAACGCCGGTAGAGGCAATTGCCACGATCCGCCCGAATTTCTTTTCAATCATTCCGGGAACGAACAAACGGGCCAGCCGCACACCCGACATTAGGTTGGTCTCCAGGGCTCCGTACCACTTTTCGTCATCCAGTTCCAGGGGATGCCCGGCAGGAGGACCTCCGGCATTCAGGATCATCCCGTCGGGTATTCCGTATTCCTTCACCATGGTTTCATACAACCGGGCGATATCTTCCCGACGGGAAAGGTCGGCAGGAATAATTCCCCCTTCCGTTTTCAGACTTTGGGCCGCCTTTTCGAGTTTTTCCCGGCTCCTTGAAGAGATCACCACGCAGGCACCTTCTTCCGACAGCACCCGTGCACAGGCCAGGCCCAGCCCCTGGCTTGCTCCCAGGACCAGTACCAGCCGGTCTTTCAACATCAGATCCATAATTATCTTCCTTTTTTTAAGTCAAACACCCTGTTACTCAATGCGGGAAAACCGTCGATGCGGCATGTCACCTCGTCCCCTTCACTTACCACCGCCGCACCAGGGGTTCCCGTTGAAATCACATCGCCGGGCATCAGGGTCATTACCCGGGAATGGAAGGATATAAGTTCTTCCAGAGAAAACATCATCCGGGAAACCACATTTTCAGCCTTTACCTTACCGTTCACCACCGTGGCCACCCTCAGTTTGTCCGGAGCGGTCAGTTCATCGCGGGTAATCAGACAGGGACCGAAGGAAAAAAACGAATCGAACGACTTGGAAAGGGTAAGGTATCGCGGATTCATCTGCAAAATATCCTCGGCCGTCACATCGATAATGCAGGTGAATCCGGCCACCGCTTCCATAGCACGGCCAGGTTTCAGATTCCGCACCTTTTCCCCGATGATGATCCCCAGTTCCGCTTCGGCCGTGGTGCGTTTTGAAAGAAGGGGAATCTTTATAAAATCGCCGGAACCTATCACCGCTGTGGACGGTTTCATAAAGCTGGCCGGGAAACGTCCGGGTATAGGAGCAGACAGGTCCCGTGCATGTTCACGGTAATTCAGTCCGATGCCCCATATTTTGCCGGGGTTTCGGTACAGGGGAGCAAATTCGACCCCCTCTTGCGGGATCAGGCAATTCTCCAGTTCGCCCGGCATTTTTTCGCCTATGTTCTCTTCGCTGTACCAGCGGACCATTTCATCCAGCTGCCCTTCGGAAAGGATTTCCATCAGGTTTGACGGCCAGTCGGTATCGAGTCGCTGGTTCAGCAGGGGTACAGGGATCAGTCCTTCAGGCAAGTACAGGCTGGCCGTTTCACGATCATTCCATTGGATAGTAGCAATTCTCATACAGATCGGTTTCCATATCCTTCCGAAAGTTAATAAATAAACACATGCCGGGAAAACATCCGTTTATATTGATTTTTATATCTTTATGGGTATGGATGATTTTTCTCAATGTTATATAATAAGCCAGATCATTCTGTTATAACATAACAATACGGTCATATCCCCGTATAAGAAAGTAAAATAGCCTTGATTATGAAGTATTTTGTCAAGATATCATTGGCTATCCTTCTCCTGTTTTTTCTGGGAAGCTGCAGCAGCAGCCGTTCGTATTACGGATCAAAAAGACCCGGAAAAAAAGAAGTCACCTTTGAAACCACGCGTCTGGGAAAGAACAAGCTGTTCTTTTCCAGAAAATATCAGAAAAAGCTTAAAAAGAGGATGAAAAAAAACAGGAGATGAGCCTGCTGATTCACCGACATACCATACATTGTACAACCCACAGATTCCCTGCAGGATTCCGATGAGGATATTTTTTCTTGCGATAATATTCGGGTTTTTCAACTTAATTCCCGGGAAAAGTCAGATTAAACAGGAAATATCCGCCGGAGCCGGAGGTTTATTTCTTTTCGGGGATATCGGAACTATGGGGAAGGGCCTTCTGACACACGGAAGCTGGGGGGTATTCCCCCTTGACGATTTCAAGATCCTGGCCGGGATCAATGCCGCATGGATCAGCGGCTCGGACGAGGGAAGCCGGAATGAGGACCGGAACCTGGCCTATTCCACCGTACTGATTGAGCCCCTGGTCCAGGTGCAGTTTTTTTACTGGAAATGGTGGGGTCCCGGTTACAGTCGCCGTGGGCTCGTTCTGAAAGAACCTGTATTATCCGCCTATATCTCGGCCGGCTTCAGCCCGGTATGGTTTAATCCCGGTCCCCGCCGGGGTCTGGAAGACAGTTTCGAAGACAATTTTCCGCATGTCACCGTTTCGGTTCCCATTGGGATAGGCGTGCGGTACGTAATGAGCGGAAACTGGGCCATGGGCTGGAATGCGGAGGTGAGAATGCCAGCCACCGATTTCCTGGACGGTTACACCTCGGCACATTCCCGTGCCAACGATGTATATTACGGAACTTCCATTCACCTGATTTACAGATTGCCTTCTCCGGCAAGGAAAGCATTGAGGTAGGCCGGTATCAAACGGTTTCCAGCCAGTAAAATATCGCCAGTGCTTCCTCACGGTTTTTCCCGCATACAGAAGGATCAGGCTTAAAATTTCGGCATATCTCCGGTCTGTCGGGTGAATCGTAGATAGCACACCGGTAGTCGTCGGTAAGGTGGATGCATCTCACCCCGGCGGGTTTTCCTTCGGGCATTCCCGGAAGAGGAGAGGAAATGGACGGGCCTATGCAGCAGGCTCCGCAGTTGGGGCGACATTTCATAGAGTATTCTTTACCCGGCAATGATAAAAAATCATTTTGTTCTCTCCCAATTAACAATCATTTTTTAATTTCGCATCCGCAATAGTATCTTTGCAAAACGGGCTGTTAGCTCAGTTGGTTCAGAGCGCATGCTTCACACGCATGAGGTCATTGGTTCGAATCCGATACAGCCCACCACCCCACCCCCCATCCCGACACAGTCGGGATTTTTTGTTTCCCGGAGGAACCCGCTGAGCTTGCTCAGCAGGGGACCGGCAGGGAACAAAAATCCGGGCGACGCAGGAGCCCGGAGGGGGGGTGGTGTGGTGAGGAGCCCCCATTACGGATCACCGAAGGTAATCCGTCCCAAACCCACTATCCTGTTCACATCCCGGCGTCAGCCGGGTTTTTGTATTCAGGAGAAGACCCTCGGGCTTGCCCCAGGGGGATTCGACGGAAAACAAAACAACCGCCGACCAGCGAAGCGGATGGTTTTTTGTGGTGGAAGCCAAAAAAAACCGGATCACCGAAGGTAATCCGTC
>DQWH01000137.1 GCA_011042635.1 Bacteroidota bacterium | reverse complement strand
TTTGATTTGAACCGGCCTCATGCAAGTCCGCCCTGGTATCGCGAAGCGATCGTCAGGGCAATCTTCTCTTTCCGACAACCTATTCCATCCTCAGCACATTCGCCGGGTTGGTGTGTGCCGCCCTGAGGGTACTGTTCCCCACGGTAAGGGCGGTAACCACCAGGGCCAGGCCGGCGGTTCCCGCAAATATCCACGGGCTCAGATCAGTGGGATATGCGTAATTTTCAAGCCAGCGGCCCATGAAATACCAGGCCACCGGAAAGCCGATCGCCATGGAGATGAGGATAAGCCACAGAAATTCTTTTACGATTAACCGGACGATGACGGACGAAGAGGCACCCATGACTTTCCGGATACCGATCTCCCGTGTTCTTTGCTCTACGGTAAAAGAGGCCAGTCCGAACAGCCCGATGGAAGCGATCAGGATAATCAGGAGTGAAAAAAGGGTGAATATCTGAGCCCGTTTTTCATCTGCCCGGAACTGCTCGTCGAAATTATCTGCCAGGAAAGTATATTCAAATGGCCTGTCGGGATACATTTCCTGCCACGCCTGCCGGATCTGTTCCAGCACCTCCTCACGGTTCCTGCCATCGATGCGGATATTGGCATAATACCCGTTGGGCCTCAGTACCAGCATGAACGTTTCAATAGGGTTATACAGCCCTTTCTGGTAAAAATCCTTCATAACTCCGATCACGCGGGCAGGCGGATTATCAGATCCCTGGATCGCAATTTTTTTCCCCAGGGGTTCCTCCCAGTTAAAACGCCGGGCCATGGTCTCATTAATGATCACCCCGTCGGTAGTATCCGACATAAATTCACGGGAAAAATCCCTTCCTTCCAGAATCTGAATGCCCATGGTTTCCACAAAATCGAAATCCACCGTGGCAAGGTTCACACCCCTTTCCACCATCCCTTCGGGCGTTTCCACCTGCATCAGCAGCTTACCGCTCCCCTGACCTATCTGTGCATTCGAACTGGAAACACGGACTACTCCGGGGATTGCCATCAGCTTTTCCCGTAAAACCGGATACTGCTGCATCATCCTCCGGTTCTCGAGCTCCACAATCACGACATTTTCCTTATCAAAACCCGGATCTATTCCTTTCAGATAGGTCAGCTGCCGGTAAACCACCCACGTACTGACAATGAGTGCCAGTGAAATAGCAAACTGCAGCACCACCAGGATTTTTCGCACCATAAATCCGGAACGGCCGCTCCCCGTATCCTGCCTCAACACAACCAGGGGTTTGAACCTGGAGAGGTACAGGGCCGGGTAACTGCCTCCCAGCACTCCAACAAAAACCACTATACCGAGCAGGGACAGCAAAACGGAAGCCCGAACCAGAAACGCCGGATTGAAGGATTTTCCGGTTAATTGATTAAAAGAGGGGAATAACATTATCACGAGGAGTACACTTACCACCAGGGCCAGCAGGGTCATCATCACTGATTCGGTCAGAAACTGTACCACCAGCGATGAGCGGGCTGAGCCCAGCACCTTTCTCATACCAACCTCCCGTGAACGCCGCGTGCTGCGGGCGGTAGACAAATTCATATAATTCATGGAAGCGATCAGCAGCATGAAAAATGCCACCATTGAAAAGATATAAATGTACCTTATGTCGCCCGTTTGCCCCGATTCACCCTCCGCATCGGAATGGAGGTAAATGGATGTGAGGGGCTGCAAAATATAATCGATCGTAATACCGAACTGTTCAAAAATGGGATCCACGTATTTCCGGTTGATCCCGGTAAGTTTTTCATCAAATGCCTTATAGTCTGTCCCATCACGCAGCAGAAGGTAAGTGTAGACTCCGAAATTGCCCCAGGAACCAATCTCATCGTCGGGAGGATGGGTGGTCCGGGAAATCAGTCCGGAAAACCGGATGTGGGAATTACGGGGCACATCTTCCATCAGACCGGTTACCTCAAAACTTCTGCCGTGCCCGTCCACGAGCACCTTGCCAACCGGATCTTCTGCTCCAAAATATTTTTTTGCCAGCGACCGGGTTACCACCAGGCTGTTGGGATGCGTCAGGACCGAAGCCGGATCGCCTCTGACCAGTTCGAAGGAAAACACGTCGAAGATACAGCTATCGGCATAAAACAGATCTTCCTCATATTCCGATTCGCCGCCGTACGTCATCAGCAACCTGCCAGCCGGAAATATCCTCACGGCCTCCTCCACTTCCGGATATTCCTGTTTCACCTGGGTGGCAAAAGGAATCTGGGCCACAGCCCACAGAAAATCATCGTCAGTCTCTCTGATATGGGATACCACCCGGTAAATGCGTTCTTTCTTTGCATGAAACTGGTCGTAACTCAAATCGTCAAATACATAGAGCAGGAGAAACAGGCTGCTGGAAATCCCCAGCATCAATCCGATCAAAATAACCAGGCTGTATGCTGCGTGTTTTCTGATGTGCCTGAAAGCGGTAATCACCAGGTTTTTGAACATGGGGTTGGGGTTTTAGAATAAAATTCATTAGTGTCCGACTAAAATAATAAAAAAGAAGGGTACTCCCAGAGGGTTTCCCCTTCGCGTTGTAGATTTGTTTTTGCGAAACACCTGCAATATGAGTAAAAATACGGAAATAAAATTTATCGGACAGCCGATTTTCAAACAGATATTGAATTTGGCAGATGCAGTGAACATACAGAGCCTGGTGAGGAAGCATAACAGCGACTATTATTACAAGGCATACAAGAGTAGAACACACCTGTGTATTCGACAAGGCATACAACGATTACCACCAGTTTGCTGTGTGGGGCCGTCAGCTGGTATTCTTTTTCACCCGGCTAAAGAAGAATGCTGTCTATACGGTCATTGAGGTGAACCGCAAACACTACCGGAAGGAGGATCAGGCTAAGGTGCTCCGGGATGAAATCATTGAACCGGAATATCATCCGGAGGATAATCGCGGGAAGAAACAAATGAATATAATCAAACAGCTACGCTTGCGGAAGGTCAGTTACCAGGATAATAAGAAAAGGTATTACGAGTTCCTGACTAACAGCTTTGACATCACCGCAAAGGAAGTTGCATTCCTGTACAAGAAAAGGTGGGGCATAGAGTTGCTGTTTAAGAAAATGAAGCAGAACTTCCAGTTGCACTACTTTTACGGAGGAAATGAGAATGCCATCAGAACCCGGGTCTGGTGTACCCTGATTGCCCGGCTACTGTTGACGGTCATTCAGAAGATAGCCCAAACCAGGAAGACGTTTTCCGTGGCAGCCCTTGTGAGGATGCATTTGATCAGCATGCCGGATATGAGTGAACTGCTCAAAAGTACGAACCGTGGCTACCAGATCGCCGGGGGATCACCGGATGGCACCCTGCAACTGGCCTTGTTTTCCAAAAACATGGGGGGAGGTCGTTTTGAAATATAGAAAACCAATGCCCTGTTTATGGGCTATACAGAAGAAAAAGGATCAACTTGAGATTTTAGTCGGATAACAGAGATATTTTATAGCTGGCGGTAGATCGGCCAGGTAAAACAGAAATTCTGAATGTGACATGACTGGTATCCTTTAGTTTTGTAAAAGTCTATGAAATTTTTCATAAATCGGATACCAATAAATGTAAAGTCAGGAAAATAAATATCAAGCATACAAAATATTACAATGATTGAGTCATAGGGTTTCAAAAAACTCTTTCTTCTTAACCCAGTCACAAATAAGGGTAAAAACGGGCAAAAAATGGCTAAATTTGATAATAATGACAGGTGTATAACTTTAAGAATTAATACATTACAAAACGCTAGAAAATGTCAAATTTTGAAGATTTACAACCTGTTGTATATGAGTTTATTATGAATTTTTTAAAATCATATATCGAAATTCAACAGGTTAGATTATGAACGGGGAAAAACCGGGGCTTGAAAATTGCCACTGTCCTGCACATTCCCCTGTAAAATGTTACTTTTGTATTTCAAACCTCCGGAAACATGAAAAAATATCTCCTCCTGATCCTGTTCCTGCCTGGATGGTTGCCGGATGCATTTACGGATGTGAAAGCCCAGCAGAACCCGATCTTTCCGGTAGCTTTCTATAATGTGGAAAATCTGTTTGACACCCATGATGATCCGTATCCGGGGGATGATGCCTTTACACCCGCTGGGGCCAACCGGTGGGAAGAAGAAAGATACCGGAAAAAGATCGGTGATATTGCCCGCGTAATCTCCGAAATAGACACCTCCGGATTGCCCGCAGTGGTAGGCCTGTGCGAAGCAGAAAACCAGAAGGTTCTGGAAGACCTGATTGCCGAACCATTGCTGGCATCAGGCAACTACGGGATCGTTCATCACGACGGTCCGGACTTCCGGGGCATAGATGTAGCCATGATCTACCGGAAAGATCTTTTCGAAGTGGCGGAAGAACGGACCATTCCGGTTCTTTTTCCATTCGATACCATAACCACCCGCAATATTTTATATGTCAAAGGCCTGGCCGCAAAAACCGATACGCTGCATTTGTTCATTAACCACTGGAGCTCGAGAAGCGAAGGGCAGAGGCAGACGGAACGCAGAAGGATTTACTCTGCCGTTACCCTCCGGCGAGCCGTCGACTCGGTAATGAATTACCAACCCACGGCCCGGATACTCATTATGGGTGATTTCAACGACGAACCCACCAACACCAGCCTTCATACTGCCCTGAATGCCAACAACAAAAGGATTAATGCTTCCGTTCGGGAGCTGTACAATCTGATGTACGATATGCATAATTTTGAGGGAGAGGGAACCTATAACTACCGGGGCGAGTGGAACATGCTGGATCAGATCATCGTATCACGTTCGCTCCTGGATGCCACCGAAGGGATCAAAGCATTTATTGACGGGGGGAAAATATACCGGGCCGACTGGATGATGTTCGAACACACGCAATACGGTCCTGCTCCCAACCGCACCTACGGCGGCAGCCGTTACTATGGTGGCATCAGCGATCACCTGCCGGTTTATACCCGTTTAATGATCATCCGCTGAAAAACCGGAGAACCTGTATGGGGTTTAACATTGTTTCGGAATTTCAGCCCACCGGGGACCAGCCCGACGCCATCAGGCAACTGGTGCAAGGTTTGCGCTCGGGCACACGGTTCCATACCCTGTTGGGAGTAACCGGTTCGGGAAAAACCTTTACCATAGCCAATGTCATCCAGGAACTGCAGCGGCCCGTACTGATCCTGAGTCACAACAAAACCCTGGCGGCCCAACTTTACGGCGAATTCAGGTATTTCTTTCCCGAAAATGCCGTGGAATACTTTGTCAGTTATTACGATTATTACCAGCCCGAAGCGTATCTGCCCGTGGCCGACACCTACATTGAGAAAGACCTTTCCATCAATTAGGAGATCGAAAAGCTCAGGCTGAGCACCACCTCCAGCCTTCTGTCGGGACGGCGGGATGTGATTGTGGTATCATCGGTTTCCTGTTTGTACGGGATCGGAAATCCCGAGGATTTTCACAACACCAGTATCCCGGTCAAAAAGGGACAGTTGTTCAGCCGTAACCAGTTTCTCAGAAAGCTGGTAGAAGCTCTATATTCCCGTACGGAGTCAGATCTGGAAAGGGGCCGGTTCCGTGTGAGGGGCGACACGGTGGATATATTTGTGGCATACGGGGATATGGGATACCGGATCATTTTCTGGGGAGATGAAGTGGAAAACATTCAGATGATCGATCCGGCCGGCGGGAATGTGATCCGGAACCTGGAAGAAGTGATGATATATCCGGCCAACATCTTTGTGACAACCAAAGAACGGATGGAAAGGGCACTGTACCAGATTGAACAGGACATGTTCAGTCAGGTGGAATATTTCAAGGATCAGGGCCGGTATACCGAAGCAAAAAGAATTGAAGAAAGGGTGCGTTTCGATTTGGAAATGATCAGGGAACTGGGATATTGTTCAGGCATCGAAAACTATTCCAGGTATTTTGACGGGCGGAAGCCCGGAACCCGCCCTTTCTGCCTGCTGGACTACTTCCCGGATGATTTCCTGACCATCATAGACGAGAGTCATGTCACCATTCCTCAGGTCAGGGCCATGTACGGAGGGGATCATTCCCGGAAATCGACCCTGGTGGAATACGGGTTCAGGCTGCCGGCAGCCATTGACAACCGTCCCCTCAAATTTGAGGAGTTCCAATCGCTGATCGGACAGACCGTATTTGTCAGTGCCACACCAGCCGACTATGAGCTGGCCCGGTCGGAAGGCATTATTGTGGAACAGCTGATCCGTCCCACGGGATTACCCGACCCGGAAATCGAGGTACGTCCCACCACCCGGCAGATCGACGACCTGATTGGGGAGATCCGTACGCGGGTAGGCAGAAAAGAACGTATTCTGGTCACCACCCTTACCAAGCGCATGGCGGAAGAGCTTGCCCAGTACCTTGTTCAGACGAATATCCGCAGCCGGTATATTCATTCCGACATCGATACCCTGGAAAGGGTGGAGATCATGGACGACCTGCGCAGCGGCAGAATCGATGTGCTGGTGGGGGTCAATCTGCTGCGTGAGGGGCTCGATCTGCCGGAAGTATCCCTGGTGGCTATTCTGGATGCCGATAAGGAAGGATTCCTGCGATCGGAAAGATCGCTGACACAGACCGCAGGCAGGGCGGCCAGGAACCTGAACGGGAAGGTGATCATGTATGCCGACCAGGTGACCGAATCCATGCGGAAGACCATAGGTGAAACGCATCGGCGGAGGGAAAAGCAACTGGCCTATAACCGGGAACACGGGATCACCCCACGCCAGATCGTAAGAGCCGGAAGACCCACCATGGGAATGCCCAGAGAAAAAGCCGCCGGGAAGAAAAAGGTATACATGGAACCCGAACAACCCGATGTGGCCGCCGATCCGGTAGTAAGCTACATGGGACATGAAGCCCTGGTCCGGGCCATTGAAAAAACCCGCCGTTCCATGGAAAAAGCCGCTTCGGAGCTTGATTTCATTGAAGCTGCCCGGTACCGGGATGAGATGTATGCCCTGGAAAAAATTCTGAAATCAAAATTTCCTGAAATAAAAAATAACAGGTAAATTCACACCAAACCAGGTAACAGGAACCATGAAATTCAGCTGCCTTCGTATCTTTTTACTGTGTATGATATTCCTGCCGGGACCGCAATGCAAATCCACCCGGCCGGTTCAATCGGGCTTTTATCCCGAAAAGGAATTGATCATTGATTATGATATGGAACTGTCGGAGGAAACGGATAACAACTTTGAGATCTATGATGTTTCAATGCATGACGGAAAGCTTTATATCTATGTAAGATACCGTGCCGGTGAGGTTTTGGACGATTTTGAACTGGTTACCAACGGATTGCTGACCAAAACTTATCCTCCCTTGGTACCCCTGGTACTGAAAAGGAACCCCTCGGGTACGGAAGGAAGAAAATTGGTAATGGAAGAGTTGATCTTTGATGTAAGCAAGGCCCGGCAATGGGCGGATGATCAGGTGATATTCCGGTTGCTCGGCTACCCCAATGTCATAATCTACCGCCTCAGGCAATAAAAAAACCAGCCGGCCGGCTGGTTTTTTTCATTAACCCAGGTATGATTTCAGCAATTTACTGCGGGAAGTATGCCGCAACCTTCGGATTGCTTTTTCCTTGATTTGTCTTACCCGTTCACGGGTCAGACCGAATTTTTCTCCGATCTCTTCCAGGGTCATTTCCTGCACCCCTATTCCGAAGAACAGCTTGATAATATCCCTTTCGCGTTCGGTAAGCGTGGCCAGCGCCCTTTCTATTTCGCGTGTCAGCGATTCGTTGAGCAATTCTTTGTCGGCATTGGGCGAATCGGTGTTGGGCAGAACATCCAGCAGGCTGTTATCTTCCCCGTCAATAAAAGGAGCATCGACCGATACGTGCCTTCCGGAAACACGCAGGGTGTCGTTTACTTTTTCTTTCGGAAGCTCCAGGGCCTCGGCCAGCTCTTCCGCGGAAGGAGTTCTTTCAAATTGCTGTTCAAACTTGGAAAAAGCCTTGTTGATCTTGTTAAGGGATCCTACCTGGTTCAGCGGCAGGCGAACAATACGTGATTGTTCGGCCAGTGCCTGAAGAATGGATTGCCGGATCCACCATACGGCATAGGAAATGAATTTAAAGCCCCGGGTTTCATCAAACTTTTCAGCTGCCTTGATCAGGCCCAGGTTGCCCTCATTGATCAGATCGGGAAGGCTCAATCCCTGATTCTGATACTGTTTGGCTACGGATACCACAAAACGAAGATTGGCCCGGGTCAGCTTTTCCAGCGCATCCCTGTCGCCCTTTTTAATCCTTTGGGCGAGCTCGACTTCTTCTTCAACAGTGATCAGGTCCTCTTTCCCTATTTCCTGCAGGTACTTGTCCAGAGAAGCGCTCTCACGGTTCGTGATGGACTTTGTAATCTTGAGTTGTCTCATCTACAATGATTTGTTAATATTCGGCAAAGTTAGACCATTTGGGAATAAAATTCAATTATTTTTTCATTCTTCGAAGACATAAAAAAAAGACCTGCCGCAGCAGGTCTTTCCTTCTGCAAGCAACAGGATTTAAAATCAGAATTTTACTACATAGACATAAATATATCTTCCTCCCGGATAGATTCCTTCAATTTCAACCGAAGAACCTTTCGGCTGGCGGGCAAGGATATTTTTCACCTGTGCGGCCGATTCAACCGGTTCCCCGTCGATACTGGTGATCACAAAATTATTCTTGATGCCTGCATCCTGCAGGGCTCCTTCTCCAAGTTCCGTGATCTGCACTCCGTTGTCAATCTGGAGGCGTTTCTTCAGATTCCTGTCGACATCCCTGAATTTTGCCCCCAGCACATTGGTTTCTGCGGTAATATACCTTGCTTCGCCTTCCATGTTACGTAAAACCACCTCAAATTGTTTCTCTCTGTTGTTTCTTTTTACCACAACATCCACCTTATCCTTTGGGCGATAGCGGCTTACCTGTTCCTGAAGTTCTGATACCGAATTCACCTTTACCCCGTTTATGGAAATAATGACATCTCCGGGTTCGATACCGGCTGCCTGGGCAGCCCCGTTTTCGGCTACTCCGCTGATATAAACCCCTTCAATGGATTCCAGGTTGATTTCTTTTGCCAGTTCATCGGTTACATCGGTAATGGTCACACCGAGGACAGCCCGCTGAACGGACCCGAATTCAATAATATCGGCCACGATCTTTTTCACGATATTCACCGGCACGGCAAAAGAATTGCCGGCATAGGCTCCGTTGGGAGAAATAATGGCCGTATTGACCCCAACCAGCTCTCCCCGGGTATTCACCAGCGCTCCCCCGCTGTTCCCGCGGTTCAGGGCGGCATCAGTCTGAATGAACGATTCCACGCGGTAGTTGTCGGGAAGAATGCCCAGGTTTCTGCCTTTTGCACTCACAATCCCGGCTGTGACAGTCGAGGTCAGGTTAAATGGGTTACCCACGGCCAGAACCCATTCACCCAGTTTCAGATTATCAGAGTCACCGAAGGGAATGAAAGGAAAATCCTCGCCCTTGATCTTCAGCAGGGCAATGTCGGTACTGGGATCGGTACCGATGATCTCGGCCTTGAAAACCCGCTTATCATTCAGGGTCACCTCAATATCATCGGCCCCTTCCACCACATGATTGTTGGTCACAATATATCCATCAGGAGAAATGATCACCCCCGAACCTATCCCTACAATGGGTGTGGGCTCACTCCGGTAAATATCCCCATAGAAAAACTCGTAGAAGGGATTCGTATACCTTTGCCTCTGAAATTTCGTATTTTTGACATGCACCACGGCATGAACCGATTTTTCCGCGGCCATGGTAAAATCGAGATTACTGCCTTCAAAACTGGCAGGATAATTGGCCAGACTGACCGATTGCGTGTCATACTGCTGCCATACCAGCGGATGTGTTTGCTTTTCAGCGGGGAAAACCGCAGCATATAGAATGATCCCCACCACGGCACCTGCCATTGCAATCAAAAGGGTTCCAAGTGTCTTTTTCGTATTCATAACAGAAGTTTTTTTATTTTTACTTTTCAGGTGTAAAACAAAATTCGGGTTTTTTTATGAAAAATGTTCAAAAATTATGCCTCCTGTCCGGACATGACACACAATATATTATCTTATATTATTATTTTTCAATAAGTTATTAAACTTCTCCCCCCAGGCTCATTTAACATGATTTAACGTTTGATCCATGCAGTTATCGTTCGAAAAATACCAGGGAACCGGAAATGACTTCATTCTGACCGACGGAAGGGAGCTGGAGGTAATTCCGGGAGAAGAACAGATCAAATTCCTGTGTGATAGGCATTTCGGGATAGGAGCTGACGGGTTCATGATCCTTCTGCCCCACGGGGAACATGCTTTCGGGATGAAATATTACAATGCCGACGGCCGGGAAAGTACCATGTGCGGAAACGGCGGAAGGTGCATAATCGCATATGCCCGATCCCTGGGTCTGTTCGGAAAGCAGGGAACCTTTCTGGCCACCGATGGGTTCCATCAGGGAAAAATCCTGGATAATGGCCTGATAAGCCTGAAAATGAATGACGTAGTGAAGGTCGAGCCCTGCCTGAACGGATATTATCTCGATACGGGATCGCCCCATTATGTGGAATTCGTAACAGGTGTTTCACGGCTGAATGTCCCGGAAACCGGGCAAGAAATCAGACACCACGAGGCGTTCAAACCGGCCGGTACCAATGTGAACTTTGCCGAGATCATGGGACCCGGAAAGCTCTACGTCAGGACTTTTGAACGCGGAGTGGAAGCAGAAACCCTTTCCTGCGGAACCGGAGTGACAGCGTCTGCCATTTCGTCAGTTTTCCATACAGGCCACAGGAACAGGAATTATACTGTAGAGACCCTTGGAGGCAGGTTAAAAGTCAGTTTCAACGTTAACAGGGAGGGTATCTTTCAGAATATCTGGCTTACCGGTCCGGCGGTTCATGTTTTCTCAGGCACCATCACGGTGTGAGGCGGCAAATACCCGAACCGGGCAAGCCACGAGCAGCTACCTGTTACCTGTTCTTTCTTAAATACGGTTGCCGGCTTCCCTGTTTAATGGCAAAATGGCTATATTTAAAGGTTGTTTAAAAGGATTAAATCATCATGACCATGAAAAAGACCTGGATTACCCTGGGCATAGCCCTGATGTCGGCCACTCTGCTGAAAGCACAAACCGATCAGGGCCTGCACGAAGAAATCAGCCGGTTACAACATGCTTTCGAAAGTTTGAACCACCGGCTGGATGTACTGGAAAAAAACATTGACGACGTACTCTGGTTCAAACGGGTGGGCGATGTGGCGGTCATCGACAAGGTATACATGTACGGCCCCCCTTTGTGGAAAGAACCCAATCCCACCGCCATGGGCGCAGGAAATCCCGTCAAATTCTGGTCGTACATCTTTTTCCCGCGCGACCTGGATCCCGGAAAGAAATATCCCCTGATCGTTTTCCCGCACGGAGGGGTACATGCGGATTTCACCACGTATTACACCCACATTGTAAGGGAACTGGTTTCCCAAGGGTATGTGATCGTGGCGGCCGAATACCGCGGCAGTACAGGTTACGGAGCGGCCCATTACCGGAAAATCGATTACGGCGGGCTGGAAGTGGAAGATGTCTATTCCAGCAGAAACTACATGATCGAAAACTACCCCTTTATAGACAAAAACCGGGTGGGCATCATCGGATGGAGCCATGGAGGGCTCATCACCCTGTTCAATATCTTCAACCATCCCGATGATTACAAGGTGGCCTTTGCCGGTGTGCCTGTCAGCGACCTGATTGCCCGGATGGGATACATGACACAGGGTTACCGCGACCTGTACTCGGCCGACTACCACATCGGGCAAACGGCCCATGAGAACGTGGAAGAATACAGGCGCCGCTCACCTGCATGGAACGCCGAAAAACTCCAGACACCCCTGCTGATCCACACCAATACGAGCGATGACGACGTGAATGTACTGGAAGTGGAGCACCTGATCAAATCACTGAAAGCCGAAGGGAAACAATTCGAATACAAAATTTTCCAGGAAGCTCCGGGGGGACATTCCTTTGACCGGCTCGATACCAGAATGGCCAAGGAGATCCGCTTAGATATATATACCTTCCTGTCCCGTTACCTGGATCCTCCCAGACCCTTCAGGAACCTTCAGGATTTGCAAAAAGCCGGATACAGGTACTAAATACAGTTCATCCTTCCTTTTTCCCCGGACAGGCAAGAGGAGAAAAAAATGACCGTGTCCGGAATCGGTCAGGGAAGAATGATGCGTACAGGCACATCCAGTATGATCTCCTCCCCGTCGCGTTCAAGAACCAGTGCCAGGTAATTGTTCAGCCTTTCCAGTTCCACCCAGTCGTTTGCTGTCAGCATGGCGGCATCACGCGATTCAACCCGCTGGATGCGGTCTCCCGGCTGAATATTCAGATTCAGTTCACTGAACCAGGGCAGCAATTTTTCCACTATCCAGCCACGTTCATCCCGGCCGGGGACAAAACCCAGCTGCCGCACCGGAGGAACTTCAATCGGGATATCGCTGTTCCGCAGAAAGGATATCTGTTTGTTTTCAGGGTCGAGGACCACCCGGAAGTATCTCAATAATCCACACCCGATCCGGTATTCCCCTGAATGACCTATGGTAAGAATGGGTTCCATGACAATATGCTCACCCAGAACCAGATTATCGGTGACCCGGGCCATGGTCACCTCTTCATCCACGGAGAAACTGTTAGTGGAAACCGCCGGCACAGGGGGTAATTTCAGGTTGAAGTATTCCAGCCCGGATTCGGGGACACGAATGTATTCGCTCAGTCCGGATGAAACAATCATGTCGGCCGGCCTGTTCCCCAGCTGTACCGGAAAGGACGGGACCCCTTCTGTCACTCTGTTCATTCTCAGGGTGTTTTCTGACGAAGATTTTTCCCCCGAAGGTTCCAGGGCATATCGCATACGGGGCAGGTCAATGGTAAGCTGCAATTTCATAAAAAGAGGATAACCCAGTATCCCGTCAACCGGTCCTTCCCATGAACCGATACCGACCATGAAGTTCCGAAACCGGATGTCTCCCAGCATCATTTCATCGACCATGGTTACGTGAAGTTCCCCGTCCGCTACCCGGACCGGGAGGCCGGTCTCCTGAACCAGGGATTCCCGGAACAGGGTAATATCCGAACCGGTATCGAGAAGAAAGAGAAAGGGACCTCTCCCCCGGATAAAGACCTGTACCATTGGAGCAAGCTTTGAACCTGCCAGGGACTCTTCGACGGAATACGGAGGCCAGACTATTTCTTCCGGCCCTTCACGCAGCTTTTTCAGTATATCTTTTTCTGTCGGCCCATGGGATTGCGACCATACGGGAAATAACAGGATCCCCCAGGCAAAGAACAGGAACCAATACTTCATTTTTCCGGTAATTTACTCAAATGGTACTATGCAATATAACCGCGTGATTCCCCGGTTTTTTTCTTCGGATGATCAGGCATCAATATTGGCATATTTGGCGTGTTTTTCAATGAATTCACGCCGGGGGGGCACTTCATCGCCCATCAGCATGGAAAAGATCCTGTCGGCTTCGGCGGCACTTTCAATGGTTACCTGCCTGAGGATCCTGTTTCCAGGGTTCATGGTAGTTTGCCACAATTGCTCGGCATTCATTTCACCCAGACCCTTATATCTCTGTACTGACACCTGGTTTTCCTCGCCCCCTGCTACTTCTTCCACAAATTTCTTTCTTTCTTCCTCGGTCCAGCAATACCTCTCGGTCTTGCCTTTTCTCAGCAGGTAAAGAGGAGGAGTGGCAATGTAAAGATGCCCGTTTTTGATCAGTTCCTGCATGTATCTGAAAAAGAACGTCATGATCAGTGTGGCGATATGGCTTCCGTCCACATCGGCATCGGTCATGATCACGATCTTTTCGTAACGCAATCCCTCCATGTTCAGTTCCTTGCTGTCCTCTTCCGTACCAATGGTAACGCCCAGGGCCAGGAAAATATTTTTGATCTCCTCATTCTCAAAGATCTTGTGCTGCATAGCCTTTTCCACATTCAGGATCTTCCCCCTCAGGGGCAGGATGGCCTGGAAATTCCTGTCGCGCCCCTGCTTGGCGGTTCCTCCGGCGGAATCTCCCTCCACCAGGAATATTTCACATTTCGAGGGGTCGCGTTCGGCGCAGTCGGCCAGTTTCCCGGGTAAACCGGATCCTGACAGCACATTTTTCCGCTGCACCAGTTCGCGGGCTTTCCGGGCCGCATGCCGGGCCGTGGCTGCCAGGATCACTTTCTGTACAATGGCTTTGGCATCCCTGGGGTGTTCTTCCAGGTAATTGGCCAGGTAGGCGCTCACCGCCTGATCAACGGCACCCATAACTTCCGAATTGCCCAGCTTGGTTTTGGTCTGTCCTTCGAACTGGGGTTCCTGCACCTTTACCGAAAGCACGGCAGTAAGGCCTTCCCGGAAATCATCCCCGTTGATATCGAATTTGAGTTTTGCCAGCAATCCCGATTTATCAGCATAATTTTTCAGCGTGCGTGTCAATCCTCTTCTGAAGCCGGCCAGATGCGTACCTCCTTCAATGGTGTTGATATTATTCACATAGGTATGCACATTTTCAGAAAAGGAGGTATTGTACTGCAGGGCCAGCTCCACCGGGATCCCGCTCTTTTCTGTTTCTATTGTAATGATATCCTCGATCAGCCTCTCCCGGTTCACGTCGAGATATTCCACAAATTCCTTCAGTCCTTCCTCGGAAAAATATTCTTCCGTGCGGTGGCCGTTCCCGTTCCCATTTCCGTTCCCGTTCCCGTTCTCAGTTTCACGCATATCGGTAATCTTCAGCCTGATCCCCTTGTTCAGGAATGCCAGCTCATGCAGGCGCGATGCCAGGATCTCAAAGTTGAAAACCGTTGTGGTAAAAATGGAAGGATCGGGATAAAAGGTAATGATGGTACCGGTTTTGTCGGTTTCTCCCTTCTCCGCTACCGGGGCCAGGGGTTTCCCCTGCCTGTACTCCTGGAACCAGATCTTCCCGTCACGGTGTACTTCGGCTATGAGTCGTTCGGAAAGAGCATTCACACATGACACACCCACTCCATGCAGCCCCCCGGAAACTTTGTAGGAATCCTTGTTGAATTTCCCTCCGGCATGCAACACGGTCATTACCACTTCCAGAGCCGATCTTTTTTCCTTTTCATGGTAATCGATGGGGATACCCCTGCCGTCGTCGGCCACAGTAACCGACCCGTCCTGATTGATCGTTACTTCAATGTTGGAACAATAACCCACCAGGGCCTCATCAATGGAATTATCCACCACTTCATAGACCAGATGATGCAGCCCTTTCACACTGACATCGCCAATGTACATGGCGGGGCGTTTCCTCACCGCCTCCAGTCCTTCCAGGACCTGGATATTCTCAGCAGAATACATGCTGACAGGGACCTTCTTCTCTTCTGACATAAGCGTATCTCCTAATAATTCAACCAAATATCATTGCAGAAAAATTCTATTTTTCCATCAATGATCAATATTCTATTTATTCATTCTTCAACCTGATATGCACCGGTTTTGTGGGGGGAAAACCTGTTTTCTGCAAGGGGGATTGTACTCAACCTGCACTATATTGATATTCTGTATTTTATGTCATCTTTTATATACTGCATTCCAGTCACGGCAAATATACTAAATTTTAGTGATTATCAGGGATTTAAACCCGGATATTTCATGCTATTTTTCAACAGGGAATGAACAATTTTCCGATCGTGTTTTCACAGGGAATACGAAAACCCAAAAAGCATGAAAAACCGCTGCATGGGATACTGGTTCCATGCCTTGTAACGTGCGGCTGCCAGGTTGTTCAGGGTAACGAATCCGCTCAGTATTTTGGTATACCGGTATTCAATACCCAGATTCATATCCAGGTATCCTTTCAGATGGATCGGATCGGCCACAGGATCCCATGATCTGGCCCACCGCGGACCATATGCCAGCAGGTCGGCCGACAGCAGTATCTTGTCCCTGATGTTGTATTTTACCGACAGAGTTCCGTCATACTGGTAACGGTGCCAGGCCTTTTCCTCCACAGCAGTGGTATGCTGGTAATAATTCCCCTTGAGCAGCACATCCCACCGGTCGGCCACCCGGAACAGCAATTCCCCGTAGTAATCCACCTCCTCCAGGTCGTCATACACCACATCGAACTGGTTCGAGAGTTCCGTAATAGTATCGTTTACAAAGAAATAGGCATCACTGACCAGAGCATAGGATGCCCGGAGGGTAAATGCCACATGAGAACCCATATTCCCCTTGATCCCTCCGTAAAACTCCATGTTGTGATCGGAATTTTTCACCGTCAGCCCGGGCATGATAAACGGATTCTCCATAGCCACCTTTCGCAGATCGTTGGCCTCCACATACCCTCTCACTCCCAGATAGGGAACCAGTATTCTCTCGATCACCCGGAACTGCAGCATGGCCGTGGGATAGAAATGCCACCAATGAGAGTTTCCGTGATCCACCGTAACATTCAAACCGAGTTGTAGCCGGTACTCGGGCGTGTTTTTTATCCACCAGGGGAATACCGATACCAGGGTATTGTTACCAAAGGCAGCTTCAGGCACCCTCCGGTAATGATCCACCTGCAGGTCCAGCCCTGCAATACCCTTTACAAAAGAGGTAAAGCCCGATCCGGCAAACCGGAAAGCATGCTGCTGGTTGCTGTACAGGTCCTGGGTATACCCGTAGTCCACCCCCAGCTTATAGTTCAGCCTTGATGAATCGCCATGCGTGGAAAGAATCTCTGTTCCGGCATCGAACAACAGGTACCGTTGTCTGA
>DQWH01000207.1 GCA_011042635.1 Bacteroidota bacterium | reverse complement strand
TGCCGGAACCGGTAGGTCTCGTCTTTCAGTCTGTCGAAATGTTCGTTCACATACCTGGCCACATCGATGGAAGAAGAGAACCAGTTGGCATACATATTCCCGATCTTCTCCCCTTTGAAATATATGGGTTTGGTCCAGTTGTTCCCGTCGAGACGTGCCGGCCGGTTCGGGAAATACCAGGAAAGAACATAGGTCACTTTCCTGATCTCACCGGGCCTGAGATCAACGGAACAGTTCACCCCGCCGGTGAGGGTATCCCCGAGGGGGAGGGTATTGGATCGCCCGTTGAGGTTGGGGATCACTCTGCCGTAATCCCCTATGAGGCTCAGGGCCACATTCCCGTTAAAGGCATGGTGCTCCAGATCCTTGCCAATGTACACAGGAAAATCGGAGAAAAGGATCCTGTCCACCGCGATAAAATGCGAAGGACTGGAAGAAAGGTCGTTAATCACGATTTGCGCGGTCCTGCCATGAAATTCCCTGACATCCCAGTTGACAAGCTTGACCTCATTGCCGCCGTCGCCTGAGGTTTGCCTGACCATTTCCCCGTCGATAAGCAAGTTCACATTGACCCTGTCAAGCCTGGTGTACCCGCTGACAAGGAAACTGATGTAATCCTTCTCCACCGTGAACCCCTCGGAAACGAGTCTGCCTGTTCCTTCCCTGTTGAAAGCACCGGAATGGATATACTTCAGACCTTCAAACTCAGGTCCTCCGGTAATATCGGCCGCTTTTTTTCCGAAGGCATTCCCGGTCATGGTCCAGCCAGCCATATCCCCGTCCTCAAAATCCTCGAATATGAACGGTTGGAAATTGCCTTCCGTTTTCTTATCTCCTCCAACAAAATCCATGTAGAGTGAAGACACTCCCGGTGTCCGGACGAACCTGTTCCGGTGTTGACCTTTTACATAATTTTTCAAGTCGAGCATGACCATGTTCTGCAAATATCCCTGGAGTTCTGCGGTAACGGTTTTTTCAGAGAGATTACAGAGTGTGAACCGGAGAATAGTCGCAGGCAGGGCCGATTCTTTGCTGTTCAGCGGGACAAACGGGGAAAAGACCTCGAGGTCCACCTCCACGGGGAGGGGATCTTTCCTGTCCCTGTAACGGATCTCTGCCACAGGGTATTCCCCGATAAACCCGATATGGTCATAATCGTTTCTATTCAGGTGTTTCCTGGTAACAGTGGTCCCGTCATTGACCACGATATCGAATCCCTGTTTGATATAGCTGAAGGGTTCATAGGTCTGGTAGCACACCTTCCATGGACCCAGGGCGGTGTTGAAATCCATAAAATGGTCAATGCCATAACCAGTGTTGTAGGCATTGTTAGCGATCCACCAGCAGGCAAGGGTCCCGTCTCCCCTGACATAGAGCTGTCCTGCAGCGATGCCCCCACAGGGCATACCGATGGTTTTCAGTTCTTCGCCGGTGTATATCTTTTGCGGGCCCTTCACCCTGTAACTCTCCATCCAGGAGGAAGGAACCTGTTTTTTTGTCTCTATCAGGTGTCCGTACCGGTTCTGGCTCCTGCACGGCATATTTGGAGGCAGGAAAATCACCAGAATCAACAGGAAATATCTAAGCTTCATATCTCTCAACAGATTTCTGTTTAACAGAATTATTTGGGGTACCTGCCTCCCCATGCAACCATGAAATATTTGCTGACAGGTACCGCCAAATAATTCAGAATGTTTATATCTCAGCGATCCATTATAGCCCGGATTTTGCACCATGTTGGGGTTTTCAAAAATATGAACATGTGTTTAATCGTTTAATTTTTACTACGTTTATCAGCCTACTCTATCCATAACAAATTAACCGATCAAATGTAAGGCTTAGGACCCAGTGGAAATGTACACACTTTTCCACTTGGGAATCCTGAGGTTCATTCCTGTTTTAACAGCAGAACATCCATCCCAAACAGATGCCGTTTCCCCTGCCCGGGCATCACCACAAAGGCCAGGGTATTTTCCCCCATCCGGATCATGGCCTGCCCAAGTTTGACGGTCCGCATAGATGGTGAAGATGAATGCAGAAGGATACCACTGGACAGTTCCCTCCCGTTCAGCAGGGCCTTAAACCTCCCAAAAGCAGGACCGTTACAAAAATCAGCCTGCAGTCCGAACATGCCTTCCATCTCCGACACAAAGTTGAAATAGATCGTATCTCCGGGCTGTCCATCCTGCCATACCACCCGCAGGTTGCCGCTCAGGGGAACATCCCCGAAGGGGGTAATGCCCATGCTGCCCTTCCTGTTGCCACAGGAATTGCGAAACGCCATGTGCTCGGCTTCGATCTTCCCGTTCTTCAGTCTGTTGGGAATGATATCCGTACTCTTCAGTGCCACCTTCGCCCTGGCACCCTCCGTATCGGGCACGATGTTGGTGCTCCCTCCCGGGCGCATGTAATAATAGGTCGCCGGGGCATAATTTATCCACGTGGCATGCCAGTGCCAGAGTTCCATGTCCACCTCCAGGCTTTCATTAAAAGGCAGGGCATCCAGGATTCTGTAACGGAGGTTAACCACGTATCCAGGAGCTGCATTGCCACTTTCATCAGGCTGGGCGATAAAGGGATGGTTGCTGAATCGCTTCGAGCGCCCGCCCCAGGCATAACCGTAGTAATCCTCCGTTCCCGTCCCGAAATGGGAGGGAAAATCCTCGCCGTCCACGTATATCTTCTCGTCGCCTTCACCCCACCAGATGTAGGAAGTATTGAACAACACCAGACCGTCTCCCACATATACACCTTTTCCAGAAAGGTCAACGTAATTGATGTCAAAAGGACTTCCCTCACTTTCTGCAGTCATTCCTTCACGCGTGAAGATATTCGTGAACTGGTGCCAGGACGACCTGAAATGCATGCTCCGGTCATCCCATTTCCAGGCAGAAAGTCCTGCCTGACCCGCGACCTCCACCTCCTGCCCGCCGGTATTCATAATGCTCAGGGTAGCCGTTTTCTCAAAAGGCATGACCCAATATGCCTCCATAGTCCCATTTTCATCCACCCTGGCGTACCAGGTATTCAACGGCCTGATCTGGTATCCGGTTCCGAAAAAATCGCCTACAGGGCACCATATACCCTGTTCCCCGTCGAATTCCATCTTCAGCACTGTACTGCGCAGGGCCTGCTCAAGGTTTTCCGCATCGAGTTGCAGCCTAATGTACCTGATGGCAGAGGGTCCTTCAAAACCAGCCGTCCATTCTTTACCGGGCTTGATCGTCCCCCCGATCTCGTTCACGGAGAGATTCAGTTTTTCAAGCCCTGTCTCCCGCTTAAGTAGGATCTCCCGAACCTGTTCCACTTTTGAAGAAGCAGCCTTAAGTCTTTCAAGGCTGAAAGAGGAAACCGCCGTCCCTTCAGGATAGGTCCTGTAGTTGATGTTGTAGTACACACTCTCACCGGTGTTTCCCTTGTTCCCGTAATTAGTTATGTTGTTGCTTTCATAAGTGATCTTGCAGTGCTTCTGGTAGGGAAGCGGAAGGTACAGGTTGTGTCCGCGGTTCTCATAAGGAGAGAGGTCAGACACCGATGAACCAAGGGGTTCCCCAACAAGCTGTCCGCCGCTGATCACATCGAACGCGGTCCCTTCAATTTCAGGGATGGTATCTCCATCAAAATAGAAACGGAGGATGCCGTTTCCCGAATTCTCCCCTGCAAAAGTCATCCATACCCTGACAATGGCCCCGGGACCTTCCGTATCGGCCATGACATATTCCTTCCTTCCCTGGTTCATTTCTTCCCTGATGAACATGGTCCTGTCAGAGTTCGCAAACCAGCCCGGCCGACCAGGTGCCACCGCTCCCCTGTCGTAACTGCTGAACTGCTTCAATGTATAGGGGATCTCGGGCAGCCTTGCCAGCTGTTCTCGGTCAACCATTTCATCGAGCAGGGATTCCAGTGTAACGGAATCTCTTCCGCAGGACTGCATGATCAGGCCTGAAGCCAGAAAAAGCAGAAATACCAGTTGGTGCTTTGTTTTTTTCATGGTTGGTTTTGGTTTTATAGGTTCAGCATCATCTGTTTGATCTTGTCTCACTCCCCTCCCATTTTTTCCATCTGGATCTCGTTAAGGTAAAAAGTTGTCCCGGCATTCCCCTGCAGGTGAATGGTGAGGGTGGCCGATCCGTTCCTGACCTGCAGGTTCCCTATGTACTCCTTTTCAATATACAGATACTCTGGGGACTGGACATTAATCCAGTCAGTCAGGATCACCTGGCGCTGCTTGAACCTGATCTGTCCCGAACCTGGTCCTTTGTAATAGGAGGCATACAGTTTGTAAACACCATCATCAGGTGCCTCAAGGCTGACTTTCATAAGCATGGGTTCATTTCCGCCACCTGTCTTCAGGGTCAGGACCCGCTTGCGACCTATCCTGTTCCCATTTTCAAGCACACCATTCCTGAAAGCGAGGATATTCAACAGGTAAGCCTGGTATTTCAGGGCCGGCGGTTCCGGGTATGAAACAAGTGCAACGGCAGGGTCCTCTTGGCTTACAGGATATTCACCATAAAAAAAAGCCACCGATCGGTAATCCACGGGGAACCGGTTCCCTTCAGGGCCATGCTCGATGGTCAGACTGAAATCCTCATTGAAATTCAGTTTATCTGCCAGGTAGTGCCGGAACCCGCCTGTACGGCTCAGTGCATTCACATACCCCAGGCAACCATGGGTGGGCATGCTGTGGGCCATGTCCCACCTGTCAGGAATCAGATACCAGCCACCGTTGAAATAATCCTCACTGCCGGTCCCGTGAAGGCGGAGTTTCCCGTCGGTAATGGTCTGGTCATCTCCTTCGAAATAACCGGTAGTCCCTTTAAGCAATCCCTGACAGGCAAGAATGGTACCTACATAATGCCCCTTTCCCTCGTACCCGGAAAGAATGGAATAGGGCTGGCCCTCAGCCGGCCTGTTCTCCCGGCGCCAATGCACATAGAATTTCCCTTCGTTTTTCTGCCTGGGCTCATCCAGGTAATAGATCCTGAAGTTCAGGACGGTTTCCGTTCCTACCCCGACATCACCCAGTCTGGACAGTTCCAGCCTGGCCGATCCCGAAAAAGGCATGGGATAGTAGATATAGGAACTATTTCCTGATGCACCGGCCAGCAGGGAACGCATGCTTCTCTCCCCGAAAAAATATCCGAAAAGGTCTTTCAGGGGGGCATGAATGGCATACTCCTCCTCCCCGTCCCACCTGGCCATCAATACCAGATTGTTGTCTTTGCGGTCAATATTGTCGAGTCCTTCCACTTCTATTCCCACGATCCTGCCCCCACTGTTCCTTTCAAAAAGGGGAATGGTCTCCCCGGGCCTTATCCTGGCGGTCACCGTTTCCATCACCGGCTTCCCGTAACATTTCGAAAGAATATTCTCCCCATAATCATTCCACAGGTCCACCGCAGCATGCAATGCATCTTTTTCTTCTCTGCTCCATTCTGCAGGCCAGCTGCTGATCCTCGTCTTTTTGTGATAGCTCCGGTATTGCAACTGGTAAAACAGCATTTTCCCCCTGAAAAGCACCTTGCATGACTTGCTGTACGGGATGGGCAGGTAACAGTAATATCCCCCCACTTCATACCCGCAGACCGGTGATAAAAAAGGGAAACGGTCAGAAGTGAATAGTTCGTCGAAGGGCATGGCGATCCGTGGCACCTTCTCCCCGTCAAAATAAAATTCGATCGTATCTGCCGAGGGTGTGGGGGTCCAGATCCTGTTGATCACACCCGGCCCGGTCATCTCGGCGATCACCTGTTTGTCCCCTTCCATACGGATAAACGAATAGGTCCCGTTGAACCCGTCGTCGTTGTTTCCGGTCCTATCATAACTGGAAAACTGTTCGACGGGTCCGGTTTCAAGGTACACAGGAAGATCACCAATGGCAGAGAGTGCTTTGAGCTCATCGAGTAGACCCTGGGTATTGCCGGTCTGAAGAGACAGTACGGCGAAGGACAGGCAAATCATCATCAGGTTCTTTTTTCTCATGTCTGTTAGGTTAGTTCTTCATGTAGCAAATACCAGCAGGTTATTTTTCAGGGTTTTTCTGTTTTTCCGTGGCCCTGTATCCAAAATGGAAACCGGGATCCTCATAATCGCTGATGCTGACCCAGCCCACCTTTCCTTTCTTGTATGTTCCATCCATGTATTTCTCGTAAAAATTGTTGAGCAGGTCAAGGCTGAAGGGATAAGTTTCGAAGACATCCCCGTTCCCGAGTACCCTGGGATCGGCCTGTTCCTGCAGGTCGTTCATGAGGATAAGGTTGAGGGAATCTTTCACCTCCGCGAACAGGGGGTCTTCGGCCAGGTTTATCATGCATTCAGGGTCGGTGCTGATCCTGTAGAGTTCCTCACTGTCTCTTTTCCCGAAGGCCATGTCCCAGTATTTTCTTTCCTTTCCCTGCCTGTAAAGGTCGAGTACCAGCGATTTGACCGGTGAGGCATCGCAGTTCATGTACCCGGTTTCGGGATTGCCCACCGGCCAGCGACCGGGCTTCAGGTTCTTCAGGTAAAGGTAATCATGGCTCACCAGTCCCCTGATGGGATAACCCGTGTTTTCAGGCCGGCTGTTCCCCTGTCTTTCCTGACCCACCAGGAGATAATCAGGGCTCTCCGCTGCCGGTGGTTCATCCCTGAAAATGCGACGGAGGCTTTTCCCCGGGAAAGGCTCCATCCCTGAATCGCTGAACGGGATGCCTGCCATCTCCAGGAATGTGGGCGCCAGGTCAATGAAACTCACCAGGTCATTTACCTTCCTGCCGGGATTGCTGATCCCTTTCTTCCACATGATGGCCATCGGCATGTGCAGGGAATTCTGATAAGCGTTCGCTTTGATGCGGGGGAATGGCATACCGTTGTCGGAAGTTATAATCACCAGTGTATGATCAAGCTGTCCCTTTGCTTCAAGAAGGTTCAGGCAGGCCATGAAATGGCTGTCGGCATATTCGATCTCGAAGATATAATCCAGTATATCTGTCCGGGTTATCAGCGAATCGGGCAGAAAAAAAGGAATATCATTAACCGATTCAGGGTCTTTCCCTCCTTTTTCAATCCCGCTGCCATATTCGTATTTCCTGTGTGGTTCATGCGAACCGCACCAGAAAAACCAGGGCTTCCCTTCAGGCACATTTGACAGGAACCGGGCAAAATTGGATGCATAATCGATCCTTGATATCCCCGAGGCAGGGGGCTTGATTTTTATACTGTCCCACGATTCCCCGATCAGCAGCCGGGGTTTACCGTCTTTCTCTCCCGGATCTCCCGGCACCCAGCCCTTTCCGGTGAGACCGGTAACATATCCATTTTCTCTAAGAGCTTCCGGGAATGTTTTGTATTGGGAGGGAAAGAAAGAGAACTGGCTGGATGCTGCCTCCAGCTGCCAGGGATTCCTCCCGGTGATGATACATGCCCTGGAGGGGGCACTCAAGGCGTTCGGAGTATAGGCATTCATAAAAAGCAGTCCCTCTTTTGCCACCCTGTCGAAGGCGGGGGTGTTCACGTAAGAACAACCATAGGCACTCATGTGATCGAAAGAAGCATCGTCAAGCATGCAAATAAGGATGTTCGGTCTAAGGGACTCTTTTCCCTGCTGTGCGCCACAACCGGACAGTAGTAGCGTGGCAGGCAGAAGTGTTGCCATGCCACCGGGAAGAGAGGGGACCAGGCTGTGACCAATCTTTTTCAATCTCATATCTGTCATTCTATTCCTGTCGTATAATTGTATGGTTTGAGAAATAGCCATCGGTTCCGGGGCCAGGAACTTATTTCCTGGCTGCATAGATAACTGCCGTACCCAGTTCCAGCGGCTTTCCCTCATCGGGATTAAGCAGGGTCATCTCCAGCCTGTGCGGGGCGTCTTCCAGACTGAAGTTCCAGTAAATGTCAAATTTTCTTTTCCTGAAATCGGCAGGCAGATAAAGTGTATCGGCGAATTCACCGTCAATATGAACCAATGCCTTGCCTACATAATCGCTGGTATCACTCCTACCCGACCTGATCTGTCCCGTGAGAACAATCCCCTTTCCCTCGAAGGGAAAGCTAAACTTCTCTCCGCCGGGAAACATGTTCAGTTCTTTTTTCAGAACGGGGATCATTCCTTCAAAACTTTTCTCATACCTCACGGGTTCGGGAGCCTGGCAGAGGATCTCCACCACCTCTTCACCGACAGTTCCGCCGCCGCGTTCCACCAGTTCAAGGGCATGTTCCAGGCTCATGTCATAAACCTCATTCAGCGAAATCTCCGTGAACGGGAAGTTCAGATCCTCCACCTCCCTGATGTTGTTCATCCATTTTTCAGGAATCCGGCTGTAGCCTGTGACAGTTCCGAGGATCCCCCCCGCACTTGCCGGGTTGCAGTCAGAATCCTGTCCACAGCGCGCAGCAATATCGATCGTTCTGCCGAAGTTTCCTTCACCGTACAATAACCCCATGACCACGTATGCTGCATTCATTTTGGCCTCGATATTGAAAGGCTCCTCGAAGCCCTTCGGACAGCTGAGGTCGTTCCCCCATTTGGTTTCCAGTGCCTGCCAGGTATCCTTCCAGTCCTCATACTCACCGCACCAACCGATCACATCTTCAATGCATCGGCGGAAATCGCTCTTTTCAGGAATGGACTTCAGTGCTTCATTCACAATAAAACCAATATCATCGGTCAGGAAAGCCAGGGAATACATCCCCGAAATATATACTCCGCCGTACCATCCGTCACCATAATTCATAATATGGCCAATCTTGTCACAGATCTCCGATGAGGTGACCGGCATTCCCGGCGACATCAGACCTGCAAAGTCCGATTCGATCTGAAAATCGATACAATCGGCATGCGGGTTATTCTGCCAGTGGCCCGAAACCGGAGGCATGATCCCGGAGAGGATATTATATCGTGCAGCCTGGTTCGCATGGAAAAGGTGATAGTCAGCCCGTGCAAAGGCCATGGCGAAACAATCCACCGGGGCATCCAGCCCATACCTGTTATAGATATCAACAAAGGTAAGGTCCATATAAACATCATCATAAAGACCTGTCTTTTTCTTATGGTGCCACCAGTAAAGGCCATATCCGTTTTCCGGCCAGGGAATCTCCACACTGTCGGGGATGATCCTGGAGTTATAATTGAATTCGGTTGGGGCCCCATAGGTCACCCCGATCGTTTGGCCTACCCATCCGCCTTTTATCTTGTCAAGCAGATCGGATTTTCCAAGCATGTAACGACCCGGTAGTTCCGGGCCATTCCTATCCCTCACCCCGCAGGATGTCATCCCAACGGACAGGCAGCCGGCCATCACAACGAAAATGAATGATCTCCGTATCATTACCGGTTTATTCCGTTCTAAAATCAGGTTCTATATCCGAGCGGTTGATCCATGGAAAGACCAGGTCCTCTTTTTCGATCACGATCCGTTGATAACCATTCCTCCACCGTTTATCCGTGTATGGATAGTTCATGAACACATCACCCTGTCCGAACATCCTTGGATCATCCTGGCGAATGAGTTCGCTTTCCATCTTTTCCCTGAGCAGGGCTTTCAGGTCTGCATACTCCCCCTTCTCAGCCATGTTATCCAGGCAATCGGGATCCTGGTTGATGTGATAAAGTTCTTCCCCGGGCCTTTTGCCGAAAGACCATTGCCAGAAGTGGGCCGAATCAGGATCCTCCCGGTTATCGAGAATAATGGTTTTTGTAGGACTTCCGCCTACTGTGGGATACCCGGTCTGCGGATTCCCTGCCGGCCAGAGTTCGGGCATGTAATTGACCAGGTACAACCAGCCCTCCCTGATGATCCCGCGAATGGGATATCCCAGGTCATCGGGTCTTCCCACATCATGCCTTTCCTTACCTATCAGCAGGAATTCCCTGAACGTGCCCTCTTTCACCTTATCCCTGAATACCGGAAGCAGGCTCTGACCGGGAGATGGCTGCATACCGCTTTCCTCCCATGGAACGCCGGCAAGTTCGAGAAAAGTGGGTGCAAAGTCAATGAAACTGACATAATCGCTCACTGTCCTTCCAGGATGTATGATCCCGTTCTTCCACATGACCGCCATGGGCATGTGGTTGGAATATTCGTATTCATCGCTTTTTGCACGCGGGAAAGGCATGCCGTTGTCGGCTGTCACGATGACCACGGTATTGTCAAGTTCGCCCTTTTCCTCAAGGAATTGCAGAATCCGCTGCAGATGGAGATCAAAATACTCGATCTCCAGCGCATAGTCGAGCATATCGGTACGTACGGCTTCCATATCGGGGAAAAATCGCGGGACCTGGTCCACATCGGATGTTTTCTTCCCTGCCCGTATTGATGAACCGTATTCATACCTACGATGGGGTTCATGTCCCCCGTACCAGAAACAGAAAGGTTGGCTTTCAGGTTTATTCTCAAAGAACTGCTTAAAATTTCCTGCATAATCGATCCGCGAAATAGCCTTCGTGGGAGGATCGGTACGCAATTCATTCCAGGCTTTACCAAGAAGTTCCCTGGGCTTTCCGTTCACAATTCCGGGGTCACCGGGGGCCCAGCCCTTCCCTGTATATCCCGTGTAATAGCCGTGCTCGCCGAGCACTTCCGGGTAGGTTTTGAATTCGGCCGGGAAATAACAGAAATGGTTGGCCGCCTCTTTTAGTTGCCAGGAATTCCTTCCCGTGATGATGCAGGAACGCGAAGGAGCCGATTTGGCATTGGGAGTATAGGCATTGGTAAAATACAGGCCTTCCCGGGCCACTTTGTCAAAACCCGGTGTGTTCACCCAGCTGCAGGCTTCTCCCATATGCGGGTAGGATACATCATCGGCGATACAGATGAGGATATTCGGTAATCCTTGTTGCGGGCTGCTGCATCCCCCAATGGCAGTCAGCGCCATTCCGGGCAGCAGGAACCCCCTGACATTCAACGTGATATTCATGAAACAAACAATTTTTTGAAATTATTCATGAGACAAACAATTTTTTGAAATTCAGGCATCCCGGATTCCACATCCTAGCAAAAAACCTGCGATATGAAACGTACTCGTGCACTAACTGCCCTTACCTGTTGGATGCTTTAGTACTTTTCGAACTGCAAAATATCTACTCCAAACAATCTCCTCTGCATCTGTTCCGAATCCAGCATTTTAATTTCCAGCTGGTTGGGACCTTCACTTAGGTCGACGGCACCCAGGCTGATCCATTTCTCTTCAGGAGCAGATGTATCCAGGGTATAACCTGAAAGCAGGGTTTTCCCGTTCAGGCTGATGCTGAATCTAACTTTCCCTTCACCGCTTAACAGAAGGAGTTCCAATCCGTACTTCCCGGTCTTTTCACTATCGAATCGCAATCTTATGAGATCGCCGTTCCCTATATTGTTCCAGGCCATCATGGAACGGGTCCATTTGGGCTTGCCGGGTACAGGCACAGGCCTGATCCGTGCCATGCTGTTCCCGGTAGTCTCTTCCACAACCAGGTCTTCTCCCTGAATAATCCCGTCCTGATCCATCACAGGCGGAAAGATCTGCTCCCTGTGTAGGACCACGGGTTCTTTCGCCCCCTCTATGTCAGGGCTTATCCCGATCTCTGTTTCGGGCATGATATACCAGTAGGTTACCGGTGCGTGGTTCATGATGGTATATCCCCAATGCCACATTTCCATATCGAACTGTAATTTTTCCCTGAAGGGGATGGCATCGAGTACCCTGAAACGCATGTCGAGGGTATACCCCACGGAGAGGTTCCCTGATCCATCGGGCTGTGCAATAAACGGATGTACAAAAGGCTCAGGCCGGCACCAGGCATAACCGTAATAATCTTCCGTACCCGTCCCGAAATGAGAGGGGAATGGCTCATTGTCCACGAAGATCTTTTCGTCCCCCTCTCCCCACCATGCCGGTGAACAGTTGAATAGGGCAACAGCATCACCCACGTATACTCCTTTTCCTTCAAGTCTGGCATACTCCACATCATAGAATTCGCCATGCCCGTCCCTGTCTTTCTCCAGGCCGGTATCGATCCTGGTGTTCTGATACCATGACGATCCGAAGTACATGGTCCGTTCGGTCCATTCCCAGGCTGAGGCATCCAGCTCGGCATTTTCGATCTTCACCTCCTGCTGTCCGAGATTCTTCAGCCTGATCACCGCTTTTTCCCTGAAGGGCATGATCCAGTATACTGAAAGGGTTCCGTCGGCCTGGACCTCATGGTACCACGTGGCTGCAGGGATGATCTGGTATCCGGTTGCGAAGAAGTCACCAACCGGAGCCCATACGGTGCGTTTCCCGTCAAATGCGATCTCGATGACGGTGGAGCGAAGGGCCTGTGGAAGGTCAGCAGCACTGATTTTCAGTTGCAGTTTCCTCACTGCCTTCTCCCCTTCGAGGCTCACTTCCTTTTCTTCACCGGGCCCGAGCATTCCTGAAAGATCGAGGGTTTCCAGGTCCACCCCTTCGAGTCCCCTGTCACGGTTCCCGATCTTTTCAAGGGTTTCTTCTATCACTTCAGCACTGGATTCAAGCTGTTCCATGGAGAAAGTTTCGACCTTTACCGAAGGATCATAACTGCGGTAATTGATCTGGTAATAGAATTGCTCGGAATTCCGGTGCGGAGCCTCATCCACCCCGTCCCTGGCTTCTTTGATCCCCGGCGATTCATAGGTGATTTTCAGGTGTTTGCCATACGGGATGGGAAGGTAAAGGTTGTGACCGCGCCTGAGGTATTCAGTTTCCTCAGATACAGAGAACGACAGTGGCCAGTCCACCAGTTTCCCTCCGCTGATTATGTCCATGGCCTCACCTTCTATCCGCGGATCTGTCTCATTGTCAAAGTAGAACCTAAGGATTCCTGTTTTTTTATAATTACTGAAAGTAGCCCAGAACCTGACCACTGCCCCGGGACCTTCCGCATCGAACAGCACGAATTCCCTTCTTCCCTGGTTCTCTTCCACCCTGATGAAATAATTGTTGTCCAGGTTGGCAAACCAGGTATAATCCCCGGGTTTTACAGAGGTACGGTTGTAACTGCTGAACTGTTTGCAAACATAAGGGGGATCGGGAAATTCTGTAAGTGCCCCCCTATCCGTCATTTCAGTTACAAGATCCTCCAAACGGACAGCATGTTCCCTAACAAAGCAGCCCTTCGTTGCCAGCAGGAGCAGCACTAGTGCGGACAATTGCAAGATCTTATTCAGTGGTTTCATCACCCGGAATTGGTTTTTTGAGTTCATACTGGTTCAATACGGTCACTTCAGGTACAGGGACTTCTTCTCCTGAAACCACGCATTTTTCAATGTCCATGGTTCCTGCCACCAACCTCACATAGGGTTTCCCGTTCTCCAGCCCCACATTGCCATAACCACTCCCGCAGGAGAAAAAACTGTCGAAATTGTTCCCGATCTGGGAATCGATGTACAGGGTCCGTGTAACGGCATCATAACGGATTCCGGTCAGGCCCTGGATCAGACCGTAACTAGCCATGGCCCTGGCATACCAGTGCCCGCATTCATATTCATTGAACGGGTTCCTAACCGATCCGTCATATCGCTTGCGGCATGCCCTAACAATTTCAAGTGCCTCATCCACATAACCTTCAAGCATCAGGTGGGACGCCACCTGGTATTCGATACCTGTCCATACCTCGTTGCTGTATACAAAAGGAAGCGAGAGTTTTCCGCCTTTGGGCCAGGAACACAGGAGCAATCCCCCGTCGTTTTTCATGGCAAAAGTGGGCCTCTGTGGATTGGCATGGTCACTCAGATCCTTCTTGAAATTGTACTTATGAACGGCAACCAGGTGGCTTTTCACCTTGTTCTCATCGATGATAGGTTCGTCGATCCCTGAGACCTTGGCGATCCAGAACCCGAGGATCCCGTCGGAAAGACAACCTTTACCATACTGGTATTTGGGTCCCTCCTCCCTCAGGATGACTTTGGCTTCTTCGGAATAGGTAGAACGGAGGGTTTTCCCGACTGTTGCAATGGGATCGGGTGAATTCAGTCCCTCGACCATGATCTTCTGGTAAAAATACTCCCCGTCGTACAGTTCTTCCTCCATGGACCTGGTCCCCTTTTCGAGCAATACCTGGTAACGGGAAACATCCTCGCCAAGGTATTCCCCCATCAGGATCACCGCTTTAAGGGCGCCAAGGTAGAAGCTGGTACACATGCCGTCGGGGCCCCAGAACTCCACATCATAGGTGTTATGGTGTGGTTCCTCGAGTGTACCGGTCTCCCTCGGATCCCATTCCCTGATGCAATAATCCATGCTCAGCCTGACCCTAGGGAACATGGTCCTGATCCATTCTTCGTTACCGTAGATTCGCCATTCCCTATACACCTTCATGATCTCACCCAGTTGGCCGTCGGCCGCAGAAGGAAATTCATGGCCCGTATCTCTGATCGGGATCCCGATCCTGAAAGTGTGGTGCCCATCCTCAGCCAGGGCATGAAAATATTCTGCCTCACGCATCGAACGTTCCAGGGAAGGAAAAAGATGGGGAATGGACTGGGCATAGTTCCACACATGGGTACAGGTACCAAAGCAGCAACCCACATTGTCCTTACACCCTTCCCACGCCCAGAGCGTACCATCACACTGTCGCAGTATTGTAGGCGACTTGAGGATGGTGAGGTTGGCAGCGACTGCCTCTTTCACCTCATCGGGCAGGGTGGTGCCATAAAAGCTCTCCGTGAACTGTTCTGTGCGCTTTTTCAGGTCATCATATTCAGTCTGCCAGTACGAGGTAAGTTCGGTAATGCTCTTAAACCGTTTTCCGTACCAGGGGCAGTAGTAATTCGAGCAATAATCGCCTGATGCGATACCTTCCACCTCGTCGTCGAGGTACAGACGCTCGAAATCGGACCCTCCCGACCTGAGGGTGGAATTCGGCACATACCAGGTAAGCATCAGGCGGATCACCTTTTCTTCGCCCGGTTTGAGGACAAAAGGTACAAAAAGGGAAGCACCGGGAGCTCCGTGATCCACCGGCGGTACCACCCGCGGTTCTGCTTCCTCGATGTGTTTCCAGGTAATGGTAAGCGGGTCGTACCAGGTCCCTCTGAACCAGCAATGGTCCACCACGGTATGGTCATCGTCAGTAAAAATGGCAAACTCTCCGCCGGGGACGGTCTCTGTCCCTTTGTTGCCCAAGATGAATCCGTTCGGATAAGGCTTTACAAAATTTTTTTCCCCTGTCTGCTGGTTAATGTTCTGAGGATAGGGAAGCTGAAGTTCCATAAAATTCACTGAATTGTATGAGAACATGGCTTCCACCTCCTTGTTGCCGGTATTAACGAACCGGTATTCCAACGCACCCACAGGCAGGCTGGAATTGTCAGGATCCAGGGGAATGAAAGGGCTCCAGCCAGTGATTGAAACGTCCAGGGGGATATCTGGATCCCTGAGGTCGATCTTACCAAAGGGGAACCGGGCATCGAACTCTGCTTCCTCAAAACGAGGCAATCCGTAACTTGTCCGTGGAGCACCATTGCCGGTCTCGGGCCGGCCGAATACTTTCCAGTCGGGAACTGGTCCCTCCAGTACCTTGGCCCCATGCTCCACTCCCTTCAGGGAGAGGGCAGCAAACATACACGGCTCGTTGAACATATCAGGTTTGTTGTATACCGATACATGGGAAATGGCCCCTGTGCCTTCCAGGGCAATCATTCCGGCCCCGATTCCACCGATCGGGAAAGCCACCCTGCTGAGGTACTTGCCGTAATAGGGTTCGTTAAACCCGCGTGATCCGTCCGTGACATTTCCCCTGTCAGAATCCGTGCATGAAAGTGTCCAGGCAAGGAGAATGAAACAGAAATACTTCAATAGGTTTTTCATGGTGATGGTTGTTAGGGATTGTTTGGGGTTGTTTGGTTCAGTGTGAAAAATCTATTTTCGATACGGGGACTTTCTTCCCCGAAACCAGGCAGGATTTGATTTCGAGGTTTCCTTCGGCCATTTTCACGAAGGGAGTACCGTCCCTGAGGCCAATATTCCCATAACCGGTCTCACCCGAGAAAAAGCCAGAAAAATCATTTCCCAGCCTTGAATCGATGTAAAGGGTTTTGGTCACTGCATCGTAACGTATACCCGTCAATCCCTGGATCATGCCGTAGCTTGACATAGCCCTTGCATACCAATGGCCGCATTCATATTCGTTGAACGGATTCCTGACCCTTCCGTCGTACCTTTTCCGGCATTCCCTCACAATATCTAGTCCTTCATCCACGAATCCTTCCAGCATCAGGTGGGAAGCCACCTGGTACTCGATACCTGTCCAAACCTCGTTGCTGTATATGAACGGGAGGGTAATCTTTCCTCCTCTGGGCCAGGTACAGAGCAAAAGGCCTCCTTCATCACCCAGTGCATAGGCAGGACGTTGGGGATTGACATGATCGGTGAGGTCATATTTCAGGTTATACTTATGCACCGCCAGCAGGTGGCTCTGCACTTTGGCCGGATCGATGATCTCACCCAGCCCGCACATGCGTGCGATCCAGCTGCCCAGCACCCCGTCGGAAAGACATCCCGTTCCGTACTGGTATTTGGGTCCCTCAGAATTGAGTACCCTGACCACATCGGCATATCCTTCCCCGTTCCTGTCCTCATCAATGGGGTAAAAGGTAGCATTGAGACCTTCTGTCTGGACCTTCTGATAAAAGTACTCCCCGTTGAACAGTTCCGATTCGAGGATTGCTTTTCCTTTCCTGTACAGATCCTTGTATTCTTTCACATCCTCACCCAGCGCATCACCCATGCTTTCCATGGCTTTCAGTGCACCCAGATAGAAACTGCCGATCATCCCGTTGGGTCCCCAGAACTGGATGTCGTAGGTATTGTGCTGGGGTTCGTCCATGATCCCTTTCCTTCGCGGATCCCAGGTATTGATGCAAAAATCCATGCTTCGTTTAACCTTCGGCCACATTCCCTTCAGCCATTCCGTATCACCGGAAATCCTCCACTCACGGTGGATC
>DQWH01000171.1 GCA_011042635.1 Bacteroidota bacterium | reverse complement strand
GGCTCAGGGAAGCAGGGGCTCCTTCTCAGTTTAAAGGATCCCGGGTAATGGAAATGGTGGAATCGGGACAGCTCATCCCCGAAAGGATAGTTTCTATGATGAAGCAACAGGGCGGAACAGAAAAAAAGGATGACGGCGATGCGTCCATAAAAGCTCTGCTTGCTTTCAGTGACAGGGAACTGGAAGGGAAGGGATTTGTTAAGTGGGAGCCTTATCAGCACCCCGACCTTGGCGAAGTGGAAATAGGAGGTGCCGTTCCCTTTACCGAAAACACACCTCCCGCTTCGATGATCGATTCACTGCTTGAATTGCAGGTCCCCTGGGTGTTCGAACTGGCGGAAAAACTTCCCCGCCTGTCCATACGCGAAGTCAAAACCACAGACCTGGGTGATGGAGTATATCGCCTGGAGGTCTGGATAGAGAACGGGAAATATCTGCCCTTTCCCACCGCCATGGGGGAAAGGAACCAGCAACCCGCTCCTGCCGTAGTACTGTTGGAAGGCGAGAACCTGGAGTTTTTGCAAGGCCTCCCGCGTACTCCGGTACAAAAAGTGGGTGGAATGAAGGTACACAGGGAAGAATGGCTAATCCGTTCTGCCAGTCCCCAGACCCTGACCCTCAGGCTTACCAGCAAAAATGCCTGGGGCGACGTGAAAACCATAAAAATTGGAGGTTAATATGAAAACGATTATCCGGCATATATTGATCACGGGCGGGCTTCTGTCGTTGATGAACCTCATACCTGCCCAGGAGATCACAGTACCACTGCGTTTTGACAGGTACTATGATTATGAAGAACTTATTGAGGCTATGAAAGCTCTGAACAAGGCCTATCCGCGGCTTACCCATCTTGACCTGGTGGGAAAAAGCGAAGAAAACCGTGAAATATGGGCTCTTACCATCAACAACCCCCGAACGGGTGATGAACTGGATAAACCAGGAGTGTATGTTGACGGGAATATTCACGGAAATGAAGTGCAGGCGGGAGAGGTCTGTCTGTATTTTGCCGATTATCTGCTGAAAAACTACGGCAAGAATCCCAGAATCACTGCGCTGGTCGATAAAAATGCTTATTATGTGGTGCCTTCGGTGAATGTGGATGGACGATACCATTTCTTCAACGATCCCAATACTCCCAGCACCAACCGGGGATTGAGAAGACCTCACGACGATGACAGGGACGGACTCTTCGACGAAGATTTTCCCGATGATCTGGACGGTGACGGAAACATATGCAACATGCGGAAAAGAGATATGTTCGGCCAGTACCGTACCGACCCGCTGGATCCCCGGATGATGATCCCAGTCAAGCCCGGAGAGCCCGGCGAGTGGACCCTACTGGGTCAGGAAGGGATTGACAACGACGGTGACGGCCAGGTCAATGAAGATTCGGAAGGGTATGTCGACCCCAACAGGAACTGGCCGTACAACTGGGCGCCCTCCTATGTGCAGCGGGGTTCTGACAACTATCCCTTATCGGGTGTAGGACTGAAAGCCCTGGCAAATTACATTATGGACCGGCCGAATATCATCATGGCTTTTGCCTTTCACAATAACGGGGGAATGTTTCTTCGTGGACCCGGTACGGAAGACCAGGGCGACTTTCCAAGAAATGATGTGGAAGTGTTCAATTACCTGGGCAAAAATGTCGAAAAGATTGTTCCCGGATACAGATATCTCCTGAGCTGGCGCGACCTGTACAGTACCTACGGAGATTTCGGCGATTTTTTGGATAATATAGTAGGGGCCTACACCTTTGTGGGCGAACTGTACCGTACAGAGGATGAAACATACCGTTCCCCCGGTGAGTTACAGAAGCAGGAAGATGAAGAAGGCATGTTCAGGGAAAATACCAGCCGTACGAAAGAACGCCTGGAGTTCAACGATCATGTGGTGCACGGCGATCTCTATAAAGAATGGACCCCGTACACCCATCCTACCTACGGGGAGATAGAGATCGGAGGATGGGTGAAAATGAGTTCCCGCCTGCCGCATCCTTTTATGCTTCCCGATCTGGTACACCGTAATGCTGCCGCCGTGATATTTGCCAGTGAGCAAACCCCCGAAATCAAACTTGAAGTGACAGAAACCGAAAAAATAGACCGGAACCTGTACCGGGTGACCGTAAGGCTGTCGAACCGGAAGGCCATTCCTTCCCTGACATACCATGCTGTGCAGAAGAAGATCCATGAGCAGGACATTCTGAAGGTGCATGGGAAAAAGATCCGGGTGATCAGCGGAGGGAGATTGACGGATCCTTACCGGAACCGGGTGGTGTACAAGGAACATAAACCGGAAATACAGTTTCTGCAGATCCCCGGTTTCGGAAAAATTGAATACCAGTTCCTGGTGAGCGGGAAAGGAGAAATGCATGTGGAATACACCTCACTGAAAGCCGGAAAAATCCGGGAAACGGTGTCACTGAAATAAGGATACCCAGGAAAGAAAAAGAGGCTGCCGGCAGCCTCTTTTTCTTATGGTGAGGATCAGGTCAGGCCTGTCTTATCGTATATTCATAACCTTCCATGATGGGATTGGCCAGGATCTTGTTGCAGGCTTCGTTGACCTTTTCCATAGCCTGTTCCTTGCTTTCCGCCTCAATCTCCAGCGTGATGTGCTTCCCGATCCGGACATTGGAAATTTCGTGAAAACCTATATTGGTCATACTTTTTGTAACCGCTTTTCCCTGAGGATCGAGCAGATTTTTCAGTGGCATGACATTGATTTCGGCAATGAATTTCATGGTCTTAATCTTTTGATGGTCTGAAACCTGCCGCAAACAGGGATAGCAGAATATACCATCCGATAAACAGGGGCAGGGCAAACCATTGCAATAATATTAATAAAATGGCAGATATTCCAACAAAAAGAAACCGAATTTCATTCCCGCGGAATTTCAGATGGGGGAATTTGAGGGAGAACATGGGAATGGAAGAAACCATCAGAAAGGAAAACAGGAATACCAGCAGCAACAGGGGAGCGGTTTGCTGCATAAACTGAACCATGGTGTTTTCCGGAAACCTGATAATCAGGAATACATAGGAAGTAAAAAACAATCCGCTGGCAGGGGTGGGCAGCCCGAGGAATGAACGGGTTTGCCTTCCGTCATGGTTGAACCGGGCCAACCGGATGGCTGAGGCAAGTACCAGCAGTACGGGAGAAGCGGTTACCAGCCATGCCAGTGCCTGTTCCTTTCCGTTGACGGCCAGAGGGATCCGGCCTCCTGAGAGAACCATGCTGACAAGCAGGGCAGGTACCACCCCGAAACTCACCAGATCGGCCAGGGAATCCAGGTCCTTTCCAATATCATGATGGGCTTTCAGTAAGCGGGCTGCCAGACCGTCGAAAAAATCAAAAACAGCAGCCAGTCCCACAAAATAAACGGTCCACACCGGTTGTCCGGCTGCCAGGGCCAGGATTCCCGAAAAGCCGCAGGCCAGGTTGAGCAGGGTGATCAAATTGGGTATGTGCTGACGCATGAAAGGAGTTTTCAGAAATGAACGGTGGCAATATCCACGGCAAAAATAAGTTTTTTTATTTAGTTTGCGGAACGCACGGTAACAATTCACAGAATGCATGTATGTTATGAGGCTTTTCAGGTAATATGTTTTTTCATACTGGGCTTTTCCTTAAATTTACGCTGAACATTTCCATAACGAGTCCTTATGTCGCTCCGAATTGCCATTGATTTTGACGGGACCATAGTAGAGCATGCATATCCCGGTATCGGGAAGGAAAAACTGTTTGCTTTCGAGACTATGAAGCTGCTGCAGAAAAAGGGCCACCGCCTGATCCTGTGGACCATACGTACGGGGAAAGAACTGGAGGAGGCCGTGACGTATTGCCGCGAGCGGGGCGTGGAGTTCTATGCTGTGAACAGGAACTATCCGGAGGAGGAATGGACGGAAGAAACATCGAGAAAAATTGAGGCGGATGTGTTTATTGACGACCGGAACATCGGAAGGTTACCGGGCTGGACCGAAATATACCGGATGATCCATCCCGAGGACCATCCGGGATGTGAGTCGGAGCAGGAGATGATCAGGAACAGGAAATGGTGGAAAAGATTGAAAATTTTCGGGAATTCATAATAACCGATTTAACCGCAAACATGATATTCATAGCAAAGCATGGAATGAGAAAATGGGCAACAGGACTTCTGTTCCTGACCGGTTCTTTTGTTTTTGCCGCCTGTGGTTATTCTGACAGGGGATCGGCGGGAGTATCTTCCGGGGAAAAAGGGGAAGTGCAGGAAGAGGCTGCCGGTCGCCGGGGCACGATCCGTTTTCTGGAACCATCGAATGGCAGCCGGTTCCATTCGGATGAAACCGTGCAATTTTCTGTGGAATACGAAAAAAAATTGCCGGTTCCTGATTCAGTGGTGATATATGCAGACGGTGAGGCCAGGGAAGTACTTGATTCCGGACAGACCGCATGGACCTGGGATATGAGGACGGAAAGGCTCGGAACACGGCGTCTATCGGTAAGAGGGTACAGGGAAGGCCGGGTGGAGCAGGAAGGGCAGATAAGCATTGTCATCCTTTCTGCCACTCCGCCGGTTCAGTATGGCTATCGGGTGGTACGATCCTACCCGCACGACAGCGAGGCTTATACCCAGGGATTGATATACGACGACGGTTTCCTTTACGAGAGTACCGGGCAATACGGGCAATCTTCACTCAGAAAAGTGGACCTCGAAACCGGGGAAGTTCTCAATATGCTGCGGCTTTCCGATGATCTGTTTGCCGAGGGGATATGCCTTTTCGATAACCGGATCATTCAACTGACATGGACTTCCCGGGTGGGATTCGTATATGATAAAGAATCTTTCCGGTTGATCAACAAGATCCATTATCCCACCCAGGGGTGGGGACTCACTACCAACGGCAACGAGCTGATCATGAGCGACGGAACGCAGATCATTTATTTTCTGGAACCTGTTTATTTTACCGAATTACATCGCATTGAAGTATACGACCACCGGGATCAGGTCAATGACCTGAATGAACTGGAGTATATCCGGGGGGAGATATGGGCCAACGTGTATCAAACCGACCACATTGTACAGATTGATCCTCAAACGGGCCGGGTAACGGGTGTTATTGATCTTACCGGTTTACTGCCGGCGCAGTACAATCATTCCCGGCTGGATGTGCTGAATGGTATTGCCTGGGACAGTGAAAACGACCGTTTATTTGTGACAGGGAAAATGTGGCCCCTCCTGTTCGAAATTGAGCTGGTGGAAAAAAATCCGTAACGAATTAATGGTTTGTATGAACCGACCCTTTCCGGCTTTTTCCCCCTTCAGGAAGCAGGGGGCATGTTTCCGCAGATTACCCTGACACTGGAAGGAATGATATCGAAACGAATGGGGGAGTGCCCCAGTGATTCTCCGTCGGTTTCCACATGGATCAGCGGGTTGGCATCGATCAGAATGGATTTCCCCTGAAGGGTGAGCACTTTGGGATGATGAATGATCTTCCCGTTGTATAGCTTGCCGATATTCCTGATCACATCGAATTTTCCGATCTTCTTGATCACCGTGATATCGAACAGCCCGTCATCGGCTATCGCTCCCGGTGTTTGCATCATTCCTCCTCCCGAATATTTCCCGATACCGATGGAAATACTGAATACATTATTGCTGTATTTCACCCCGTCTACTTCCAGCACGGTATGGCTGTGATGAAAGCGGAACAGGTTCGACAGGATGTTCCACAGGTACAGCAATTTCCCCGATTTGCCCTGGTCTTTCAGGTCGTTGGCCCTGCTTACCACCACGGCATCAAAACCAATTCCGGCAATATTTACAAAATAACGTTTGCCTTTGTCTTCATTCCACCGGTAGTGCACTACTCCGGCATCCTGTATTATAGTGTTCCCGTTTCGGATAACCTGTATGGCTTTTTCATACTGCCGTGGAATATGGAACATCCGGCCCCAGTCGTTTCCCGTGCCCACTGTTATCATGCTCAGGGTAATATCGGTGGTGGGCACTTTACTCTGTGTGAAAATCCCGTTGATCACCTCATTCATGGTCCCGTCGCCTCCTACAACAATGATGCGTTTGGTTCCGCTTTTAGCATGCTCCCGGGCAATTTCAATGGCATGGTGGCGCGTACGGGTGAATTCGACCTGGTAGGTGAAGCCGTACCTGTCAAGCAAACGGGAAATTGTTTTCCAGTCTTTTTCACCTTTTTTCTTTCCGGCATTGGGATTGACAATGACCAGCCAGGATTTTTCTTGATTTTCCAACATGATCGGTTTTTCAGCCTCGCAAGATAAACAATTTTCATTTTACAGAACAGGTAGTTTTTTATAAACCTGTTTGGTCGGTGAATTAAATTTTCCTTGCATATCGGGGAATGCAAAAGAAAATGTTAATAAAATGTTTATAAGTGTAAATGAAATGTTTATAGAATGAGGCAGGTATTTCAACAGGGATGCAACAGAAAATTGTAAATTTGGACCTTCAATGCAGGGATTTTGATTTATTGAAAACTAAAGCACCTATGGGAAAAGTAATTGCAATGGCCAATCAGAAAGGAGGGGTTGGCAAAACCACCACGGCAATCAATCTGGGAGCAAGCCTTGGCGCTCTGGAGCATAAGGTCCTGGTGATAGATGCCGATCCGCAGGCCAATGCCACCTCAGGTTTGGGTCTGGATACCAAAAATATTAAAACGAGCATTTACGAGTGCCTGATTGAGGGAACCAATCCCAGAGATATTCTTCTGGATACGGAAATTGAGGGGTTGCAGCTGCTGCCTTCCCATATTGACCTGGTGGGTGCGGAAATTGAAATGCTCAATATGCCCAACCGGGAAAAAATGCTGAAGCAGGTGGTAAGCAAAGTGAAGGATGATTATGATATCGTTCTGATCGATTGTTCCCCTTCGCTGGGCTTGCTTACCGTTAATGCCCTTACCGCAGCCGACAGTGTGATCATTCCCGTTCAGTGTGAATATTTTGCCCTGGAGGGACTGGGGAAATTGTTGAATACCATCAAGATTATTCAAAACCGGTTGAATCCCGATCTGGTAATTGAAGGATTTTTGCTGACTATGTACGATGCCCGGCTGCGCCTGGCAAACCAGGTGGTGGAAGAGGTGAGGAAACATTTTCAGGATATGGTTTTTGAAACCATTGTGCAGCGGAATATCAAGCTGAGTGAAGCCCCCAGTTTCGGGAAACCCGCACTGCTGTACGATGCCAATTCCCGTGGAACCGTGAATTATCTGAACCTGGCACGGGAACTGCTGCAGAAGAATAATATGACCCGGATACCGAACGAAGAAAAAATACTGGAGTAACTTATTATGGCGCAGAAAAATGCTTTGGGAAGGGGGTTGGGTGCCCTCATTGATGATGCCGACCGTGAAAAAATGGCCGTTCTGGGTTCGATCAATGAAATCAATATCGATCTGATCGAAACCAATCCCTTTCAGCCAAGATCAAGTTTTGACGAAGACAGCCTGAATGAACTGGCCGCTTCGATCAAACAAATGGGTATTATTCAGCCGGTTACCGTACGCCAGCTGAGGAACGACCGGTTTCAGCTTATTACCGGGGAAAGACGTTACCGGGCCGCATTGATTGCCGGCCTGAAAGCCATTCCTGCGTATATTCGCACTGCCGACGACCAGGCCCTGCTGGAGCTGGCCCTGGTTGAAAATATTCAGCGGGAAGACCTGGATTCCATAGAGATTGCCATCAGTTACAAAAGGCTGATCGAAGAATGCAACCTTACCCAGGAGGAAATGAGCGACCGGGTTGGAAAAAAACGCTCTACCGTTTCCAATTATCTTCGCCTGCTGAAACTGCCTGCCGAAATACAGCTGGCGATCAGGCAGAAAGAATTAACCATGGGACATGCCCGGGCCCTGATTAATATGGAGAACCCCAGAACCCAGATCAAACTTTTCTACAAGGTTCGGGAAGAAGGGCTGTCGGTGCGGCAAACCGAAGAGCTGGTGCGGAAAGCCCAGGAACAAAGTGCACGGGGCCGTACGGGGAAATCCCGGAGATCGCAGGTAAGTGAGGAATACCGATCACTGCAGGATCAGTTGCGCGGATTTTTCGATACCCAGGTCCAGTTCCGCATGAACGACAAAGGAAAGGGAAAGATCGTCATCCCGTTTGAATCGACCGACGAACTGGAAAGGATCGTATCGATTTTCGACCAACTTAATTCCTGATTTTCCCAATAATTGCGTAATATTGCCGTTTACACGACAAAACGGCACTTTTTTGAAACGCATCCGGATCCTGATGTCGGGTTTTCTTATTCTGATCCTCTTTTCAGGGATCGCTGGGCATTCCTGTCTGTGTATGGGCCAGAATCCGGCCGATCTGCCTGTGACCCCGCCCGTCAATCAGGAATCAGCAGATACCGTCTCGCCTGTGATGAAAAGGCATTCGCCCAGAAAGGCATCCGTTTATTCGGCCGTACTACCCGGCCTGGGGCAGATTTACAACAGAAAATACTGGAAAGTACCTATTGTGTATGCGGGATTCGGAACCATTGCCTATTTCGTGGTATACAACGGTAGCCGGCTGAAAAAATACACTCAGGCCTACCTGGATTTTACCGATACCCTGGCCGTGACCGATTCCTACCTCGACCTTATCGGGCCCAACCTGGACCCGGCTACCTTCGACCCCGTTCTTTATCCCGGATCATACAACCCTTCCCTGGCAGAAAGTTTTGAAAATCTGTTGAAAAATAACCGTGATTACTTCAGAAGATACAGGGATTTGAGCTATATTGGCCTGGCAGCCTGGTATGTTCTGAATATTATCGATGCTTCCGTTGATGCTCATATGTACGATTTCGACGTAGGAGAGGACCTGGTACTGAGGGTGGAACCGGCCTGGCAACCGGCGCGTTACGGAATGAATATGACGGGAGTGAAATGTACCCTGATATTCTAAAAAAGCAGAGAGAGATGAAACGAACCCTGTGTTTTTTACTGATGATCCTTGCCTGTGCCACAGGCAGAATCCGTGCAGATGAGCCGGTTAAGGATTCTCTGAAAGTGGCTGGAATGAATGAACATTCGCTTTTCTCCAGTAACCTGGATAGCCTGCTCTACCTGTGGGTGGTACAAAATACCCCGGGAATTTTCGATCCCGATACCATCCCCGCAGGTGTCGCGATCGTTGATTTTCCCGATTCGGTATATGTGGAAAGGCTGAAACGCATTCCCTCGGTTATTGAGCTTTCCTATAACAGCATTGTACGGAACTATATCCGTGTTTATACCGGCCAGAAAAGGGAAAATATGGAGGTGATGCTGGGACTGGCCGATCATTATTTCCCCGTTTTCGAACAGATATTCGATCAGTACGGCTTGCCCGGGGAACTGAAGTATATGGCCATTATTGAATCGGCTCTTAATCCCCGGGCAGTTTCCAGAGTGGGAGCCACAGGGATATGGCAGTTTATGTACGGAACGGGCCGGATGTATGGCCTGACCATTAATTCCCTGGTGGACGAGCGCAGGGATCCGGTCAGGGCTACCCATGCGGCGGCACAATACCTTACGGACCTGTACAATATTTATAACGACTGGGTACTGGTGATTGCCGCCTATAACTGCGGACCGGGCAATGTGAACAAAGCTATCCGCCGGTCGGGGAAGAAAAGAAATTACTGGGACCTCTTTTATTATCTTCCCCGGGAAACCAGAGGATACGTACCGGCATTCATCGCGGCCACGTATGTCATGAACTATTACCGCGACCATGGCCTGGTTCCAAGAGAAATAGATATGCCCGTGCGTACCGATACCATCATGGTGCATGAGAACCTTCATCTGGCACAGGTGTCGGAAGTAATGGATATTCCTTTGCAGTTGCTGCGCGACCTGAATCCGCAGTATCGTCGTGATATTATCCCCGCCACGGGAACAGGTTTTTCCCTGACTCTTCCGTTTAACCAGACCACCCGGTTTATCGACCTCCAGGATTCCATTCTGGCCTACCGGCACGATCATTATTTCAACGAGGAAAACCGGATCATCAATCCTACCTATTCCAGGTATGTTCCCGAGCCTCCCACAGGCAAGGTGAAACTGACCTATACCGTGAAATCGGGTGATAACCTGGGGTACATCGCCGAATGGTACAACGTGCGGGTTTCCGATCTGAGATACTGGAACAACATCAGGGGGAACCTGATCCGGGCCGGACAGTCGCTGGCGGTGTATGTCAGTCCGGGTGACGTGGAGAAATACAAACCGGTCAATTCACTCAGTTTTGCAGAAAAACAGCGCCGGATAGGAAAAACGGTTGCCTCCCCGGTTTCTGGTACCGTGACATCGGGTGTGGCCACCGAAACCGATTATGTGTATTACCGGGTAAGAAGCGGCGATACCCTGTGGGATATCGCCAGGAAATATCCCGGTGTGACCGATTCGGAGATTATGCAGCTGAACAATTTGAAGTACGGGGATAAGATCGTGCCCGGACAGATGCTCAAGATCATGAAAAAAGGATAGATCAGGCATGAAACCTGCCAGGGTTTTTCTGTTCCTTCTGGTTGCATTCCTGGCGCTGGGCCTGCTTTCCTGGTTTTTCCCTCCTGATGGGATACGGCTGGGCCCTTCCCTGCATATACGTTTCCCCAGCCTGCGGAATTATCTGTGTGAAATCATCTCTCAGGCCGGTGAATCCGAACCTTCTGCGCAGGTATCGTTTAGACCTGATACTTCCTTTGTGTTCTTTCCCGGTATCAACCGGCCTGCTGATATAGCCGGTCAGGGAATATCCGATTCGACACTTCCGGAAGATACCGGGGAACAGAAGGATCCCCTTCCCGATCACATTCCTTCCTTTCTGTATCCTCCGGAGGGGGATACCCTGCTGTTCCCCTTTTTCAGAAAACTTGAAAAGGTGCGTACCCGGGGAGGTTCGGTCCATATTCTTCACTATGGCGATTCACAGATCGAAGGCGACAGAATTTCTTCCTTCCTGAGGGAAAAATGGCAGTCGGTTTTCGGTGGAGGAGGACCCGGGGCCTTTCCGGCCACTCCGGTGGTAGATGAAACGGTTTCATACCGGCTGAGACATTCTGACAACTGGAAACGGACCGTGTTCCCCGATCTGGTGGACAGCACTCGTGCGGCCCGCAGGCTGGGATTCCTGATGAGTGCCGACAGAATACAAACCGATTCGGCAAAGGCACAGATCATCCTGGAATGGTACCCGAGGGCCAGAGCCCATGCCAAAAAATTTGAACGGGCGGGCTTTGTCTACGGTCAGGCTGCAGATAGTTTTTCCTTCCGGATGGTGATCAACGGGGAAGCTTCGGATACCTGCCTGGTGCCCCCTTCAGAAAATCCGCGCCGCATCAGCATTCCTGTGAAAGCGACGGAAACCGGCCGGGTTGAATTTGAGATATTTGTGCAAAAAAGTCCGGTATTTTATGCCTTTTTTCTGGAAAATACAACCGGTGTGCAGGTGCATAATATCCCGGTCAGGGGAAGTGCCGGACTGGAGTTCAGCAGGGTGAACACAGGGGTTTGGAAAGAAAGCATGGAAGGGATGGAGACAGGGCTTCTGATCCTGCAATTCGGGATTAACCTGATACCCGGCTGGAACAACCAGTACGCATGGTATCTGGACCGTCTCACCCGCGAACTTCACTACCTGAAAAGCCGGTTCCCCTCCATGCCTGTGCTGGTGATCGGGGTGTCGGATATGGCAAGGCCGGGAATGAACGGTCCGGAACCTTATCCAGGTGTCGGTGAGGTCAGGCAGGCTCAGTGCCTGGCAGCCATGGAGGCAGGGTGTATATTCTGGGATGGCTGTGAAGCTATGGGCGGACCGGGATCAGTGGTTGAATGGGCTCACAGCGATCCGCCCCTGGCCAGGACCGATTACACGCATTTTACCTATGCCGGGTCGCGGCTGTTTGCCGTCCGCCTGTTTGAAGCCTTTCAGCAAGAATACATGAGATATTTATCAGAAAATCAATATCTTGAATAATAAAAATCGCAGATATTGCTGGCAGTATCCCGGGCCGTATGGATAACCTGTCGTACATACTCGGTTACCGGCAGGAAATGCCGCTTCTGTTTACACAGGTTTATTTCTGGGTATTTTACCTGGTGGTGTACCTGGTGTTTGCCTTTTTATATCCGAAAAAACGCCTGCGTAATGCTTACCTGTTCCTGGTAAGCCTTTTCTTTTATTATAAATCGGGGGGCTACTTTTTTTCACTTCTCATCCTGTCTACCGTGGTGGATTATTTTGTGGGCAGGATGATCTATGCAGCCGGCAAACGGGCGGTGAAACGACTGGGTGTATGGATCAGCCTGACAGTGAACCTGGGGGTACTGGCTTATTTCAAATATACCTATTTCCTGGTGGATCTGATTAACCGGATGTTCCATACTGACCTGGAAGCGGTGAACTATCTGGCATCATGGACAAATATCCTGGCCGGCACGCATTTCGACGTTAGTACCATTATCCTGCCTGTGGGTATTTCGTTCTATACCTTTCAAACCATTAGTTATACCCTGGATGTGTACCGGGGGAAGCTCAAGCCGGTAAGGAATATTCTCGATTTTGGCTTTTATGTTTCCTTTTTTCCGCAACTGGTGGCGGGACCCATTGTCAGGGCGGCTTCTTTTATTCCCCAGTTGTATCAGGATTTCAGCCTTAGCGTCAGGGAATTTGGCCATGCATTGTTCCTTATTCTGTCAGGACTTGTAAAAAAAATGCTGGTGGCCGATTTTATTTCCATTCATCTGGTCGATCGCGTATTTCAGGAGCCGGTGGCCTATACCGGCCTTGAGAACCTGCTGGCCCTGTATGGCTATTCCATTCAGATCTATTGCGATTTCAGCGGATATACTGATATAGCCATCGGACTGGCCCTGCTGATGGGATTCCGGCTTCCAGTGAATTTCAATTCGCCGTACAAAGCACGGAATCTGTCTGATTTCTGGAGGCGCTGGCATATTTCCCTCTCATCCTGGCTGCGCGATTACCTGTACATCCCGCTGGGCGGGAACCGGAAAGGGAAACTGCGTACCTTTCTTAACCTGTTTGTTACCATGTTGCTGGGAGGACTCTGGCACGGTGCCCACATCCGGTTCGTCCTGTGGGGCGGCCTGCACGGTCTGGGGCTGATCCTGCTGAGGATATGGCAGGCCGTGATAAAAACACCGGTGCAGCCAGGCCGCCTCCGTCGTGCCGTATCGGTTTTTGTCACTTTTCATGTGGTTACCTTCCTCTGGATCTTTTTCAGAGCCGGTACCTGGGATGCGGCCCTGAGCATGATCAGAAAAATAGGATCGGATCTTACCCTGCAATATATCCCTGCAGTGATCAAGACATATTATCCGGCTTTGTTGGTCATGGTACTGGCCTATGTGTTGCACTGGCTTCCGGCGGTATGGAAGGAGAAGGCCCGCGGAATATTTATCGGTACCCCCTGGTGGGTCAAGGTGCTGGTCATTGTGCTGGTGGTGCTTCTGATCGTTCAGTTCAAGTCGGTTCAGGTGCAGCCTTTCATTTATTTCCAGTTCTGATGAAACCGGCACCGGTTTTATTTTGCAGGGGAAAATCCTATCTTAGAATACTTGAATCTGACGCATGAAACCACTTCTTTCAGTTGTTGTTCCTGCCTATAACGAAGAAAATACCATCCGGACCCTGCTGGGGAAAGTGATATCGTCCAATCCCGGCCTGGAAATGGAGATCATTGTGGTGAACGACGGCTCGGCAGATAAAACGGGGAGTAAGGTGGAAGATTTTATCAGGGAACATCCGGAAGCGCCGGTACGTTTGATCAGCCATGCCACCAACCAGGGGAAAGGAGCTGCTCTGCATACCGGTATTGCAGAGGCCTGTGGGGAATACCTTGTTATACAGGATGCCGACCTGGAATATAATCCCGTAGAATATGGCCTGTTGCTGAAGCCGGTCGTGGAAGGAGTGGCCGATGTGGTATACGGCTCCCGGTTTATGGGGTCGAAACCCCACCGTATCCTGTTTTTCTGGCATACCGTCGGGAACCGGGTTCTGACTTTTCTGTCCAATGCATTCACCAATCTGAACCTGACAGATATGGAGACCTGTTACAAGCTCTTCAGAACAGAGATCATACAGCGGCTTGACCTCCGGGAAAAAAAGTTCGGTTTCGAACCGGAAGTGACGGCCAAAATAGCCCGGGTACCCGGGATCAGAATCTACGAAGTAGGTATTTCGTATTATGGGCGCACCTATGCCGAAGGAAAAAAAATCAACTGGAAAGACGGATTCAGGGCCATGTATTGTATTCTGAAGTATAATTTGTTCCACCGGAAGGTGATGAAATCATAACTTTTTATGCAGTCCGCCAGAACCCGGAATTCTCATGACCTTACGGAAGTGGCAGCCTGGTTGCTTGGTCTGACTTTTTTGATGGCGCTGTCATCCCTCACTGTTTTGTCCCCGGGAACTTACGGCGGAGCAGACGATATTGTGCACTACAAATTTTCAGCCTGGGCCTTTACTTATCCGGGTCTTTTGCTCGATCACTGGGCCAAACCGCTGTATACCCTGGCGGCCTCCCTGTTCGCACCTTTCGGATTTACAGGCGTGAGAATGATGAATGTCCTGATGGCAGTGGGTTGCGGATATATTTCGTACCGGTTTCTGAGGAGACAGTCGAATCCCCTGGCTCTGTGGGGGCTGGTTTTCTGTGTGAGCGCCCCGCTGTATTTCCTCCTGGCAACTACCGGCATGACCGAGATCATGGGCGGATGGATGCTGCTGGCGGCTACCGTTTTGTTCCTTCGAAAACATTACGGATGGTCGGTTGCCTTTCTTTCTTTTCTTCCTTTTGTGAGAACCGAAGGGGTGCTGTTTTTTCCCCTGTTCATGCTGGCCCTGCTCCCGGTAAGAAAATGGAAGTATTTTGTTCTCTTCCCTCTGGGATTTCTGGTATATTCCCTGGCAGGTTGGAAATTTCACGGTGATTTCTGGTGGGTGATCCATCAAATGCCCTATACCGGGGCTTCAGGCATATACGGACACGGCAGCCTGCTGCATTTCGTGAAACAGGCTCATCTGATCTTCGGGATTCCCCTGCTGATTTTCTGGTGTGCCGGGCTGGCCGGGAATCTGACCGGCCGGTTCAAAACATATGCTACAGAACGCCATGTTCCGAAACTGATCCTGATATATTTATCACCGGTTGTTTATTTCACGGCCCATTCGGTGGTATGGTGGCAGGGTTGGGGCGGTTCTCTGGGTTTGCCCAGGGTGATGGCAGTGATCATACCGGTGATGTCGATTGGAGCAGCGGAAGGGATATTTTTCCTGACCAGGATAACAAACAGGTACGGCTGGCCGGGTGTTTCGCTGCAGCTGCTGATGGTCGTGTTGCTAATCTGGCAGTTAACGGCCTGGTACAACCATCCCACCATGCGCGATGCGGAAACCGATTTGGTCTACAGGGCGTGTCAGTGGATGAAGGAGGAAGGATATTCCAGCCGGAAGATCTATTATTACAATCCGTTTGTATACTATTACCTGGGGATCAATCCCTGGGATCCTGACCGTTCCCGGGAAAAAGTCCCTGACCCGGAAAACCCGGGAAGAGGGATCGAGGGGGGAGAAATCGTGGTATGGGACAGTCATTTCGGACCCAATGAGGGAAGACTTCCTGCCGAAAAGCTTGACAGTGACAGTAGCCTGATCCTGTTCAGGGTGTTTGAACCCGATCCTCCTTTTACGGTACTGGGGAATGAATCCTATCAGATCAGAATGTATATGAAAAAGAACGGTAGTTTCCATGAAAGGAACGCTATGACAACCTCAGCAACGGAATAGCCATAAAGCTATGACAAACCATCGAAAAGGCCGGATTTCTCTGATCACACTGTGGTTACTTGTGGCCGTTGCCGCCTGGTACGGGAGGAATCTGGCTCCCTGGGAAGAGAACCGGCTGATCAATCACGACGTGGTATCGTACTATGCCTGGTTGCCGGCTGCCTGGATATACCAGGATGTGTATTTCGATTTTGTGCAGAATCTCCCTCCTGATTTCGAGGGGAGAATATGGGTGCATCCCACACCTGCGGGATATCACGCCCCCAAAATGACCATGGGCCTGGCGTTGTTATGGACTCCGTTTTTTTCCGTGGCACACCTGGTAGCATCGGTGGGTGTGGCTCCGGCAACGGGGTATACTACTCCCTATGCGGTGGGTATTTTCCTGGCTGCCCTGTTTTACCTTTTTCTCGGTCTCTGGTTCTTGAGGGAACTGCTGCTTGTATTTTTCAGTGATACCGTATCAGCCCTGGTCCTGGGTCTTGTATTGCTTGCAACCAATCTGATGTATTATGTGGTGAGTGAACCGGGCATGAGCCATGTGTACAGTTTTTTCCTGTTTGCTCTTTTCCTTTGGCTGGTTCATTGCTGGTGGGACCGGCCGGCATGGAAAACCAGTTTTTTCCTGGGTTTAACGGCCGGTTTGATTGTGCTTGTCAGGCCCGCCAATGGGGTTATCCTGGTGGCAGCACTTCTGTGGAATATAAGTTCCTTCAGATCACTGAAGGAAAGATTTTCCATACTGCCTTCGCGTTGGCAACCCCTGCTGCTGGTTGCAGTGGCTGCCCTGGTGGTATGGATTCCCCAGTTGCTGTACTGGAAGGTGGTGGCCGGGGAATGGTTGTATTACTCATACGGGGAGGAAAAGTTTTACTGGTTGAAACCCCATATTGTAAAGGGATTACTGAGCTGGAGGAAAGGATGGTTGATCTATACCCCCCTGATGTGGCTTGTGTTTCCGGGTCTGATCCTTCTTTACAGGAAGCAGAGAGGACTTTTTACTCCGGTGGCCTGTTTTCTTGTACTGCACCTGTATGTGGTGTTCAGCTGGTGGTGCTGGTGGTACGGAGGCAGTTACGGAAGCCGTCCCATGATCGAGACCTATACCCTGATGGCATTCCCTCTGGGTGCGGTGCTTACCTGGGCTTTCAGG
>DQWH01000034.1 GCA_011042635.1 Bacteroidota bacterium | reverse complement strand
GGGTTTACATCGGTTGCTTGATTACGGTCCGCCTGCGGCGTCCCGTGATCCGCAGGGGAGTCTGCTTCCATCCCTGTCACCGGCGGCTGCCTTCGTCAGCCTCGCCGGTTTTTCCTTTGTCCCCTTATGCCGGCAAGCCGGCAACGGTGCCAAAGAAAAACCGGCTATCGCTTGCGCGATGCCGGTGACAGGGATGGGGTGGAAGACCGGATTCGAACCGGCGACCTCCAGAGCCACAATCTGGCGCTCTAACCTGCTGAGCTACGACCACCATGTAAGGGATGGCAAAGATACATAATTTTTATAGACCTTATAATTTCCTTTTTTAAAATTATCCGCCATGAAAATAAACTTTCCCCTGCAATCATTTTGTTAAGGAAATATTCATTCTATTTTTACGTTTTGTTCCATCAAAGAATTATTAACGTTGTTCCTGAATAAGTACATCAACAATATTTCGAGCCTTCAGACTTTTCAACTGGTACGCTTTACCACCTTCCTGCTGATCAGCATCCTGTTTACGAAAAGTTCGCTATCTACCGCCGACATCGGAAGGTTCGAGATGTTTCTGTTCATTGCCTCTTTTTTGAGCTTTTTCTGGATCAACGGACTGATCCAGTCGTTTCTGCCCCTCTACCAGAACAATGTGTCGCACCGCACGGCTGAAAGGAAAGAAAGCGACCGGTCACCGGAACTTTTTAATGCTTTCCTCCTGATCAGCTTTTTCAGTTTTCTGTTCTTTGTGTTCGGCTGGACCATCCGGAACCATTTTTCTGTATTCGGAATTTCGGGAAACGTACCTTTTTTGAATCTGCTACTGGTATATATTCTTCTGAGCAATCCGGCCATACTGGTGGAATATGTATACCTGCTGAAAAACCAGTCGCACAGCATTCTCCGCTACGGATTTATTTCCCATGCCTTTTTGCTGGTGGTGATTACCGTTCCCGTTTACCTGGGGTATGATATCATCTGGTCTATCTGGGGACTGATCCTGGTATCAGTCATCCGCCTGGTATGGCTGGGCGTACTCATGGCCAGGTATGCGGAATTCAAGGTGTCATGGGCTTTTATGCGCGAACACCTGTATCTGGGGATGCCTCTGATCATCAGTACGTTGCTGAGCGGTTCCGCCCAGTATATCGACGGGGTGATCATTTCCAGCAAATTCGATGCGGAAGCCTTTGCCAAATTCAGGTACGGAGCCAAAGAATTGCCTTTTGTTCTGCTTCTGGCCAACGGCCTAAGCAATGCCATGCTGCCCGAATTTGCCAAGCCCGGAAATCTGAAGAAATCTCTGGCTGAGATCAGAAAAAAGTCGAAACGGCTAATACACCTGCTTTTTCCGTTATCCATTTTCTTTCTGCTCATTGCCAAATGGATGTATCCCGTCCTGTTCAACGAGAATTTTCTGCGCAGTGCCGATGTATTTGTGGTGTACCTTCTGCTGATTGTCAGTCGCCTGATGTTCCCTCAAACCGTATTGATCGGATTGAAAAAAACCAGGGTGATCATGTTGGCTTCCTTTATCGAGATCGTATGCAATGTGGCCCTGAGCCTTTACCTGGTTAACGATTACGGACTGGTTGGCGTGGCAGTGGCTACAGCCGTTGTATTTGTGCTGGAAAAACTGCTGCTGGTATTATATAACTATTTTAGCCTGAGGATCCGGCCCAACGAATACATTCCCGTAACACTTTACCTGGTGTATTCTGCCGTTCTGATAGGGATCTTTGTCCTGATTGATCATGGGATACTGGTAATCGGGTAAAAGAACGGTTTCTGGTATAAAGAAGACAAACTCCAGGGTGGAGGGAAATCGGATGATATTCACGGATATTACCTTGTATTCACCATGACTAACCGGTGGATCACTGATTTCTGGCACGGAATAATATACTGCCAATCCGGACAATATTAGCTCCTTCTTCCATGGCAATTTTTATATATAGCTGTTGCTCATCCTCATGGACAGATAACGCATTTCCACGTGGGGTATATCCCGCTTTTTTATATCTTCAAACAATGATCTGGTGATTTTGAAATAAGGCCTTGCATCTTCAGGGTTCCGAATCAAGGGCCCATGGTCATCAATTCCTGAATAGGCCAGATTAGGTAATTCATGGATTTGAAGAATGAATTTTTCCACATGTTCGGGTAAAACACAGGTTTTGTTCGATTCTTTTCCGATGTTCACTTCCATGAGTACCGGCATTACTTTATTATCCACAGCGCAGTGCTTATTTACTTCTTCAGCTAATCTGACTGAATCCATGGTTTCGATCATGTCAAATAACCTGACGGCTTTCTTTGCTTTATTACGCTGCAAATGACCTGTCATTTGCCACTGTACCGGAATATCCATGTTTTCGCGAATGCTTTCAGCTTCCTGGATATAATTGTATCCAATGGTTTTAATTCCTGCCTGTATCGCCTCACTGACATCTTCGGATGATCGGGTTTTTGCTGTAAACAAGCAAAACCCCGTTGGGAAGCGATTGAGGGATTTTCCTTACGTTATTTTTGATCATTCTGATTTATAAAACCTACTGCTTATTGCTCGGATAAGGATCCCAGACCACCAGGATAAGAGCTCCCGTTTTTGATTCGAATGGCCCGTGTGTTTCATGGGCATCAAATAGTTGATATGTCCCTGCATGGAAGGTTCTTCCCTCACTGATGTATTCCCCGTCAATTAAAAAATGCTGTTCAGTGGTAAGATGGGAATGAGGGGCCATGAAAAACCCCTTTGGCAGTTTCAACAGGATGGTCTTGGCGTCCTCTTCATCGCGTAATACCTTCTTTTTGGTTCCGGAAGGATATTCTGGTGCATCTACCCAGTGCGAATCGTCGTACACATTGATCGTTTCTTTCATGATCAGGTAGTTAGAATATTTCTATAAAATTACTGAGAATTTATCGCATATTAAAAATTATTTGGATTAAATTAAAATAATTATTCTCTTGCTTGTTGGGATACAACGGCCTGGAACGGTTGTAACAGGCAGGTTGTTTTCAGATCAGACTTTCGTCCAGGCTGCCGTTGGGGAGCATATGGTCGGGATTATTCATGTTTTTTAGCATCTGTTTTTCTGTTGTTGCTGATATCCCCTTTCAAAGGGGAAGGAAGGGAACAATGTTATAAAAAACAGGGAGAAAAAGAATAAGAAGGGCGCCTGCTCCATATCTTTACAGACAGAGGACCATTCCACAGGACATCTGTTTCCGGGTCTTCTTTTTAAAAGCTTAAAAATGGGTTTATATTTGCAACAGATTTTATCTCGGAAAATATTCTGAACCATGGCAATTTCCCGTTCTGCCAATCCGGCACTGAACAAGAGTACTTTCGTAAAAGGCTTTGCCAGAAATACGGATGCTCCCGTCATGACCCTGCAGGGAACCGTGAACAGGACCTTCATTATGCTGATCCTGGTGGTACTGGGAGCTGTGTATACCTGGAACCGCTTTTTTGAGGCTCCGCCCGAATTGGCTGCCCGGACAGTATCAGGCTGGATGATTGGAGGAGGTATCGGAGGGTTTGTTGTGGCCCTGGTTACCATATTCCGAAGGGAATGGTCGCCGTTTACCGTTCCGGTGTATGCCGTGCTGGAAGGATTGTTCCTGGGGGCCCTTTCAGCCTTTGTAGAGGCACAGTACCAGGGACAGGGTCTGGTGATGCAGGCGGTGGCGCTTACTTTTGCCACCCTGCTATCTCTGCTGATTGCCTATAAAACAAAACTAATTAAAGTAACGCAAAATTTCCGCCTGGGAGTGTTTGCCGCTACCGGCGGGATCGCTCTGCTGTATCTCATCTCTTTCATCCTGGGATTGTTCGGAGTGCAGGTGAGCTTTATTCACGGAAACAGTACCCTTTCTATTCTGGTCAGTGTGGTGGTGATTGTGGTGGCGGCGCTCAACCTGGTACTCGATTTTGATTTCATTGAAAAAGGTGCCCGGGCAGGTGTCCCCAAATATATGGAATGGTACGCTGCTTTCGGGTTGATGGTTACCCTGATATGGCTTTATATTGAATTCCTGCGCCTGCTCAGCAAACTGGCAGGCAGAAATTAACGGTGGATAATGAACGATCTGGAAACATATTTCGCTCCTTTCCGGGAAAATATCGTTGGGAAAGATGCCCGGTTTGAATCCCCTTACGGGGAAAAGGAAATTGTATATTTCGACTGGCTTGCCAGCGGTAGGTTGTACGCTCCCATTGAAGAGAGGCTGACAGAAGTTTTCGGTCCGTTTGTGGCCAATACCCATACCGAGACCAACGAAACGGGCACCCGGATGACGCGTAGCTACCATGAGGCGCACCGTATCATGAAAAGGCATGTCAATGCCGGTCCGGATGATGTGATCATCACCGCCGGATCGGGTATGACCTCGGTGGTGAACAAACTGCAGCGGATCCTGGGTTTGAAAGGCTGCGGGAAACTGATGAACAGACCCTGCCTGAATGACATGGAAAAACCTGTGGTGTTTCTTACCCACATGGAACACCATTCCAATCATACTTCCTGGTATGAAACCATTGCCGATGTGGAGATCATTGAACCCGGGGAAAATCTTCTGGTAGATCCGGACCACCTTCGGGAAGCCTTAAAAAAATATGAAAACAGGGAATTCAAGATCGGGGCTTTTACCGGCGGATCGAATGTAACCGGAATTATTCCGCCCTATCATACCCTGGCACGCATCATGCATGAAAACGGGGGGGTGGCATTTGTGGATTTTGCCGCTTCGGGACCTTATGTGGATATCAATATGCATCCCGAGGACCCGATGGAAAAACTCGATGCCATTTATTTTTCGCCTCATAAATTCCTGGGCGGACCGGGCTCGTCAGGGGTGCTGATTTTCGACAGAAGCCTGTACCATAACGATGTACCCGATAATCCCGGCGGGGGAACGGTCGACTGGACCAATCCGTGGGGAAACTATAAATACATTGACGATATTGAACTGAGGGAAGATGGAGGTACTCCCGGATTCCTGCAGGCTATCAGGGGTGCCCTTGCTATCCGGCTGAAGGAAGAAATGGGGGTTGACAAAATGCTGGCCCGTGAAAAAGTGCTCGTCAGCAAGGCCATGACCGGCCTCCGGCACATTCCCGGTATACACATTCTGGCCGATGATGTGGAAGAACGCCTTGGGGTTATTTCCTTTTATCATGAAGACATCCATTACAATTTGATAGTGAAACTGCTGAACGACCGGTACGGCATACAGGTACGCGGTGGATGTGTTTGTGCGGGCACTTACGGTCATTACCTGCTGGAAGTGAGCTATGAAAAATCCCGTGAGATCACGGAACTGATCAACTCGGGCGACTTTTCGAAAAAACCCGGATGGGTGCGCTGGTCATTGCATCCGACAACAACAGACCGGGAAGTGGATTATTTTCTGTATGCCCTGGAAGACATGGTGAAACACCACAGGGAATGGAAACGTGACTATTCCTATAACCGACATACCAACGAGTTTGTCCACAGGGATTATTCACCCCGTAACTACCTTCCTCACTGGTTCAGTATGGATCCCAAAAAAACATCTGCTCATGAAACTCCTGGAAGTTGATTCTTCTGCAACCCGAAAGGATTTCCTCAGGGTTCCCAAAATTCTGTACCGTAACGATCCGAACTGGGTGTGCCCGCTGGATAATGATATAGAAGACATCTTTGCACCCGTTAAAAATATTGCCTTTCGCCAGGGAGAGGCTGTCCGGTGGATTCTAAAAGATGACCGCGACCGGTTGATTGGACGTGTGGCAGCCTTTGTCCATGAAGAAAGATCCGGAGAATACGAACAGCCTACGGGAGGAATGGGGTTTTTCGAATGCATTGACGATCGTAATGCGGCTTTCCTGCTTTTTGACACAGCCAGGGAATGGCTGGCTGCCAGGGGGATGGAAGCCATGGACGGACCCATCAATTTCGGGGAAAATCATAACCACTGGGGTTTGCTGGTGGAAGGATTTATGCAACCCGGTTATGGCATGCCGTATAATTTTCCGTATTACCGCGAATTGTTTGAAAGTTACGGGTTCAAACCCTATTTCAGGCAGTACAGCTACCACCGCGACCTTACAACGGTAAAAACATTTCCCGAAAGGTTCATGAAAATTGCCGACTGGGTTTCAAAACGGCCCGGTTTTAGCTTCCGGCATTTTACTTTCCGGGAAACCGACCGGTTTGTCAACGACATGGCCCATATCTATAACGAAACCTGGTCGGCCATCAAGGATGACTATACCCCCATGGATGTGGAGGAGGTGAAAAAGGGACTTCGTCAGGCAAAACCCATCATCGATGAGGAACTGATCTGGTTTGCCTACTATCAAGACGAACCCATTGCCTTTTTTATCCTGTTTCCCGATGTGAATCAGATATTAACACACCTGAACGGGAAAATGACCCCCTGGAACATGCTCAAGTTCCTATACCTGAAAAAAACACATACCATGACCCGCATGAGGGCCTTTGTGGCAGGAGTAGCCCCCAGATACCAGAACTCGGGAATCGAATCGGCCATATTCAAGCATCTTTTCGAAGTGTTCCGGAAAAAACCCTACTACCGGGAAATTGAACTGTCATGGGTGGGTGATTATAACCCCAGAATGAAAGCAATTTATGAAGCCATTGGGGCTGTACATGCCAAAACCCATATAACCTACCGTTTCCTTTTTGATCCGAAACGACCCTTTAAAACCTATGTGGAAGAAATAGGTGTCATGGGACAGGAACAGAAAATCAAAAAACAGAATAAATAATCCTGCCGGGTTATTTGTCTATTTTGAAATCAATGTGTATTTTTGCAGGCCCAGAGAAAACAGTTAGAAAGAGAAGGAGAATCGAATCATGAAAAAGGATATCCATCCCAAAAATTACCGCTTGGTAGTGTTTAAGGACATGTCGAACGGTGAGACATTTATTACCCGTTCTGCAGCCCCTTCCAGAGAAACCATCAAACTGGATGACGGAAAGGAATATCCCCTGATCAAACTGGAGATTTCCAATACCTCGCATCCCTTCTATACCGGGAAGATGAAGCTGGTGGATACGGCAGGGCGTGTGGACAAATACATGAGCCGGTATAAGAACCATCTGGAGAAGAAGAAGAAATAAGATTCGCCACTGATGAAGTATTCTTCCAAAGCTCCTGTAACGGGGCTTTTTTTTTCTCCAACGGAAGACAGACAAAAAAGCCGATACTGCCCGGAATATCCGGGGAACAGTGCATCCGCGAATACATGAGTAGGCCGCGGGATGGCCAATGATTGTAAAAGTTTGTATATTGTACATGGTGAACCAACCGGAATAAACAAGATGACCCGACTGATTTTGTTCGACGGCCCGTACAGGGAGCATCTGCTGCCGCTTACGTATACACGTCCCGTGTCTGAATTACGAACGGGTATTCTTACCATAAGGGAAAAATGGGAAAAAATACTCGGACTCAGGGCTTCCTGGCTTACCCTTCCTTATTTGCAGAGTATGTATCCCTGTTCCACCGGCAGCGACAACCTTTTGATATCCGCTTCCCTCTTGCCCGATGAAAGGCTGGTGGATGAAATACGGGCACTGAAAACGGGTGAATCGCTGTATGTCGGAGGCACATTTCTGGCCGGCAGAACGGATGCGGAAAACCCTGACATTTTGCTTCAGCCGGGAAGGAAGAACGGAACAGATAAAAAATATGAGCATCCCGTGAGGGAAATAAGATATCCCTGGGACCTGTTTGTCATGAACGGGGAAGAGATAGAGCGTGATTTTCGCATGCTGACGAAGGGAAGAACCTCCCTGCCACTGCCTTCAGGAAACCGAATGCTGGGGGATCATCCCCTGTTTCTCGAAGAAGGCGCCGTTATGGAATGTTGCACCGTGAATACCCGTTCGGGACCGGTATACATTGGAAAAAATGCCGTGGTTTCCGAGGGGTCGATGATCAGGGGACCCTTTGCACTGGGCGATCGGTCGGAAGTGCGAATGGGGGCCCGGATTTATGAAAACACCTCAACCGGCCCCCGATGCAAACTGGCAGGCGAGATCGTTTCATCTGTAATCCTGGGGTACAGTAACAAATCGCATGAAGGTTTTCTGGGCCATTCGGTACTGGGGGAGTGGTGCAACCTGGGGGCCGATACCAACACCTCAAACCTGAAAAACAATTATGCTTCCGTGAAGGTGTGGAATTATCCTTCAGAAAGATTCATATCCACCGGGTTGCAGATGTGCGGACTGATCATGGGCGACCATTCAAAATCGGGTATCAATACCATGTTCAATACGGGAACCGTGGTGGGGGTTTTTTCCAATATATTCGGCGACGGGTTCCCCAGAAATTTTATTCCTTCTTTTTCATGGGGAGGAGCTGCCGGATTTCAGGTGTATAACCTTGAAAAAGCCCTCGAGGTAGCCCGGATTGTTATGAGGAGAAGAGACAGGGAACTGACCGGGGAAGAAGAATCCGTCCTTCGGCATGTTTTCAGCCAGACCACCCGCTTCCGTAAATTTTGATCCCCGCTGATGCCGTGCCGGGAACTATTTCGTTTTTGCTGCGTTAAATCACCGGCACAATGTATTTTTGGCACAACGATTGACTGTACATATAATACACTAAATGTTGAAATGGTCTGACAAAATGTCCAGAGAGAAATCAGACCGAAAGGAGGAAAGAATGTATGAGTGACAAGAAATCAGGATTCATGAAAAAAAATATATGGCTTTCTGCCGGTTTTGACGAAGAAGCCGATTTTATTCCCCTGATCTCGGATGATAATGAAGAGGTGCTGAACAAGGAATCGATTCCCGAAATACTTCCTATTTTGCCCCTTCGAAATACCGTGTTGTTTCCGGGGGTTCTGATCCCCATCACGGTGGGCAGAAGCAAAAGTCTTGCCCTGATCAGGGATGTATACAAGAAAGACCGGCTGATCGGGACCGTTGCCCAGAAAGATCCGGAAGACGATGATCCCGATCCGGAAAACCTGTACAGTGTAGGAACGGCCGCACAAATTGTCAAGATCCTCGAAATGCCCGACGGTTCCACTTCAGTGATCATCCAGGGAAGAAAAAGGATCAGGATCGTGGAATATACCTCTTCCGATCCCTATTATTCGGCGCATGTGACCACCCTTTCCGACCAGATGCCGGCAAGGAAGGATCAGGAATTCGAAGCCCTGATCGGCTCATTGAAAGACCTTTCGCTGCGGATTATCAACCTTTCCAGTAATATTCCGCCCGAGGCTTCCTTTGCTGTAAAGAATATCGACAGTTCCACTTTCCTGATCAATTTCATTTCGTCCAATTCCAGTGTGAAGCTGGAAGAAAAGCAAAAGCTTTTGGAGACCGACGACCTGCGCCAGCGCGGCATACAACTGCTGGAGTACCTCACACGAGAGGTGCAGATTCTGGAACTCAAACGGGATATCCAGACCAAGGTGAAGCTGGACCTCGACCAGCAGCAAAGGGAATACCTCCTGCACCAGCAGATGAAGACCATTCAGGACGAGCTGGGAGGAAACCCCCTGGAGCAGGAAATGGAAGAGCTCAGGAAAAGGGCTCAGGAAAAGAAGTGGGGGAAAGAAGTGACACAGGTGTTCGAGAGGGAACTGAACAAGCTTCAGCGTATGAATCCTGCTGCCGGTGAGTATTCCGTGCAGTTGAATTACCTTCAGGTACTGCTCGACCTGCCCTGGGAAGAATATACCCCGGATAATTTCGACCTGAAACATGCCGGGAAAGTGCTGGACGAAGACCATTACGGACTGGAGCCTGTGAAGGAAAGGATACTGGAACACCTGGCGGTGCTGAAGTTGAAAGGCGATATGAAATCGCCTATCCTGTGCCTGTACGGTCCTCCCGGTGTGGGGAAAACCTCGCTGGGGCGTTCTGTGGCCCGGGCCCTGGGAAGAAAATATGTCAGAATGTCGCTCGGAGGATTGCACGATGAGGCCGAAATCCGGGGACACCGGAAAACCTATATCGGCGCCATGCCCGGACGGATCATTCAGAATATCCGGAAGGCAAAATCGTCCAATCCCGTGTTCATCCTCGATGAGATTGACAAGGTGGGCCGCGATATACACGGCGATCCGGCATCGGCGCTGCTGGAAGTGCTTGATCCGGAACAGAACAGTACCTTTTACGACAATTTCCTTGAACTGGAATATGACCTCTCCCGGGTGTTGTTCATCGCTACGGCCAATACTGTCAGCACCATCCATCCTGCCCTGCGCGACAGGATGGAAATGATCGATATCAGCGGATATATCGTGGAGGAAAAGGTGGAGATAGCCAGGCGGCATCTCGTTCCCAAACAGCTGGCCAATCACGGGCTGAAGAAAAACCAGATGAGTGTTCCCAAAAAGGTGCTGGAATATATCATTGAACACCATACCCGTGAATCGGGAGTTCGCGAACTGGACAAAAAGCTGGCCAAGGTAGCCCGGCACATTGCCCGGAAAATAGCTTTCGGGGAAGAATACCGGCGTTCACTCACCCAGGCCGATATTCGGAAGATCCTGGGGCCGCCCGAATACAAAAAAGATATATCACAGAACAAAAATATGACCGGCGTAGTAACCGGACTGGCCTGGACCGCGATGGGAGGTCAGATACTGTTTGTGGAAACCAGCCTGAGCAAAGGCAAAGGAAAACTGACCATTACAGGGAACCTGGGAGAGGTGATGAAGGAATCGGCGGTGATTGCCCTGGAATACATCCGTTCGCATACAGCCATGCTGGGACTTCCCGATGAAGTGGTGGACCACTGGAACATACACCTGCATGTTCCGGAAGGAGCCATTCCCAAAGACGGCCCTTCGGCCGGGATCACCATGCTTTGCTCCATGGTATCGGCCTTTACCCAGCGCAAGGTGAAACGACATGTGGCCATGACCGGGGAAATTACCCTCAGGGGGAAATTGCTGCCGGTTGGAGGGATCAAGGAAAAGATCCTGGCAGCCAAACGGGCCGGTATCCGTGAGATCATTATTTCAGAGGATAACCGGAAAGATGTGGAACAGATCAAGGATATTTACCTCAAGGGACTTACTTTCCACTATGTTTCGGAAATCCATGAGGTGATTGATCTGGTGCTGATCAGGCAGAAAGTAGCCCGTCCCCTGAAGATTGATTATTTCATGGAAGAAAAAGCCGCTGCTCCGACCTCTTCGGAGTAACCGGCGTCCTGTCCGGGGTCCCCCCACTTTTTTACCCGTTTACGAGTGATCATTCCTCCGGGCTGATTCCCGATTTAACTGGATCTTGTTTTTCTTATTAAACCCTCAGAGGCCATTGTTCCCTTTTGTTGCTATTCAGAAGTGTACTATACTGAAAATAACCGACATGAGAGGCTGTCTCAAAAGTCCGGAATAATTATACCGCCGAGATGGCTGAGGGGTGATATTCCCCTGGGCCTACCCGGCGGTTAAGAATACTTTTAAGATAGCCCCGGCAGCACCATAGCAGAATCCGTTTTCCCTACTACGTAGTTGTCTACGTAGGAAACTACGTAGATGAATTTTGGATAGGTTCGGGCGCTGTGTTCTGCCCTCACGAAAGATTTGAATATCATAAATCAATATTTGAAGACAGGGAGGATATTAAATCAGGCGGTCCCTATTCTTCTTCTCCCTGGATTTCAATCATTTTGAAAGGGATTTTCAGAATGGACTGATAATCTTCCCCGGCTTCCTGCAGGTCCCAGTCGTCCTGCTCATAATACCAGTTGATCTGTACCGGCCTGTCCTGCCGGTGCATGGCTTCCAGCTTTTTAAAGATCTGGTATATGTATTTTGATGAATTAGTATTGAAATATTCCAGCTGTACGTTTACACGGGTTTTACCGGACATATTCAGGCCGAAGCGGTCTAACTCTCTCAGAATGGGGTTGAAAAAAATGCTGCCGTCTTCGGGAATGGATTTGCCTTTGATCTCGATCACGCCATCGGTTGGATCAATCACCACGCGGGGAGTTTTATTCGTTTCTTTGATGATCAGTGGTTTCACGGTTCAAAGGCTATTTTGTTTTATAAATTTAGAAAAAAATATAAAAATACCATTCCCGTTGGAATAAATTCTTATTCAAAACAAAGTATATTTCCTGTATTCCAGGCCGGGATACTGCTCTGTATCAGACTTGCTGCAGGAAAATGGCCAGTTGCTTCATCGGTACAGTATTCAGCTAATGAACGGAATGATTCGGGAGAATGAAGATAATTTAACCGGTGCCTGATGTCCGTTTTCAGCAGGAAGGAGTAGTGGATTTTATTTTTCAGGAAAGTATTGGACGGTAGCAAGGAACTTCTTATTTTTCGCCATGAACAAAATCATAAAAGAAACCAAAACATTATGAAAATGGGACCAGGTCTTTTTTGGGGGATTCTTTTCCTTTTGATAGGGATATCCCTTCTGATCAAAGTGGTTTTCAGGCTGGATGTTCCCGTGGTACGGATTGTAATAGGGCTGGTGCTGATACTGCTGGGTGTGCGTATGCTGGTGGGCGGACCATGGTTCTTCCGGGGAGAACCGGAAGAAAATGAGGTGATCTTTGCTGAAAAATTCTTTACAGGGAAAGAGATAAACAGGGAAGAATACAGTGTGGTGTTCGGGAAGGCCACCTTCGATTTTACCGACCTGGACAGCCTGAGCCTGCCCAAACATGTCAAGATCAGTACGGTGTTCGGGTCAACCACCATTTTTCTAAGCAGGGAGGTGCCGGTAAAAATTAAGGGCGAGTCGGTTTTTGCGGGCGTCAGACTGCCCGGTGGCAGTACCGCCGTTTTCGGTTCTACATCCTATGAGAGCGAAGGATTCGATCCGGTCCGGCCGTATCTGGGAATTCAAAGCGAGGTGGTATTCGGCGGAGTGAATATTGTATACCGGGAGTGAAAAGCCGCCAACCGGCATACTCTTTGACGGGTGATTTTATTCTGTGAGGGTATTCCTAGGGCCCTGCCGGAAAATTTTTTTACCGGATATGTTTTTCCGGTTTCCCTTTTTCCCTTAACTTACGACTGAGAACGGACCGGGACAGTCTGTACCGGGACACATAAATAATTGGTTATGGAAAAAATTGCCGTTTTTGCAGGTTCGTTTGATCCTTTTACCGTGGGGCATGAAGATGTGGTGAAACGGGGCCTGTTTATGTTCGACAGGATCATCATTGCCATTGGATACAATTCCAATAAAAAGGGATTTTTCCCATTGAAAAGAAGGATTGAGTGGATTGAACAGGTGTTCAGGGATGAACCCAGGGTAAGCGTGGATTATTACGATGGTCTGACTGTGGATTTCTGCAGAAAGGTGGGAGCCAGGTACCTGCTGAGGGGATTGCGTACGGCCGCCGATTTTGAATACGAACGTGCGATAGCCCAGATCAACCGGGCCATGGCTCCGGAAGTGGAGTCGGTTTTTCTGCTGACTACTCCCGAACACACCCCCATTACCTCCACCATTGTACGGGATATTATCAGGCACAGGGGAAATGCAGGCTCCTTCCTGCCTGAAAAAATGGAACTGAGGAATATGAATATTGACGAACTGAAGGATGAACTGGAGGAGTAGGAGCTTTTTTTTATGGCCCGTGTTCGTGTTGGCTGTTTTTTGCAGCGAAGCGGCGGAAGTGCATATTCAGGCCCGTCATCCCGAATGGGCGAACCTTACCTTCGAAATATTTACCATTGCCGATCCCGTGGTGCATGCCAGGCAGGTGCTGGCCACTGCCGACACCGATGAAACAGGTTTTTTCGAGGTGCGTTTTTCACTTGAGGAAACCAGGCAGATCTATATAGAGCAGGGTGTGTACCGGCTATATTTCTATGCCCGGCCCGGCAGATCCTACCGGCTTATCCTTCCGCCTTTCCGTGAAAAAAGTCAGGAAGAATGGCTCAATCCTTATTTTCAGCCTTCCGTGGTTCACCTGGCCACGCAGGATGAAGATTCCACGGGACTGAATGCCCTGATCAGAAATTTCGACCGTTATTTCCAGCCTGTGTATGAAGAACTGGCCGTTCAGGTTTACGGCAGGAGGGAAGTGGAAGGGGTGGAACGTGCCATTGACCAGCTGGAAAGGCGATTCCCGCCGGATACCGGTTTCTTTGCCGAATACAAGCGATACAGGCTGACTTCTCTTCGTGTACTTCAGTGCCAGCAGGAAAGCCGGGTGCTGAACCAGCATGCCCTGCCCGATGGCCCACCCGACTGGAATAATCCTGCCTACCACGATCTTTTCAGCCAGACCTTTATGAGGGTTTTCCGGAAACTCGATGCCGACGGCAGTTTTTCGCCCGTTTTACAGGAAATATATAGTGAAAAGGACCTGGGTCTGCTGATTGCTTCACTGAAAGAACGGCTCGGCCTGAAGTCAGGCCCCCTGGTGGAGATGATTGCCGTAAAAGGATTGTATGATGCCTGTCATGACGGGGATATTTCCGCATCCATGGCTGCACATTTCCTGGAAGAACTGGCTGAATCGGGTTCCGGCGGGGAGGTCAGACACTGTGCCCTGCATGTGCATGAACGGCTTACCCGGCTTCTGCCCGGATCACCGGCACCCCGATTGTTGCCGGTTGGCCGGAACAAGGAAGAGGGTTATCTGAATAGCCTGAGGGGCAAGTACGTTTACCTGGTTTTCGGGTCTCCCCGAAGTTATACGTTTTTGCGGGAATTGCCGCTGATCAGGCAAATTGCCGCCCGGTTTGGAGAGAACCTGCAGGTGCTTCTGGTAATGGCCGGAGCGGGTGATTCCCGGGACGATTTGTTTGCCGGGGATTCCACCGGTATACGTGTGATGTATACGGAATACGGAAACGGGGTGATGGAGAGATACCGCGTCAGGGCGTTCCCTTCCTATTTTCTTATTGACAGGGAAGGGAAAATGGTATGGGCTCCGGCTCCTTCTCCCCTGGAGCATTTTTCCGAAAAATTTTCCCGCCTGGTGAAGTCAGCTTCCGGTAAGTAATTCTGCCTTCCGCAGAACATCGGCTATAGATGCGAAAGTGGATTTCCTGATCTCCTCCGGAAGGGGGGGCACAAACCATCGTACTTCGGTAATTTCCTCCTCCGTCTGTGGGGTGGTGGAGGTGTTGCCGGCAGTATGCATGAGGTACCATGTCGTTTTTTTCAGGCACGGGATACCTTTGGAGAGATAAGTATGGTAGGTGTTGGTAATCTTATTTTCAATGAACAGGCGATCCAGTCCGGTTTCCTCGCTAACTTCCCTCAGTGCTCCCGTTTCCGCCGGTTCGCCCCGGTGCAGCTTCCCTTTTGGCAGGTCCCATACTCCCCTTCTTTTGATCAGCAGTATCCGTCCGGCATCATCCCTGACCAACCCGCCTGCTGCCTCTATCTGCTGAAATGACTGGCAAAACCTCTTGAACAGCGCTTCTTCATCAGAATAGGTGAACACCAGGCCTTTTTCTTTCCGGTTCCTTTCAAAATAATCCAGTTCCTTCTCCAGACTTTTATTGTCGTTAAAGGGAATGACCCTGAGACCGGAGGCTTCGTGTACGGCATCTGCATGGTTTGTGAGAAAAACAGGCCGGTTGTTGTAAAAAACTTTATACATTTGTGCTATGGAAAATTACAGTCAACAGGTGGCGGAATACCTGCTGCAAATAAACGCAATTAAACTCAATCCGTCAAATCCGTTTACATGGGCTTCGGGCTGGAAATCACCTATCTATTGTGATAACCGGAAAACCCTTTCGCATCCGGAAGTAAGGAATTATATCTGCCGGAGTTTTGTGGAAATTATTCGTGATCGCTACCCCGGGGCGGAAGTGATTGCCGGTGTGGCTACCGGAGCCATTGCTCACGGGATGCTGGTAGCCGACAGGCTGGATAAACCCTTCGTGTATGTGCGTTCTTCGGCCAAGGGGCATGGATTGGGGAATCGGGTTGAGGGTGAAGTGCGACCCGGACAAAAGGCCGTGGTCATTGAAGACCTGATATCCACAGGAGAAAGCAGCCTGGCGGCTGTGCACGCCCTGGGCGATCTGTCGGTGGAGGTGCAGGCCTTGGGAGCCATCTTTACCTACGGTTTTCCTGTGGCGGAGGGAAGGTTTCTTCAGGAAAACCTGGACGTGTTTACACTCAGCCATTATAATGTATTGCTGGAAGCGGCTCTGGAATCAGGATATATCCGGAACGACGATCTGGCTACCCTCCGTGAATGGAGGCAGGATCCGGCCAACTGGCCGAAATAATTCATCAAACAGAAAGGTTATGTTGAAAGCTGAAAGCCGGATTGGAACGGTAAAACATTCCGGAAAAAAGATCTATGAATTCCTATGCGACTTCAGAAACTATGAAAAACTGATTCCTGAAGGAAAAGTAAAAAACTGGGAAGCAAATGAAGATTTATGCCGTTTCAGTGTGGATGGATTGGGGGAAGCCGGGATCAGGCTGGTGGAAAAGGAGCCTTATCAAGTGATCAAGTTTACGGGCGACGGACCACACGGCATCGATTTTTTCATGTGGGTGCAGATCAAAGAGGCAGGGGAGAATGATTCGCGGGTGAGGCTTATCCTGCAGGCCGAAATGAATGCTATGATGAGCTCCATGGTGAGGGGTCCGGTGGTACAATTTCTCGACATGATGGTGGATTATCTCGAGAAACTGGATTATGAGTGATCCGTATCCAGGTGTTCCACTTCTTTGAATCCATAATGTTTGATTTCCCCCTTGCGGGTTTCCAGTACCAGCATGCCTGTGGTTTCTACCTGTACCGGCCTGGCTTCAAAAGTTTCTGATGCATCCCGGTACCTGTTCCACCGGTGGTTGCCGAACAGCCTGGAAAAATAATCCGATTCCAGCCGGGCCGTCATCCCTTGGCGGAGGCTCTCGTAGCGCTTTTCCAGAAAAGTGCAGAGCAGATTCAGGCAGGTTTCGGTTTCGTATTCTATGCCGGTAAGGAGGCGAAGGGAGACGGCGCCGGAAAGATCCCGGCCGAATGTGCTTTGATTGATATTCAGTCCGATGCCTGCTACGGTATGGGTTATTTGATTTCCCAGCACGGAATGTTCGATCAAAATGCCTCCGATCTTCCGGTTTTCTGCATATATG
>DQWH01000013.1 GCA_011042635.1 Bacteroidota bacterium | reverse complement strand
TTCTTGTCCGAGTGGTATAAAGGGATATTTTTTCTGCAGTGTCCGTAACTGCTTCAGGGTATTTTGCACAAAGGCCCTGTATTCCTTGCTTTCAGGGTGAATAGGCCGGTGCCGGCAGGCTGTAATGATTTTTTCTACCTGGGACATGATTTCTATGGCCTCTTTGTCAATATACGTTTCTGCGAATCGTTCCCAGATGAAGGAAATGGACGTGTGGCTCAAATGGAGCATGTCTTCTTCGTAAAACCGGTAATCCCTCAGTTCGTCCATCATGATCTCGTAGGAAGGGAAATAGTGGATACCAGGGTTTTTCTGCATTATCAGGTGAAGGGCCCAGTGCAGGGCCGATTTGCTGACCTGGTTCCCGTGTGCCCCGTCTTTCCAGTGCCTGATGGGACTGACGGTGAATACAACGGCCATTTCGGGGAAACGGCTGTTCAGGGTGGCCAGCATTCCGTTCCAGGCAGCAGCTATCTCTTCAGGGGTTAGCAGAAAATGATCGAATTCCCTGTGAGGAAGTTTATGACAGTTCGACACGATCTGCCCGGTTTTTTTGTACCGGTATACCCTGGCGGTTCCCCAGGAAATAAAAAGGAAACGGGCTTTTTTGAGGAAAGAGGCAGCCTGTTTCATTTCCCGGTTGATGGTTTTGAGGCATTGCTCCCTTTCAGGGGAGGAAAAGCTGCTGTGATGAAAAAAACTGTGCCACAGACCCTGGTGATGGATCAGATCGCCGGGAGTAAAGGTTCTCGGGTTCAGGAGCAATTGCAGGCCGGAAAGGATGGACAGTGGATTGTACAACACGCCGAAAGGATTCAGGCACACCGGGAATTTGTATTCCTGCATCCGGCGGCCGATGTTCAGTGTGAAACAGGAACCGAGCATCAGCACAGGTGTGCGGTATCCTATTCTGTCACCGGCAGGCGGTATTTGAACGGGGGTTCTGAACCGTTCCTGAACACTCATTTTCGCGGCAGGTTTTTATCGAGCCATTCCGCCAGGTAATGGAACACTTCGTCCCGGCATGGCTCGTTATGCAGTTCATGGTAACAGCCCGGCCAGGTTTTCAGGTGGATAAATTCCGGATTTTTACCGGCCAGTTCCCTGCTGGCTTCACAGGAAGTGATCCGGTCTTCTTCCCCGTGCATAAGCAGAACAGGCACCCTGATCCTGCCGGCCTGACCGATGGCGGTCAGACCCCGGTCCATGACGTGGAACAGCATGTTCAGCGATATTCGGTCGTGTACCAGGGGGTCGTTTTCGTATGTATGCACGATATCCATGTCTCTCGACAGGGCCTGTGTTTCCAGTTTGCTTTTCTGCACCAGGGAGGGCATCAGGCACCGCATCAGCCTGCCCGCCTTTTTGATCCCTCCCGGCAGCTCAAAGGTGAGTTTCAGCCAGGGGCTGGTTACTACCAGCAGGTCAGCTTCTTCGGGATGAAGAAGATGGAAGTTCAGAACGAGATTGCCTCCCAGGCTGTGACCGTAGAGGATCAGGGGGATGTCGTGAAACAGTTCCCGGCTCTGGCCGGTGAGCAATTTCACATCGTGCATCAGGGCTTCATACGAAGGTGTATGCCCTTTTTTCCCTTCCGACCGCCCGTGTCCCCGGTAATCCATGGATACAAAGGCATAATCATACTGCGTGAGCCGGCGGGCCCAGTCGTGATACCGGCGGGAATGCTCACCCATACCGTGTACCAGTGCTATGACGGCACGCGGCGGACCCATGGGGGAGGCTGACCAGGCATAGTATTCCAGTTCGTCAAACGATCTCCAGGCAGTTTCCTGTTCCGACATGGGATTTCCTCAGGTTTGATGTATTTTTATAAGCTAAATGTAATCAAAATCCGGTCAATAATGCAGGAACTCATCACAATTTGCACTTCCGGTAAAAACGGCCTGTACGACATTACCCCGCAGGTGTCGGAAGTGGTGCAGAAAAGCGGAATCCGGGAAGGCCTGGTATCGGTGTATGTGCAGGGAGCGACCGCCGCCATCATGATTCAGGAAAATTGGGACGAATCGGTGCAGAACGATGTGATCAGGCTGCTATCGCAGCTGATTCCGGCGGGTGTATGGGAGCACGACCGGCAGGACAACAACGGCGATGCACACCTAAAGGCCGGGCTGGTAGGTCCGGGGGAAACCATACCGGTAACCAACGGGAAAATGGGACTTTCCACCTGGCAGAACATCTTTCTCTGTGAATTCGACGGTCCCCGGGAACAACGGAAGGTGATGGTTACGGTAATGGGGTCGTGACCGGTATTACTTCCTGTACTTCAGATTCCTTATGATTCCACGGTAACCTGTACGTTCCAGGGATGTGCCCGAAAAGGTGCTGCGGTAAGTGGTTTCATCCAGGGCTTTCCACTCGTCGGTGGTCATTTCCAGCAGGCCGGGGACAGGCTCCAGTCCAGGAAAAGAGGTGGGCCGTACTTTCCGGTTCCAGGGGCAAACATCCTGGCAGATATCGCATCCGAAGATCCGGTTCTGCATTTTCCCGCGCATGCTTTCGGGTATTTCTCCCGGGTTCTCGATGGTATGGTATGAAATGCAACGGCCTGCATCAAGCACCCGTGGCGCCAGGAGAGCCCCGGTGGGACAGGCGTCGAGGCAGCGGGTGCATTCCCCGCAGTAATCGGGCATTTCCTTTCCCGGCGCCAGTTCCAGGTCGCAGATGATCTCGCCCAGGAATACGAACGAGCCGGTTTTTCGCGATATCAGCATGGTATTTTTCCCGATCCATCCCAGTCCGCTGCGGGCAGCCCAGGCCCTTTCCAGTACCGGTGCAGAATCAACAAAGATCCTTGATTTTACCCGCCCCATGTGCTGCTCTATGTAATCCAGGAGAAGATGCAGTCGGTTTTTAATAATTCGGTGATAATCAGGATAGTATGCATATTTTGAAATCACAGGGGCCGAAGGATCTTCCTGAAAGCGGGAAGGATAATAGTTGACCAGGACAGAAATGACCGAACGGGCTCCCGGCACCAGTTTCTGCGGGTCGGTCCGCTTGTCGCGGTTTCTTTCCATATACGACATCTCCGCATGCCGCCCTTCTTTCAGCCAACGGTCCAGAAAGGCTTTTTCTTTGTCCAGCTTACCGGCGGCGGAAATACCGCAGTCATCGAAACCCAGGCGGAAAGCTTCCTCCCTGATCAGGATGCTGCAACGTTTTGGGTCGGTTTCCATGGGGGAAGAAAAAAGGAAAAGATCCGGGTGTCAGAGCAGACCGAGTTCCAGGCGGGCTTCATCCGACATCATGTCCTTATCCCACGGAGGATCGAACACCAGGTTGATCTCCACCTCACGCACCCCTTTTACCGCACTGACGGTTTCATGGATCTCCCTGATCAGTTCGTCGGCCATGGGGCAGTTAGGGGCGGTAAGGGTCATCCGGATCTTCACCTTCAGGTCGTCGGTTAGTTCCACATCGTAGATCAGCCCCAGGTCGTACACATTGACGGGGATCTCGGGATCGTAAACATATTTCAGCCTGTTGACGATCTCGCTTTCCATTTCATATCTCCGGCCCTGCTGTTCCATCATTTTTTGTTTTTAGCAACATCAAAGGCCACGGCGTAGAGTTTCATCTGTTTGAGCATTGAAAGGAGTCCGTTCGACCGTGTGGGAGAAAGGTTCTCGCGCAGCCCGATCCGGTCGATGAACTCAAGATCGGCCTCTTTAATCTCTTCCGGAGTCCTGTTGGAGAAGACCCTGATCAGCAAAGCGATCAGCCCTTTGGTAATGATGGCGTCACTGTCGGCCGTGAAACGGATCTTTCCGTCTTCCCATTCGGCCTTTAGCCATACCTTCGACTGGCAGCCTTTGATCAGGTGTTCGTCGGTTTTGTGCTTTGCATCGATTTCGGGAAGATCGCGGCTCAGTTCGATCAGGTAGTTGTATTTGTCCATCCAGTTGTCGAAAACCGAAAATTCTTCCACGATCTCTTCCTGTATCTGCCGTATGGGTTTTGTTTCCATGGTTATGTGAGCATTGATATAGCAGTTCGGAGTCCTGATACGAACCGTTTGATTTCATCTGTTGTATTGTACATGGCCAGGGAGGCCCTGAGGGTCCCGTCAATGCCGAAATGCTGCATCACCGGCTGGGCACAGTGGGTACCTGTCCGCACGGCAATCCCCAGCTTGTCGAGGATCATGCCCACATCGTACGGGTGGATGTTTTCCATCCGGAAGGAAAAGATGGCGATCCTTTCCCGGGCCTTTCCATATATGCGCACACCCGGGACCTGCCCGAGGTAGTTTGTGGCATAATCCACCAGGTGGTTTTCGTGGGCAGCAATGGCCTCCAGCCCGAAGCCCTGCAGGTATTCCAATGCTTTTCCCAGGCCAATGGCTCCGATATAGTTGGTGGTACCTGCCTCGAATTTCAGTGGCAGCTCGTTGAAGGTGGTTTTTTCCATACTGACCTGGTCAACCATGTCACCTCCGTACTGGTAAGGGGGAAGGTCTTCCAGCCATTTTTCCTTTCCGTAAAGGATGCCGATACCGGTGGGGCCATATATCTTATGACCCGAAAACACATAGAAATCACAGTCCAGATCGGTCACATCCACGGTCAGGTGCTGGACGGCCTGGGCCCCGTCGATCATTACGGGGATGTTCCTTTCGTGCGCCCTGGCCACGATGTCTTTCACCGGGTTGATGGTTCCCAGGGCATTGGATACGTGGGTAAGGGACAGTATGCGTGTTCTCTCGGTAAAGAGGCTGTCCAGGTGATCGAGCATGAGCTCGCCCCGGTCATTCATGGGGATGGCCCGCAGGTGAGCTCCCTTTTTTTCACATAACATTTGCCAGGGAACCAGGTTGGCATGGTGTTCCATCACGGTGACCAGCACCTCGTCGCCCGGACCCACATATTTTTCCCCGAAGGAGGTAGCCACGGCATTGATGGAACCGGTGGTTCCGCTGGTAAATACGATTTCATGCGAGTTGGCGGCTCCGATGAACTTCCTGACGGTGTTACGGGCTTCCTCATAGGCTTCGGTCATCCGGTTGCTGAGGTGATGCACTCCCCGGTGGATGCTGCTGTTTTCCTTTTCGTATATTCTTTTCATGGTTTCGATAACCACCCGTGGTTTCTGGGTGGTAGCCCCGTTATCAAAATAGATCAGGGGTTTCCCGTGTACCTTCCGGTGCAGGATGGGGAAATCTTTTCTAACGGATGCCGGATCGAAAGGGGATGTTTTCTGCACAGCCATCAGTAGTTTAATTTTCCGCAATTGATATGACAGGCATTGCAGCGGCTGAGTTCCCCCCTGAGCCTTTTATCCACCAGATCGCCAATGCGTTCACGAAGGGGAGGTACGGCAATGTGTGATATGATATCGTGAGCGAAAGCGTACATCAGCATAAGGCGTGCCTCGCGGTAGTTGATGCCGCGCGACCGGAGATAGAACAGAGCGGCGGGGTCGAGCTGCCCCACGGTGGCTCCGTGACTGCATTTTACGTCGTCGGCGTATATTTCCAGCTGGGGTTTGGTGTTTATTCTGGCCTCATCGGTGAGCAGGATGTTGTTGTTCGACTGGTATGCCATGGTTTTCTGCGCATCCTGCCTTACCCGAATGCGTCCGGTAAAGGCTCCGGTGGCCTGATCGTCGAGTACCCCTTTGAACAACTGGTTGCTGGTGCAGTTGGGCGCCGCATGATCGATGAATGAGAAATTGTCGATATGCTGATTGCGGTCAGACAGATAAAGGCCGTAGGTGTTGTTTTCGGCATGTTCCCCGTTCAGCAGGGCATAGAAATTGTTCCTGACCAGGCCACCGTGCAGGGTAATGGTGTTGGAGGTCATGGTACTTGCCGTTTCCTGGCGGGCAAAGGTATGGGAAATGTGCTGGGAGCTGTTGTTTTCGTTCTGTACCCGCGACAGGTCGAAACGGGCCTGTTCATCAAGGAAAATTTCCGTTACGGCGTTGTTCAGGAAGCGCCAGGGTGCCAGGGTATGGTCGCAGATAATAAGGCTGGCGGCACTGTTTTTTCCCAGAATGAACAGATTACGTTGTTGGATCATGAGGTTGTCTTCCCATACCGACATGTTAACCACCTGGATGGGACGTTCCAGTTTTGTTCCGTCGGGAATGTACAGAAAGAGTCCGTCCTGTGCGAAGGCGGTGTTCAGGCTTACCAGGCCTTCGGGGTTGAGGGAGGTATACCGGTCGTAATGCTTTTCCAGCAGTTCGGGGTGCCGGCGGGCTGCTTCGGCCAGGCTGCCCACCAGTACTTTTCCTTCCAGTTCTTCCAGGGGGGTGCTGTTGGGAGGCAGGAACCCGTTCACCAGAAAGATTATATGGGTGTCGAGCTCGGGCACGTCGCACTGGAATATTTCCTTCACATCCATGTGCACATGGTTTGGCTGCAGGTTCATGTGCAGCAGGGGGCTGAAAAGCCCGGGCATATCGGTGTATTTGTAGCTTTCGGTTTTCCTTCCCGGAATACCTTCCTGCATGAAATGCTCCAGGGCTTCTTTCCTGCGCCTGTTCATCAGGTCAGCCGAGAACCGTTCGATGGTATCCCGGTTTTTTGTGAAAGTTTCCCGGAGCAGTTTCTCCGTCTCCTGATTCTGTATCATGGTATTCATAGGGTAGTGCATTATCTTCCGTTACCGGCATATTCCTGCCTGATCCAGTCGTATCCTTTTTCTTCCAGTTCCATGGCCAGTTCTTTTCCGCTGGAACGGACAATTTTCCCATCGTACAGCACATGCACATAATCGGGGATGATATAATCGAGCAGCCGTTGGTAATGGGTGATCACAATGGTCGCGTTATCTTTGCTCCTGAGCTTGTTCACTCCCCGGGCCACGATCCGGAGGGCGTCGATATCCAGACCCGAATCGGTCTCGTCGAGGATGGACAGCCGCGGATTGAGCATGGCCATCTGGAAGATCTCGTTCTTTTTTTTCTCACCTCCTGAAAAGCCTTCGTTCACCGAGCGGTTCGTAAGCTGGGAATCGAACTCCACCAGGTCTTTTTTCTCGCGCATGAACTTTAGGAAATCGGATGCCGAAAGAGGTTCTTTTCCCCGGTATTTGCGCTGTTCGTTCACAGCGGTTTTCATGAAGTTGACTATACTCACACCGGGGATTTCCACGGGATACTGGAATCCGAGGAATATGCCCTCCCTGGCCCGGTCTTCCGGGGCCATTTCTGTCAGGTCTTTTCCCATGTAGGTGATCTTTCCTTCGGTTACCTCAAACAGGTCTCGTCCTGCCAGTACCGTCGCCAGGGTGCTTTTCCCGGACCCGTTGGGGCCCATGATGGCATGGATCTCCCCGGGCTTTACCTCCAGGCTGATGCCTTTCAAAATGGGTTTCCCCTCGATGGACACATGAAGATTTTGAATGCTTAACATGTATTTATAGTTTAAAAATATTCAAATAATTATTAATATAGTTAAAACTTAAATATATAATATTCAAGAATAATTTAATTATATTAACACATACTCTAACCCACACTTCCTTCAAGGCTGATCTGCAGTAGTTTCTGAGCTTCCACGGCGAATTCCATGGGCAGCTTGTTGATCACTTCCCGGACGTAGCCGTTTACGATTAGTCCGATGGCATCCTCGGTGGAGATCCCCCGCTGATTGCAGTAGAAGATCTGGTCTTCGCCGATTCTGGAAGTGGTGGCTTCGTGTTCGACGATGGCCGACTGGTTGTCCACTTCCAGGTGGGGGAAGGTATGGGCTCCGCACCGGTCGCCCAGCAACAGGGAATCACACTGGGAAAAATTCCTGGCGTTCTGTGCGTTTTTCAGCACCTTGACGAGTCCGCGGTAGCTGTTGTTGCTCTTTCCGGCGGAAATTCCCTTGGAAACCACAGTGGATTTCGTATTTTTCCCGATATGGATCATTTTGGTTCCGGTATCGGCCTGCTGGAAATTGTTGGTCACAGCCACCGAGTAGAATTCTCCCACAGAATAGTCGCCCTGCAGGATGCAGCTGGGGTATTTCCAGGTAATGGCCGAACCGGTTTCCACCTGTGTCCAGGAGATTTTTGCCCGTTCGCCCCGGCAGATCCCCCGTTTGGTCACGAAATTATAGATCCCGCCCCGGCCCAGTTTGTCGCCGGGATACCAGTTCTGAACCGTGGAATATTTCACTTCGGCCCCTTTCATGGCCACGATCTCCACAATGGCCGCATGAAGCTGGTTTTCGTCGCGCATGGGAGCGGTGCAGCCTTCGAGGTAACTGACATAAGAATCTTCTTCGGCCACAATCAGGGTTCGCTCGAACTGTCCTGTATTGGAGGCATTGATCCGGAAGTAGGTAGACAGTTCCATGGGGCACCTGACCCCTTTCGGAATGTAACAGAAGGAGCCATCGCTGAAAACGGCTGAGTTCAGGGCGGCAAAGAAATTGTCGGTATAGGGAACCACACTGCCCATGTATTTTTTCACCAGATCGGGATGTTCGCGTACGGCATCGCTGAAGGAGCAGAATATGATGCCCAGCTCCGCCAGGGTTTCCCTGAAGGTGGTCTTGACCGACACGCTATCCATTACCGCATCCACCGCCACACCGGTGAGGCGTTTCTGCTCGTCAAGCGGAATGCCAAGCTTGTTGAATGTTTCCAGCAGTTCGGGATCCACCTCATCCAGGTTGGAAGGGCTTTTCTTCTTTCTGGGGGCCGCATAATATATGATGCTGTTAAAGTCAATTTCCGGTATTTTCAGATGCGCCCAGCCGGGCATCTTCATTTTCTGCCAGTGCCTGAAAGCCTTCAACCTGAAATCCAGCATAAACCCGGGCTCCCCTTTCAACAGGGAGATCTTCCTGATCACTTCTTCCGAGAGACCCGGAGGAATGGTGTCCATCTCAATGTCAGTATAGAAACCGTATTTGTATTCCCCGCTGGTGACTTCCCTCAATAGTTTATCCTGTTCTTTTTCCATATTTTTGCCTGCATGAACATTGCCTGTGGATACACTAAATTAAAATTAATCTAAATAAGGACAAAGATACGAATTCTGATATATTTTTTGAAATCTTTGTTTTCGAATAATTGTTGCCAGTACCCGTAAAATGTACTGTATGAGACCAGAGAACGGTAAAAAGACCCCCATATCCTCCCTGGGGGAGTTCGGACTGATAGAACACCTGACCCGGTGGGCCGGGACAACCCATTCATGCACTGTGAAAGGCGTGGGGGATGATGCGGCTGTTACCCGGCACGGTGACCGACACACGGTAGTTACCACCGACCTTTTGTTGGAGGGCATTCATTTCAATCTGGTATACACACCCCTGAAGCATCTGGGATACAAGGCGGTGGTGGTAAATCTTTCCGATGTGTATGCCATGAATGCCGTGCCCGGACAGGTAACGGTATCCCTGGGCATATCGGGGAAATTTTTTGTGGAGGATATGGAGGAGTTATACGAGGGGGTCAGACTGGCCTGTGAGCATTACGGAGTTGATATGGTGGGAGGGGATATATCGGCCTCGATGACCGGGTTGATTATCAGTGTTACCGCCATGGGGGAATCGGAACCCGAAAAGCTTGCATACCGCAACGGGGCCAGGCCGGGAGATCTGCTTTGCGTATCGGGCGATCTGGGAGCGGCGTACATGGGTCTGCAGGTTCTGGAACGGGAAAAGAAACTGTATGAAGCTGACCCCTCGGTGCAGCCCAAACTGGAGGGATACGACTATGTACTGCAACGGCAACTCAAACCGGAAGCCCGGCGCGATGTGGTGGAATTTTTCAGGAAGGAAGGACTGGTGCCCCATGCCATGATCGATATTTCCGACGGCTTGTCGAGCGATCTGCTGCACATCTGCCATCAGTCAGAGGTTGGCTGCAGGCTGTATGTTGACAGGATCCCGGTGCATGAAGAGACCAGAAAGGTAGCCGAGGAGTTTTCCATGGAGCCTGAAACGGCGGCCCTGAACGGGGGTGAAGACTATGAGCTGCTGTTCACCCTGCCGGGGGGCCTGGGAGAAAAGATCATTGGAGTTCCAGGCATTACGGTGCTGGGGGAGATCATTTCCGGGAAGGATGAAAAATGGCTGATCACCTCGGGAGGAAACCGGGTGCCACTGGTGGCTCAGGGCTGGAACCAGATCAGGTAGTTGTATTAACGGCCCGGTGGTAGCCGCGGATGATACCTCTTTTCGACTCGCGGATGAAGGTTATAATGGCATCCCTTTCGGGGCCGGGAGCAAACTCTTTCTCGATCATCTCCAGAGCCTGGGTGTTGTTCATTCCCCGAAGGTAGATGGTGCGGTATATTTCCTGGATATCATTTATGCATTCCTGGGAGAACCCCCGGCGTTTCAATCCCACCGAATTGACCCCCATATAGGAAAGAGGCTCTCTGTCGGCTTTGATATAGGGGGGCACATCGATCCTCACTTTCGATCCTCCGCCCACAAAGGCATGTTCGCCGATTCTCACAAACTGATGCACAATGGTGGCCCCGCCCAGTGTCACAAAATCTCCCAGTTGGATCTCCCCGGCCAGTCCCACATTATTGACCAGGATACAGTTGTTTCCAACAATGCAATCGTGGGCAATGTGTACATAGGCCATCAGCAGGCAATGATCCCCCACGCGGGTGGTTCCCACAGCTTTTGTCCCCCGGTTGATGGTGACACATTCACGAACGGTGGTATGGTTGCCGATCTCCACTGTGGTTTCTTCTCCCTGATACTTCAGGTCCTGCGGAATGGCCGAAATCACCGCTCCGGGGAAGATTTTGCAGTTCTCTCCTATCCTGGCCCCGTCCATGATGGTGACGTTGGGCCCAATCCAGGTATTGTCGCCGATCTTCACATCGGGATAAATGGTGACAAAGGGACTGATGGTTACGTTTTTACCTATCTGAGCATCGGGGTGAACATTACTCAACGGGTGGCTCATTGTTCTTATCTTTTAATATTTGTGCTGTTAATTCTCCTTCCATTACCAGCCTGTCGCCCACAAAGGCCTGGCCGTACATTTGCACAATGCCCCTGCGGATGGGTTCGGTCAGCTCGAGCTTGAAAAGAATGGTGTCTCCCGGGATTACCTTATCCTTGAACTTCACCTTATCGATTTTGAGGAAATAGGTGGAATAGTTCCAGGGGTCGGGAACGGAATTCAGCACGAGCATGCCCCCTACCTGTGCCATAGCTTCCACCTGCAACACTCCCGGCATGATGGGTTCGGCCGGGAAATGCCCCACGAAGTATCCTTCGTTCATGGTCACATTTTTCAGCCCCACCACGGAGCTCTCATCCAGCTGGATAATTTTGTCGACAAGCAGGAAGGGCGGGCGGTGCGGCAGGATCTGCCTGATCTGGTTGATATCGAATACAGGCGGGGTATTGGGGTCGTACTTCGGGATCTGAAGCTTGGATTTTTCTTTTTTCATCTCCTGCCGGATCCTTCTGGCAAGCTGGGTATTGGCGTAGTGTCCGGGCCGGGTGGCCACGATTTTTCCCTTGATGGGCTGGCCCACCAGGGCAAGGTCGCCGATGATATCTAACAATTTGTGCCTGGCCGGCTCATTGCTGAAATGCAGGTCGATATTGTTCAGTACCCCTTCGGGCTTCACTTTGATATGCGGTTTGTTGAAAAGGTCGGCCACGCGGTCGAGTTCTTCCTGGGTCACGCTCCGTTCGAGGATAATGATGGCATTGTCCAGGTCGCCTCCCTTAATGAGGTTGTGCTTGGCCAGCATTTCCAGCTCGTGGAAAAAAACAAAGGTGCGGCACATCGACACTTCCCTGGGGAATTCCGACAGCTGGTTCAGCACAGCATACTGGTTGCCCAGGATTTTGGAGTTGTAATCTATCAGCACGTTGATGCTCAGGTGGTCATCGGGGTATACGATCAGATCGACACCCTGTTCTTCATTGGAATAAACGATCTTTTCTTTAACCACGTAGTAGTTTTTCGGGGCATCCTGGTCGGTGATACCGGCCTTTTCTATGGACTGAACGTACACGTGTGAGCTTCCGTCAAGGATAGGAGCCTCGGGTCCGTTGATTTCGATCAGCACATTGTCGATCCCCATTCCATACATTGCGGCCATGACATGCTCAATGGTGGCGACCTTTACATCGTTTTCCTCAATGGTGGTACCCCGGGAGGTGTCTGTGACATACTCGGCCAGGGCATGCACCAGAGGGCTGTTTTTCAGGTCGGTGCGTTTGAATATGATGCCGTGATCAGGGGGAGCGGGATGAAAAGTGACCTCTACGTCTAAACCGGTGTGTAATCCCTTCCCCTTAAGAGAGAAAGATTTTGCAAGGGTTTTTTGTTTTTCGGGCATGATATGTCGATTCAGAATGATTCAAAAAAATTTGGGCGCAAGTTACAAAAAATAGGTTATTCCAAAATCAACTTTTTTGAAATGCAAGAAAAACAGGTAAAGCGGGGTAAATCATTTTCGGTTCCGGATGACTGGTCGAAAACCTGAGAAGAGCCGGTTTTACTGGTTATTTTTCAGTTCGCGGATTTCCTTTTCCAGGGCTTCCAGGCGGGCATGCAGCTCCGGAAGCTTTCTGAAGAATACATAGGATTTCTGGTATTTTGTAAAATTGAAGGAAGGGGCCCCCTGTACCGCTTCGCCTTCGGTTTTGATACTGGAGGTGACCCCCGACTGGGCGGCGATCTTTACGTGATCGGCTATCTGCAGATGTCCTACAATACCGGCCTGGCCTCCCAGCATGCAATTTTTCCCGATGCGGGTGGATCCTGCAATGCCGCACTGACCGGCCATAACGGTATTATCGCCTATCTCCACGTTGTGGGCAATCTGCACCAGGTTGTCGATCTTTACCCCCTGGCGGATGCGGGTTGATCCCATGGTGGCCCGGTCAATGGCCGTGTTGGCCCCGATCTCTACATCGTCTTCAATAACCACATTGCCAATCTGTGGTACTTTCTGGTAATTGCTGTCCGATTTCGGAGCAAAGCCGAACCCGTCGCTGCCGATAATGGTTCCTGCATGGATGATGCAATTCGAACCAATGTGGCATCCGTGGTAGATCTTTACCCCGGGGTACAAAACGGTGTTATCACTAACGGTACAGTTCTCACCGATATACACGTGGGGGAATATCTGTACGTTTTTCCCAATGCGTGTGTTTTCCGACACCACACTGAAAGGTCCGGCATATACCCCTTCGTCTGTAACGGCACTGGGATGTATGTAAGCCAGTTCATGGATACCGGAGCGGGGCTGTTTCATCTGTTCTTCGGCCATCTCGAGCAGGCTGGCCATGGCCTGATAGGGATTGTCCACGCGGATGAGGGTGGCCGGCACTTTTTTCTCGGACCGGAAATGGCGGTTGACCAGCACCACCGATGCCCCGGTAGTGTAGATGTAGCGGGTATATTTGGGATTGGCCAGAAAAGTGAGGGTTCCGGGGGTGCCTTCTTCAATTTTCGAGACATTCGACACCACCACATCCGGATCTCCTTCTACTTCTCCTTTCAGAAACTGTGCCAGGGCTTTCGCTGTAAATTCCATGGGTTTATGATTTTGTATAGTTAATGGATGATCAGGTTCTGATTTCTTTCGGGTAACAAAGGTAATATTTCCTGACCCTTTTCGACAGGACATCCGTTCCGAGCATTTCCGATACGGCCGTTACATCGGCTGTCTTCCCGTTCTTGAGGAGTATTTTGATCTGTTCGTCATGGGCGGAATAGGCATGGTTGGAAATGCTTCCCGTAAACACCAGATACCGGCTGTCGTTCCGGTTCAGATCCCATTGCCGGCCGGCCTTTTTCAGAAGGGTTTCAATTTTTTCCCCTTCGAAAGGGCCCGGTTGCATTTCAATAGCAAACAGTTTCCGGGTAATCAGGCGGCGGCTTAGTTCCGACAGGACCGGATCGGGATGGTGCTGCCATACTTTGGCCGATGCCAGCAGGTCGTTGTCGTCGAGCTCGGTAAAATGTTTGATGATCTCAAGCTGGTATTCCGAGCCGGCCCAGGGGCAGACGTCTTCTTTTTGGATCTTCTCCCGGATAAAAAAATCCAGGGCGGGGGTGGCAAAGACCGTGATCCCCCTGTTGCTGAGTTCCCGTACCCGCTGCAGCAGCTTCAGAAGCAGTTGCTCGGCCACGATCACCGTTTTGTGGAAGTAAACCTGCCAGTACATCAGCCGCCGTGCGATCAGGAATTTTTCTATTGAATAGATGCCCTTGATCTCCACTACCAACTGATCGTTCACCACATTCAGCATTTTGATAATACGGTCGGATCCGATGGTCCCTTCGGTCACTCCCGTGAAAAAGCTGTCACGCCGGAGATAATCCATACGGTCCATGTCGAGCTGTCCGGAAACCAGCTGGAACAGGAATTTTTTCGGGTACCGGTTCCGGAAAATACGCAGGGCCGTTTTCAGCCTGTTATCGAGATCCCGGTTCAGTTTTTCCATCAGCAGGATGGAGAGGTCTTCGTGACTGATGCCTTCCATCAGGCTGTTTTCCAGTGCATGGGAGAAGGGGCCGTGGCCGATATCGTGCAACAGGATAGCTGCTGATACGGCTTCCTCTTCCGCCGGGCTGACGGGGGTCCCTTTCGAACGGATGCTCTGAATGGCTTGCGACATCAGGTGCAGGGCCCCCAGGGCATGCTGAAAGCGGGTATGGTTGGCCCCCGGATATACAAAACCGGTCAGCCCCAGTTGCCTGATTCTCCTGAGCCGCTGAACATATGGATGCTCGGTGAGCTCGAAGATCAGCCCTGCCGGAATGCGGATAAACCCGTATACGGGGTCGTTGACAATCTTTCCTTTTGCTGCGGAAGACTCCACGGTAAAAATAGCAGTTCGTTCTAACGCCCTGTCTGACATATATTTATGAAGCCGGCTGTGTTGCTTATCGCCGCAGGGCGGCAGCGGCATGTAACCTGCACGACATCCCCTTCGCAAAGGTGGAAAATAATTTTGTGATTTCAAGGATTATTCGTACTTTTGCGGCTGATAGTGCGGAAGTTTTCATAGGGGACAGTGTCCCCTATTTTTAATTGAAAATATATCATGGTAACCAAAGAGAGAGTTCAGGAAGCAATTGAAAAAAGTTTCTGGGATGATGATTTTTTCCTGGTGGATGTGCAGATTATTCCCGGGAAAAAGGTGACTGTTTATGTGGACCGTGAAAACGGGATCACCATTGACGAATGTGCGGAACTGTCACAGAGCCTCCTCCATACCCTGGAGAACGAGCTGGAAGATATGGAACTGACGGTTTCTTCGCCCGGACTGACCATGTCGTTCAGGGTGAAGGAACAGTATGAAAAGAATATTTCGCGGAATGTGGAAGTGGTGATGAAAGACGGAGAAAAATTCAAGGGGAAGCTGCTGTATGTGAGCGACAGCGGGTTTTCTATACTGACCCGGGAAGTAACGGGAACCGGCGGGAAGAAGAAAAAACAGGAAGAAGCCATCGAACGGTGGTTTGCTTTCGACGAGGTGAAGTCGACAAAGATTGCTGTGGAATTCAAATAAAACAATTTATACGGAAAACAATGGATAATCTGAATCTGATTGACACGTTTTCAGAGTTTAAGGAACTCAAAAACATAGACCGGGCCACTATGATGAGCGTGCTGGAGGATGTTTTCAGAAACCTCCTGATGAAAAAGTACGGCACGGATGAAAATTTTGATGTGATTATCAACATTGACAAGGGGGACTTTGAAATCTGGAGGAACCGGGAAGTAGTAGAGGATGACGAGGTGGAAGATCCGAACCTGCAGATATCTCTTTCGGAAGCAAAAAAAATAGACGAAGATTACGAAGTGGGAGAAGAGGTCACCGATGAAGTGAAGCTGCACGATTTCGGAAGAAGAGCCATTCTGGCACTGCGGCAGAACCTCAGTGCGCGGATCATGGACCTGGAAAAGAACAATGTGTACAACAAATACAAGGACAGGATCGGAGAAATTGTAACGGGGGAGGTATATCAGGTGTGGAAGCGGGAAGTGCTGGTGCTGGACGACGAAGGCAACGAACTGATCATTCCCAAGTCGGAGCAGATCCCTTCGGATTATTTTCGCAAAGGCGATACCGTTCGGGCGGTGGTGATCAAAGTGGAAATGAAAAACAACACTCCCCTGATCATCCTTTCCAGAACATCGCCGGTATTCCTCGAGCGTTTATTCGAACTGGAAGTGCCGGAAATTTTCGACGGCCTGATCACTATCAAGAAAATTGTGCGTATTCCCGGCGAGCGGGCCAAAGTGGCTGTTGAGTCGTATGATGAAAGGATCGATCCCGTAGGAGCCTGTGTGGGGATGAAAGGATCGAGGATACACGGAATTGTGAGGGAACTGAAAAACGAAAATATCGATGTGATCAACTTTACCAACAACACCCAGCTGTTCATACAGCGTGCGCTGAGCCCGGCAAAGATCAGCTCCATCAAGCTGAATGAAGGGGAAAAACGGGCCGAGGTATATCTGAAAGCCAGCGAGGTGTCGCTTGCTATTGGTAAGGGAGGTTTGAACATCCGGCTGGCCAGTCAGCTTGCCGGCTATGAAATAGATGTATACCGTGAAAATGCCGAAGAAGACGAGGAAGATGTGAATCTGGAGGAATTTGGTGATGAAATTGACGGATGGATCATCGACGAACTGAAGGCTATTGGCTGCGATACGGCCAAAAGCGTGCTGGAGCTGACGGTGGAAGACCTGGTGAAAAGAACCGATCTGGAAGAAGAGACCATCCGGGAGGTGCTTCAAATTTTAAAAGCTGAATTTGAATAAATTAACAATAAAATTTTAACTTAGCGCCACTTTTTTGCGGGGAACAGTGGAGTGAGACAAATATCTTCGGGAGAATATATGAGTGAAAACAAAGGAATCCGATTAAGTAAGCTTGCCCGGGAATTCAATGTGGGAATATCCACCATTGTTGATTTCCTGAGGAAGAAGGGGATTGATATTGATCCGAATCCCAATACCAAGGTTCCCTCTGAGATCCATGATATCCTGATGGCCGAGTACAGTTCGGATTTAACGGTTAAAAAGGAATCGGAAAAGCTCAGCATGAGGAACCTCAGGGAAACCAGGGAGTCAATTTCCCTGGAGGATGTGGAGAAAGGCAGGTCTACCGAAGAAGAAGACGAGGAAGAGGAAGTCCTGATCAAAGATATGAGCAGTACTTCGGTTAAGGGCAAGAAGGAAGAGGTGCCAGATAAAAAATCCCCCGCTTCAGCAACTGTCCAAGAAGTTCCTGCCGGAGAGAAAGAAGTCGCCGGGGAAAAGGCTGAGAAAGCAGAAGAAGCTGCTCCGGAAAAACCGGCCGAAAAGGAAGAAGAACCCGGAACAGAGAAAAAAGTCCCCAGGGTAGTAGGAAAAATTGATCTGGAGAAGGTAGACCGGAAGAAAGAGAAGAAAGAAAAAGTAGCAGGGAAGAAGAAAGAGAAAGAAGCCGCGGGGGAACCAAAAGAGAAGAAAGAAAAGCCGAAAGAGCCCGAAAAAGAAGCAGA
>DQWH01000036.1 GCA_011042635.1 Bacteroidota bacterium | reverse complement strand
CCCCAGTATGTAGTCAGGTTTTCCTTTTCTGTCCGTAGCTACAGAAAAGGTCAGTTCCATTTCCATGACCTTTCCGTCTTTACGGATCGTTTTCTGCCTGGTTTGGTGACGGGAAATGCTGCCGTCAGCCATTTTTCTGAATAAATCCTTTGCCTGTTCGCGAATCTCCGGAGGTATCAGGTCCAGGTAGTTCATGTGCTGCAGCTCGGCTGCTTCATAACCCGATGTGCCGACAAATACAGGGTTTACCCTGATGATGTTTCCCTGCCGGTCGAACAGGGCCATTCCTTTGCCTGCCCCATCAAATAACGATTTGAACAGATCAATAGGATCGACATTTTTCCCGGGCATCGGTCCTTGGTTCATGTCCGGTTTATTTTAATTTTAATAATTCCTTTTGTACGTAAAACAGGTAATACAAATATAAAAAAAACAGAGACATGGTCCTTGTCTCTGTTTTTTCCGTTTTTGTATGAAGCCTTACCGAACCAGGCTTACATCTCCAAAACGCGTTTCGATCTGTACTCTGGATTCCCCGGGATCGCCTGTGCCCACTGTTCCGGAAATGGTAAGGCTGGTATTCTCTTTTATTCTGCTGATTTTTCCGTTGGACGGTGTTTTGATGTCGGAAAAACTGGCTTTTCCTTCGATTGTGTATGTGGCTTCCGGGTCAATCCCCAGGGTGGATTGAGTATAGGAACTTTTCACGGATATGGATTCAAATCCGGGAGGTATGTAGTCCACGACACATCTTCCGTACCTGGTGTTCAGTTCCAGTTTGCGAGTCAGTTCGTCAATTTCGAGGATGGTATAGGAACCCGTGCCCACAAAGTTGTTCAGTTTACCTATTCTCACCTTATCGTAGCCGCTTTCCGATACAATACTTGATACGTTTTCCACATTGATTTCCGAATGCTTGCTTTCAATCAGCAGGGCCTGTGCCAGGGTAATATCCAGCTCGTAATACTTAATATTCAGAGCCAGCCAGTTTGCTTCGTCGATGAAGCCCTGACCGTGGGTCAGTGTGACCAGGCTGCGTGGTTTTTCATCGCCCCGCAGGATTTTGTGTGCCTCGAGGCGCCCGAATTTGATATCGATATTCACCAGCCCGGTTAGTTCGGTGATGAACACATCGCCGAAACGGTTGGTAAGGTTCAGTGTCAGGTTGGATGGAATTTGCAGCAGATAATCGATGCTGAAATTCTTGTTTTCAGACCCCCACGAGTCGGTAGTGATCTGACCGAAGTTCCGGTCGAAGACCGTTTCCAGACTGATCTGATTACCTTCAATCTGTTCCCTGATACTGATCATTTCAATGATCCTTTCGGCTTTTTCCTGTTGTGTATGTTTGGCACTGATCGTCACTTCAACGCGGATCATATTCTGATCCCAGCTTCTTACATCCACCTTTCCGAATTTGTTCCTGATGTTCAGAACGGTTTCGGCCGTTACCGGGTATTCCTTTTCAATTTTCTTCGATACGCTCTGGGCCAGCATATCTCCGGAAAAGAATATAAGTCCGGAGATTAGGAAGGCCAGAAAGCCTGATTTATATCTGCGGTTGTCCATGATGGGTTGGTTTTAACTGTTCATTATTTTTTATTTCCTGTGCCTGCTTCAGTTGCTGGAGCACATAGTTCATTACTTTGATGCGGGTTTCGTAATACGAAATGATGGCGTTGACCACCCTTTCATCGCCGGGATGGGCAGAAAGTTCCTTCTGCAGGCCGGTGTATATACTGTCCATGGAAGCCATTTCCCGGCGGAAAATTTCCATTGAAAGGCTGTCGGGGGCCCATTCTTCCAGTTCCTGGTATTTGTTCTGTATCTGGGATGTGTAGTATATTTCCACTTCCCGGTATTCGGGTGAAAGCTTTCCCAGGCTGATCAGGTCCTTTTCCGGCGGACGGACCATGTGTTCGAAGATCCAGAGTGATGAGAGCAGAACCAGCATCAAAATGGCAGCCACTTTCGTCCATTTGAGGATGAGGGCTCTTCTTCCGGATGATCCTGCCATGCCCAGTTTTTGACTGAACCTTTCCAGGTGCCCTTCGGCCGGTTCCCGGTGGTCAAAAAACGACCGGTTTTCCCTGATGATTTTTTCCAGTGGGTCCATGTCAGCTTTGTCTTATTATTTCCAGCAGTTTTTTTCTTGCTCGGGCATATTGTGACCGGGAAGTGGACGGAGAAATGTTCATGATCCCGGCAATTTCGTCGTGGTCGTATCCTTCCAGTAGGTAAAGCGACAGAATGATGCGGTAGCCGTCGGGCAGGGAATCGATGGCATTCCTTATGATTTCAAGCTTTTCCAGAAGTTCTTCCTCTGTGAGCGAACCGTTTTCCTGGCCCGACTCATCGGCCATATCAAATTTTTCTTCCACAGGTTCAAAGACCATTTTTCTCTTTTTCAGGTGATCCAGTGACCGGTTGATCACGATCCTCTTCAGCCAGGCTCCGAAGCTTACCTCCTGCCGGTAGGTCCCGATCTTTTCAAAGGCCGAGAGAAAAGCTTCCTGTATCACATCTTCCGCTTCCAGGGTGTCGTTCAATATTCTGAGGCTCGTGTTGTACATCGACTTATAGTATAATTTGTAGATCCTGAACTGTGCCTGCTGGTCTCCCCGCATGCATTCGTTGATCAGATCCTGATGGATATTCCGGTAAGATTCCTGTTCCGTATCCATGCATTCTGTTTTAAATACGCAATTATTATCAGGACGCTGCATGAAAACCGGAAAATTTTCATGCGCCATAAAGTTAATGATTTTCAGAATGTGTGATTCCTTACAGCAGATTCATGTGGATGATCCCCTGAATGATTTCTCCCTTTTCGTAATCCAGTTCCGAGCCGAAAAGGCTGTGGGGAATGGAATATACCAGCAGCAGCAGGATAGCGGCCACGATAGTAAGTGCCCGCCGTTCTTTTTTCCGGTTGCCCAGGAAGGCTATCAGATATCCGGCAAAAGCAACCAGTGTTTTGGTATCGGTCAGGTCCTGCCCCAGGGGGAATCCTGTCCAGAAAGACCCAAAGGCAAATTTCTGTACTATGGGACCGAGGATCATTCCTCCTGCCAGTAAGAACCAGAAGGTAACGAAGGTGTATGTCCGGTATGCCGGCAAACGGAACAGGGCGAACAGCAGGGCGGCGGTTGAAAACAGCATGGCCAGGAACATCATGAATACGTGGGGACCCAGCACCGCATCGGGTACCGGGTCTTTAAAGCGGATGGTCACGGGGCCTTCTTGCGGCAGGGTATGTGTTGCCCCGTCCTTTTCCAGTACCACGTAATATTCCAGTTTTCCTGCAGCGGGTTGTACGGGCAATACACCCGCCAGTATCTCGGGTTCGGTCTTCATCCTCACCATATGGTGCCTTCGCCATGGATCGTTGGTGGGGTACCTGCGGAAAACCAGGGTCCCCCTGATGGCGGTATCGGGTATTTCAAGTTCCACCAGGGCATCGGAAGTGGTTTCATGGGAACGGATCAGTTCCAGCCTCAGGGTTTCCCCCCCGATCTCCGTTCTGATCTTTTTTTCATGGGTGGGTCCTGTGACCCGCTGGTATACAACAGCCGAAAGGGTCAGCACCGACGCCAGCAACCATAACACGACCTTTTTCATCTTTTTACAATTGTATCAGTAAAACATGTACCTCATCGCCCCTTTTTATTTCCACAGGTACCGTTTGTCCGGGCTTCAGCTGTGACAGACGGAACATATAATCGTCAATATTCATAACGGGTTTCCCGTTTACGGCTGTAATGATATCCCCGTCCTGCATTCCTGCCAGGTCGGCCGGCCGGCCTTCGATCACGTAATCGGCCCGCAGCCCGTTTTTTACCACTCCGGCAAAATCGGGCATGATCCCCAGGGAAACTTCCCTGGCATGCCTGCCGGTACTGCCCTGTTTGGGTCCCGCTTCCCGGTAGGTGAGTGCATGGGGCAATTTGTCGAGACGGATTAGCAAATCGAAAATGAATTCACTTATCTCTTTCATTCCCTCAAAACGGAGCTTGTCGGGAGTATCAAAGGGAGTATGGTAATCGAGATGCGGACCGGTGGAAAAGAAAAATACGGGTATGTCCCTGCTGTAGAAAGAAGCGTGATCGGAAGGACCGAATCCGGGTGCCGACAGGGCCAGGTCGAAAGGCCGGTCTTCTTTCAGAAGATTGATCAGGGAATCGGCTTCCACCGATGAGCCGGTTCCCCCGATCTGCAGGTTTTGTTTCTTATTCAGCCTGCCGATCATATCGAGGTTGATCATGGCTGTGTATTTTCCGTTGATCACCGGTTCCTCTTCCAAAAAATGGCGGGATCCCAGTAGTCCGTGTTCCTCCGCACCGAAAGCAATAAACAGGTAACTGCGGCTGAGCGAATCACGCATGGCTTCCAGCCGTCCTGCCAGCTCCAGGATGCCGGCTACTCCCGATGCATTGTCATCGGCTCCGTAATGTACGGCGGTGGTGTCGGGCCGGCGTGAACTGGTGTTCTCACCGCCCAGGCCGAGGTGATCATAGTGGGCTCCGATCACCACGATCTCGTTTTTTAATACCGGATCGCTTCCTTCCAGATAACCGATTACATTCTGCGTAAGAGCCTTTACTTCTTCTACTCCTGAGCTGGCGTCCAGCTTTCCGGCCAGTTTGAAGGAAAGGGGCTTTTTCAGGCTGTCGAGCTTCGTTTTCAGTAACGAAAGGGTGTCGGATCCGGCACGGATCATGCGATTGGCCACACCGGGTGTAATGTACAGAACGGGTATGCCCGCCCCGGCCTGGTGGGGATCACCGGCAGGAAAATCTTCCTGGTGTCCGGTAATCAGCAGCACGCCGCCGGCTCCCCTGTCCCGTGCCACGATCACCTTGTCGCGGTCATTATTATAGGCAGCATACCTGCCTGCCGGGTTGTCCGGTTCGGGGCTTCCCCTGAGAAGCATGACCCATTTTCCGCTGATATCCGTATTCCTGTAATCATTCCATGGATTTGTCCCGTTGCCAATGTCGAAACCGTATCCGGCAAAAACCACCGGGGCATGCAAACGGCCGGTCGATGAGAACAGGGCCGGAGTAAAATCGGTTCCCTGCATGGCAGAAAATCCGTTATACCGGAAATGCAGGTCACCGGCCGGTTTTTTATCCAGCAGGATTTCGAATGTCTGGAATCCCTCATCCCCGGGCAGGATAAGGCCTGCCTCCGCAAATTCCTGCCGGATGTAATCGGCCGCTTTTCTGCCGCCCGGGGTGCCTGGATACCGGCCTTTCAGCTCGTCGGAAGCCAGATAATGCACATGGCGCTTCAGTTCCTGAACGGTGATGGCAGGTTCCCTGTGAACGCGCTGACAGGAAACCAGCCCTGACATTACCAACCCTGCCAGTAAAAAGATTCTGTTTATATGTGTAGACATCATAATATGTATAATAGCTGAGTAAGCCCCAAATATAGAAAAATCATGTGTTCTGTAAATACCGGCGGTGGTTTTAATTTCACCGGAAAAGAACAGATAAAAGAAATTATTCTTGACGGAATAAAAATTATTGGTATATTTGACTATATAATTAAACCATATAATTTAAAAATATGGTTAAATTAAATGATTAATCATGATTCCTTCAGATGATTCTGTTATCCATACCGTCACGGAACGTAAGATACTGGAAGCAGCAAAACGGGTGTTCGGTAGAAAGGGACTGGACGGGGCACGGATGCAGGAGATTGCCGACGAGGCAGGTCTGAACAAGGCCTTGCTGCATTATTATTTCCGCAGCAAGGACAACCTCTTCCGGGCGGTATTCCGGGAGGTGTTTCAGTCGTTTTTTCCGGCGGTGTTTGAAATGATGGGAGAAGAGGGGTATTCTTTCGAGGAGAAGATACGGCGGTTCGTGCATTCGTACATCGACCTGATCAGGCAACATCCCTACCTGCCCGGGTTTATCCTGCATCATATGCAGGGGCCGGAAGAGGGAACGGTCAGGGTGGTGGAAATGTTTCGTGCTACCGGTCTGGATCCCGGGGTGTTTTACCGCGAGGCGAAGAAGGAAGCGGAAAAGGGTAATATCCGTGCCATTGATCCTGCCCAGCTTATCCTGAATATTATTTCTCTGTGTATATTCCCTTTTTTCGGAGCACCTGTCATATCGGCCTTCCTGTTTCCCGGACAGGACTATGAACGTTTCCTGGAAGAACGGAAGGAAGCAGTCAGTGATTTCGTTATTCATGCCATCAGAAAAACATGAGAACAAAGTTTTTTCTTATCATTTCGATGCTTTTTCCAGCCTTTTCCGGAACAGATGCCCAGGAACCCACGGAATGGGATCTGGATTCCTGCTGGAAAAGAGCCGTACATGTGCACCCCCTCTCCGGCGATGCCGCCCTGATCCGGTCGTCCACTGCCCTGAAGGTAAGGAAACTGTCATCCGCATTCCTGCCCGCTGTGGAACTTGGAGCCCAGGCTACTTTCCAGTCGGATGTGGTATCTATCGACCTCGACCTGGGGCTTCCGGGGGTGGAGTTTCCTGCCCCCACCCGCGATCAGTACAGGGTATACCTGGATATTCACCAGACGATCTACGATGCAGGGTCGGTACGCCTGCAAAAAGAGCTGGAACAGGCCCGGGCTGGAGCAGAAATGGGTCAGACCCGCGTGAGCCTGCATCAAGTAAGGCAAATGGTCAGTGACGTGTATTTTATGATCCTGCTACTCCAGGAGCAGGAAAAGGTGTTGATGCTGTCCGATACCCTGCTGCAGGAAAGGATCAGGCAGGCCCGGTCGGCTGTGGAAAACGGAGTGCTCACCACCACCGACTTCATGGAATTGCAAACTGAGCAGTTTTCCCTGAGGCAGGAACTGGAGGAGGTACGCTACAACCTGCGGTCGGCATGTGGGGTGATGGCCGAACTGCTCGGAGTAGAGGAAGAAAGCATCGGTTCGCTGCAGCTACCCCATGCGGAAGTCGATCCGCGGTCTCCCCTTCGTCGCCCAGAGCTGGACCTGATCGATGCCCGTTTGGAAGTACTCGAAAAAACATCGTCGCTGTTGAAAACCCGCCTCAGACCGAGGTTGGTGGCATTTGGGCAGGCGGGATACGGGAAGCCCGGGCTGAATTTACTGTCGGATGAATTCAATCCTTACTTCATGATAGGTACCCGTCTGAGCTGGAATATTTTTGACGGCTATCGAACCCGTACGGAAAGGCAGCTGGTACGCGTAGAGGCCGACAGGCTGACATTGCAGCAGGAAACCTTTACCGAACAGGTTCAAAGAGACCTGATCAGGCAGAGAAATGAGGCGGAAAAATACAGCCGTTTGCTGGAATCGGACCGGGAGATACTGGCTCTGCGTCGGGAACTGACCCGTTCGGCAGCCGGCCGCCTGGAACAGGGAGTGATCACCTCTGCCGAATACCTGCTGGTGTGGCATGCGGAAAAAACGGCCCGGATCAGAGAGAAAACCCACCGGGTGATGCTGGCCAGAACCATGGCCGGCATGCTCCTGACACTTGGAATGAAAACGGAATAATCATGAACAATAAATACATCCATACCATGAAAAAACTGTTGTACCTGGCGCTGATCCTCCTGCCATGGGGATGCCGCGAAAAAGAACCGTTACCTGTGGCCTACGGGAATTTCGAGGCTCTTGAGATACAGGTCCCGGCACAGACATCGGGTGTGCTGGTGGAGTGGAACCTGGAAGAAGGGCAGGAGCTGAAAAAGGGACGTGTGATCGGTCTGGTGGATACGCTTCCCCTGTACCTGAAAAAGCGGCAGCTCCTGTCCCAGGTAAAGGTAGTACTTACCCGTCTGGAAAATGTGAATGCTGAGGTGAAGGTGCTGGATAAACAGCTGGAAATGCTGGAAAAAGACAGGGAAAGAACCGAAAACCTTCTGGCCGACGGGGCGGCTACTCCCAAACAGTATGATGACCTGCTGGGGAATATGGAAGTGTTGAGGCTAAAGAAAGAAGCGGTGAAGGCACAGAAATCTACCATTCTGGCCGAGCGGGAGGTGCTCAGCATGCAGATACTTCAGCTGGACGACCAGATTGCCAGGTCGGTACTGACCAGTCCGGCCACGGGAACGGTGCTGCAAAAATATACCGAGGTGAATGAAATGGTGGCTCCGGGGAAAGCCCTGTTCAAACTGGCATGTTTGGATACCCTGTACCTGCGGGCTTTTCTGGGGGCTACCCAACTCGACGATGTTCGTATCGGGCAGGAAGTTGCCGTGCGGTTTGACCGCGATGAAAACTCCGATCATACCCTGCCCGGAATCATCACCTGGATCTCATCCAGCGCCGAATTTACCCCTAAGATCATCCAGACGAAAGAAGAGAGGGTGACCCTGGTATATGCCGTGAAGGTGGCTGTGAAGAACAATGGCATGCTGAAGGTGGGTATGCCGGGAGAGCTGGTATTATTAACGGAATAAAAAGATGGAATTCCTGGAAGTAATCCATGTCAGCCGTTCGTTCGGGCCGGTGAATGCCCTGCTGGAAATTTCTTTCACGGTACATCGGGGGGAACTGTTCGGACTGATCGGTCCTGACGGGGCAGGGAAAACCACCTTGTTCCGGATCGTTGCTTCCCTGTTGCTTCCTGATGAGGGGAAGGTCCTGCTCAAAGGTCACGATGTGGCAAAGGATTATAAACAGGTAAGACGGATCATCGGATACATGCCCGGGCGGTTTTCTCTGTATCATGATCTGACTGTGGAGGAAAACCTTTCGTTTTATGCTACCGTATTCGGGACCTCCCTGAAAGAATCGGCGGCATATGTCCACCGGGTTTATTCTCCCCTGATACCTTTCCGGAAACGGCTGGCGGGAAAACTCTCGGGAGGAATGAAGCAGAAGCTGGCTTTGTCGTGTGCCCTGATCCACCGGCCGGAATTTCTGGTGCTCGACGAACCTACTACCGGTGTGGATGCCGTTTCCCGCAAAGAATTCTGGGAGATGCTGGAGGAACTCAGGGATATGGGTATCACCATTCTGATATCCACTCCCTATATGGATGAAGCCGGCCTGTGCGACAGGGTAGCCCTGATCGATAAGGGGAAGCTGCTGCAGACAGGCAGTCCCTCAGAGATCGTCCGCACGTTCCCGGCAAAATTGTATGTGATCAGGGGCGAAAACCTTTATTCCCTGCTGGGCAGGTTGCGGAAGAGCCCGGAGGTGAAATACGCGTTTATGTTCGGACGGGAGATACACCTGGTGTTTCGCCGCGAACCGGACGATCCGGCCCGGTGGCTGGGACCCCTGACCGGAACAGTTGACGGCACTTTTTCCATCGATCCCCTTGAGCCGGGTATGGAAGACTGTTTTGTGGAACTGATGGGGAAAAAAGAGCCGGTTGACGGGGAAGAAAATGTATAAACGGAACAGGAACATGGCAGCCCATAACACACCGGTAATCGACGTGAAGGAAATGACCAAAACATTCGGGTCGTTTGTGGCTAATGACCGCCTTACTTTTCGGGTGGAAAGAGGTGAAATTTTCGGCTTTCTGGGAGCCAACGGAGCTGGAAAAACCACCGCGGTGCGTATTTTGTGCGGCCTTTCGGCCCCCACCTCAGGGCAGATCACCGTGGCCGGGTACGATGTGTGGACGCAGTCCGAACAGATCAAACGGAACATAGGGTATATGTCGCAGAGGTTTTCCCTGTATGAAGATATTACCGTGTACGAAAACATCAGACTGTTCGGCGGGATATACGGACTGAGCCGCAGGCAGATCAGGGAAAGGGCAGGAGAACTGCTGGGCAGGTTGGGGCTTGAAAACCAGCGCGATACCCTGATCGCATCCCTGCCTCTGGGCTGGAGGCAGAAGCTGGCATTTTCCATTGCCATCATCCACCGCCCGGGCATCGTATTCCTGGATGAGCCGACAGGTGGAGTGGATCCCATCACACGGAGGCAGTTCTGGGACCTGATCTATGAAACCGCACAGTCATTGATCACCGTTTTTGTCACCACCCACTACATGGACGAAGCGGAATACTGCGACCGGCTATGTGTGATGGACGAAGGTCGGATCGTGGCCATGGATACCCCGTACCGGCTGAAACAGCAGTACGGGGCACAGGATATGAATGAAGTATTCATTAAAATTGCGAGAAAAGAGATATGAAAGTAAAATTCGGGCTGATACTGGATATGGATGGGGTGGTGGTGGATAACGGAGAATTTCACCGCAAAGCCTGGGAATCGTTTTGTGGTAAATATGGCCTGCTGGAAAGGTTCCGGCACGGGGCCCTTTTCGGGAAAACAAACCGCGATTATCTCACCACCCTGTTTAACCGGGAAATGACCGATGCGGAGGTGGAAAAACATGCCGGGGAAAAAGAAGCCCTCTACCGCGAACTGTACCGCCCGCACATCCGGCCTATGCCGGGGCTGATCCCGTTTCTGGAGAAGGCAGTCAGGGAGGAAATGCTGATCGCCCTGGCTACTTCCGGTCCTCGATCCAATGTGGATTTTGTGATGGACGAACTGGGCATACGCCACCTGTTCGACCTGGCTGTGGACGATTCTATGGTGAGCCGGGGTAAGCCTCATCCCGATGTGTTTCTAAAAACGGCTTCTCTACTGGAAATATCTCCTCACTGGTGTGCGGTGATCGAGGATTCGGTGCACGGACTCGAAGCGGCGGTAAATGCCGGAATGCTTCCCATCGCTCTGAACCATCCTGATCCCCGGGAGGTAGAGCAACTGGCCGTACTGGCCGTGCCCGATTTTACTTCCCTTGATCCCTCAAACATAAAGGAAATGATCAGAAATCACCGGCCATGAAACGTTTTCTGTGTTTTGTGTGGAAGGAATCCCTTCATATCTTCCGCGATTACCGCACCATGCTGATTCTGTTCGGCATTCCGGTGGCCCAGATCATGCTGTTCGGATACGTCATTACCAACGAGCTGAAAGATATCCGGATTGCCGTGCTCGATCATTCAAAAGATGAGGCGACCCGGGAGATTACCCGGAAGATCCTTTCGTCGGGTTTTTTTATTCTCGACAGAACCCTTGATTCGGCGGATCAGATGGAAGAAGTATTCAGGGAGGGGAAGGTGAAGGAGGTGGTGGTGTTTCCCCCGGGATTTGCCGAAAAGATGCAGCGCCTGTCAGGAGCCGATATACAGCTGGTTGCTGATGCTTCTGATGCCAATACGGCCCGGCTGGTGGTGAACCATACCTCGGCCATTATCCGGGATTACCTGCAGAAACGGATCGCGGAAACTTCCATGCCGATGAAAATAACCCCCGGAGTGCGCATGTTCTATAATCCCTCCCTGAAAGGGGTGTATATGTTCGTGCCCGGCATCATGGCCATGATCCTGGTACTTGTTTCGGCCCTGATGACCTCGGTGTCTATCGCCCGTGAAAAAGAGTACGGAACCATGGAAGTATTACTGGTCAGTCCGCTCAGGGCCTCCCAGATCATTCTGGGTAAGGTGACACCCTATATGGTTCTTTCCGTGATCAATGCCGTATCCATTATCCTGTTGGGGAACCTGGTGTTCGGTGTCCCCGTGCAGGGAAGCAACGTATTGCTACTGGGAGTTAGTATCCTGTACATCTTTCTGGCCCTGACCATCGGGATCTTTATCAGCACCCTGGTCCGTACCCAGCAAATGGCCATGTTCATGTCGATCTTTATCCTGATGCTGCCTACCATTCTTCTCTCGGGTTTTATTTTTCCCATAGAAAACATGCCGAAAATCCTGCAGTGGTTTAGTGCACTATTGCCTCCCCGCTGGTTTATCGTCATTGTGAAAAGCATCATGCTCAAGGCAAACGGACTGTTGTATATTTGGAAAGAACTACTGATCCTGGCGGGGATGAGCCTCCTGTTTCTCGTGATGAGCTTCATGCGATTCAGGGTCAGACTGGAATAAAGTAAGCTGTCTGCCGGTCCGCCGGCATTATGATATGAAATACAGAACAAATTGACCGGCCTCATGAGAACCATTCTATTTCTTCTCCAGAAAGAATTTCTCCAGATATTCAGGAACAGGCTGATGCTGCCCGTGATATTTGTGTTGCCGCTGGTACAGCTGCTGATCCTGGTGCATGCAGCTACCCTGGAGATGAAAAAAATCGACCTGGTTGTGGTAAACCGCGACCTGAGCACCTGGTCGGGCAGGCTGGCGCAGAAATTCACGGCCTCGCCTTTTTTCAGGGTTCAGGACGCAGGGAACAACCAGGAGGCGGCACAGGAACTGCTGAGGAAAGGACAGGCCGATATGGTGATGGTGATTCCCGCCGGTTTTGAGCGGAACATGATGAGGGAAGGGGAAGAGAGTGTCCAGTGGCTGGTGGATGCCATTAACGGAACGACAGCCGGACTGTCCTATGCCTATGCATCGGCCATTCTTGCTGATTTTCACCGGGAATTGCTGCAGGAAACAGGGTATAGTGCGGGGATGGATCTTCCCTCCGGAATTAATGTGCGGGAACGATACTGGTATAATCCGAAACTGAACTACAAGATCTTTATGATCCCCGGCATTATGGTATTGCTGGTGACCATTATCGGCATGTTCCTGTCGGCTCTGAACCTGGTACGTGAGAAGGAACTGGGAACCATTGAGCAGATCAATGTAACACCTATCCGTAAATATCAGTTCATTATCGGGAAACTGATCCCTTTCTGGGTTATCGCCCTGTTCGACCTGAGTGTGGGGCTGACCATCGGATATTTTCTGTTTAATATGCCCATTCTGGGAAGCCTGCCGGTATTGTTTGCATTCGCTTCTCTCTACCTGATGGTGATCCTGGGGCTGGGCCTGTTCATTTCCACCATGGCTTCCAACCAGCAGCAGGTGATGTTTATTGGCTTCTTTTTCATTATCGTATTCATTCTGATGAGCGGCATTTTTACTTCCACGGAAACCATGCCGGCCTGGGCCCGGACGGTCAATATCATCAATCCTCTGGCTTATTTTATGCGGGTGATCCGCATGATCATCCTGAAAGGTTCGGGATTGACAGATATCGGCCGCGAGATGATCGCCATCGGGATCTATGCGGTGTTGGCCATGGGCCTGGCCGTGTGGCGTTACCGCAAGGTTACCTGAAACTCCGGGCAGGCAGCCCGGAAGGATTACTTTCCTTTTAAGTTGCACCGGGAGAAAAAACAGTTTTGCCAGGCAAAGGATTTTTTTTACCTTTAAATATGTAAGAACCAAAACCGGATACTGGGTATGCTGATCAGAATGATTGGATTAACGGGCATGATGCTGCTCGTATGTTTCAGTATACGGGGGCAGACAGATCCCGATATTTTTTTCCATGCGGTCAATACCGGAAATACGGAAAAGCTGACAGAGTTGCTCGAACAGGGCGCCGATCCCAACATGATGTCACCCCTGGGAGCTACCCCTCTTTTTCATGCGGTGTGGTCGAACCAGGTGGCATCGGCCGAAGTCCTGATAAAATACGGAGCCGATGTAAATAAACTTACTGCCGGATACGGCCTGCCCATTGTTCATGCTGCCCAAATGGGGAACCCGGGTATGATCATGCTTTTTCTGAACCATGAAGCCGATCCTAATGCCCGCGACGGGGAAGGAAAAATGGCCCTGATGGTGGCCATTGATAATGAACATACCCGGGCTGCCTGTGTATTGATAAAAAAGGGTGCCGACGTTAATGCCTGCGGGCCCGGGAACCGGACCCCCGCTCATTATGCTGCCATGCACAATGATGTCAAAATCCTGGAAAAGCTGAAAAATGCCGGAGCGGATATGAATCAGGTCACTGAAGACGGGGAAACGCCCCTGCAGATTGCTGAGAGACTGGGTCATGCCGAAGCAGTGGAATTCCTGAAAGGATTAACCAGGGACCACTGAGCAGGATGCAACGCAGATCATGTACGTGAAAACAGCCCGGTAAGGATATGGAAATTCTGGTCGAGAAGCTGAACGAAAGGATCAAGGAACTACGGTGTATTTACCAGGTAGAAGAATTGCTTGCTGATCCGGGACAAGACCTGGAACCGGTTTTCCTGCGCCTGCTCGATATCATTTCAACCGGCTGGCAGCATACTACCATTTGCGAAGCATGCATCACATACGAGGATAAAGAATATGTGCGACCCGATTTTGTCCGCACCCCCTGGTTCCAGGAAGCCGACCTGGTGGTGGACAATACCATGGTGGGGAACATCCGGGTTCATTATATCCAGAAAATAGAGAAGTCGGGCAGCATGCTTTTCCTACCCGAAGAACAAAAACTGCTCGATGCCATTGCCGACAGGCTGAGCCATTTCCTGTTTTCCAGGCGACTGAAAAACACCCTGGAATACATGGAATCTTCCTGGCGCCAGCCTGCCAAAGGCGAAAAACTGCTCAGTGATAAACCCGATGTCCACTGGAGATGGAGGTACCGTATGGCCCGGGTCCTGGCCGGCCATATCGATATGGAACATTTCGGAGTGAAAGCGGTGTACCTTATCGGAAGCACCAAAGAAGCCACCGCCGGAGCACATAGTGATATCGACCTCCTGGTGCATGTGGAAGGGTCGGAATGTCAGCAGGCTGAGCTGAAAGCCTGGATGGAAGGATGGGGTCTTTGCCTGGCTGAGTTCAATTACCTGAAAACGGGCGAGCCTGTGAAAAACGGGCTGATCGACCTGCACCTGGTTACCGACGAGGATATTAAAAACAACACCTCGTATGCTGTCATGATTAAGCCTGGCAGCCGGAATGCACATCTTCTGAGAAAGAAAGAGTAGGGTATGGAACAAGCAACGGGCGGGGAAAATCCCCTGGTATTTTTCGTAACCGATCTGCACGGCAGGATTTCCAGGTATACCCGCCTGGAAGAGGAGATCGTGAAAGAGAAACCCGGTATGGTCCTTTTCGGAGGGGACCTGCTGCCGCACTTCTGCGGACCGGAGGATCCCGAAACGTTTGTGGGTGGTTTTCTTACTTCCCTGTTTCTCCGCCTGAAACGCCGGCTGAAACAGGATTACCCCAGGGTCATGATGATCCTGGGAAATGACGATCCGGCCTGTGTGGTACCGGATATGCTGAAAGGCGAAGAAACGGGATTGTGGACTTATATGCATGGCCGGAAGGTGGAAGTGGCAGGTTACAGTTTTTACGGTTATTCATTCATTCCGCCCACTCCGTTCCTGTTTAAAGACTGGGAAAAATATGATGTTTCCAGGTACACCGATCCGGGTTGTATTCCTCCCGATTGCGGTAAACGATCGGTAGTACCCGATTACGATCCTGCCTGGGCTAATATTGCGGAAGACCTGAACGTATGGCCGGGGGATACCGATCTGTCGCGTTCGGTCTTTCTTTTCCACAGTCCTCCTTACCAGACCGGCCTCGACCGGGCAGCCCTCGACGGACAGACCGTGGATCATGTCCCCCTCGACGTGCACATCGGCTCCATTGCCGTGTACCGGTTTATCATGAACCGCCAGCCCTTTCTTACCCTTCACGGCCATGTGCATGAATCGACCCGCCTTACGGGAATCTGGATGGAAAAACTGGATCGTACCGTGGCTATCCAGGGAGCCGGCGATACCGGTAAACTGGTCCTGGTCCGCTTCCCCCTGGAACATCCCGAACGGGCCGTCCGCCTGGAATTATGAAGAGACGGTGCTCCCGGAATCCGGGATTACTGATATTCCCTGTATTTTTTCTTATTTCACTAATCAGCAGTTTCTTTATATTGGGATTAACTGCGTTCCCGGCGGCGAATAATTTTTTAACTGAACTTTCATTAGATATTACCCGTTACGGCCACAAAGGCTCTAAAGCACAAAGAATTTACGAAGGACAATATCCTTTTATTCCTTACTTATTCTTTCCAACTTTCCTCCTTAGTTTCGTCGGGGCGGGTTTCCCTGGAGACTTGTTTCATATTCAACCGGCCAGTGTGCCTGGCTTGCGCTTGAGAGTTTACAGGTAATGGTCCAGGTTGATATACCACTCATGCCGGGTGTATTGACGCTCATGCTGGCATACCTTCCGGTTCTCATAATAACAGTGTATTTTTTCCGGGTACACTTTTGCATCCACTGTCTTGCCTGCCAGATGATCAGGAACGCTGTAGCGGTTGGTGGCAAAGGTGATCACAGAGTATTTGTCTACCTTGTACTGTTCCATTTGACCACAATCAAAACTGGGTGGCACCGGGGCCAGATGCTTTTTTTCAACTTCCAGTAAATCAATGGATCTTATACCCGGATTATCCTGGTTAAAGCGCGTGTTTAACCGGATGCAGGTTCCGGCTAATCTGGTATTAGCTGCTTCCAGGCCAGGGAAACGATCCTGATTGCCAAACGCCTTTCGCCTTACAAACTCAACGCTGCGTTCAACTTGCCCTTTTTCATTGCCACTGGCAACATGGCAAAAACGGAAATGAAATTGGTAGTTGGCCGACAGCTTCAATAATGCTTCAGTGGGTTCCCTCTCCGATGGACCTGCAAACTTGCGTATGGCAACCCGCATGTTATCGTAAATCATCATATGAAAAATGCCTCCGCATGCCCGAAGAACAAAACATGGGCCTGTAAAAACGCCGCGGTATCCTGCCGGTGAAACAGTGCCGCATAACGATAATTGCTCATGGCAGGTGTAAATACAGCCATATAAAGCGACTGTAACTTTTCTCCTATCTCCAGCTTTACCTCTCCCCAGTCAAAATCGCAAACATTGCCAGGTTTATATACCTGGCGAATAAAGGCTTCCTTCCTGTTGGCCAGTTTTCTGTTGATTTGATTACATACCGTTGTGTAGCCAATATCGTAGCCCAGTTCATGCAGGTGCTCCAGAATATCATGATGAAAGAACAGCACCTTAACTTGTTCTATCATTGGGAAGCGGGACTCTGTTAGGGTTTATATTAAATAACAGGAGCCGTATGAGGGGAGACTGTCACGTACGGTTCTGTGAGAGGCTGAGGGGTGAATTTCCTCTCGGCCTCCTCGACGGTTAAGAATATTATTAAGACAGCCCCGGCAGTATATTAGCATTGCATATGGTAAATACCATGCACAAAACCAGCAGGATATTTCCTGACAAGGTTCGCAGGTTATATAAGGTTATACCGTTACGTATCACGGTGCCGGATCTTCCCGAAACTGAAAAAGAAAGCCATCCACAGAAGCAAAAACAACCCCGTCCAGGCGATTTTGAAATCAAGGAAAATACCCGAGAAGCATAGCAGGACATACTTTTCGGGATCCTTCGGATGGTACAACACACGGATCTTCCGCCCGGGTTTGTAACGTACATTCTCGGGAGGAGCAGCTTCATACACGGTGCCGTTTACTTCGTATTCCACAACCTGTATCACGTGGATATCCGTTTGCTGCCGGAGGATCTCGGGCAGGGAACGGTCGGGCACCACCGTTCCTGTGGCCACCTCTCCCTGCAGGATGAGCTTCCAGTTCATGGAAACGGGAAAAAGCAGGATCAGCACCAGAATCCACCAGAATTGAAAAGGAGTGAGAACCATGAGTGCACGGGATCTTTTCCCGGCCGGTATCCGGAACCTGTCCGGCCCCGTCCGGGAAGAATTCGGTCTTTTTGCGGGCAGGTTCTTCATGGTTTGTTCATCCCAGCGCCCGTTCACATTCCTTCAGCTT
>DQWH01000045.1 GCA_011042635.1 Bacteroidota bacterium | reverse complement strand
GTATACTGAAAACGATATCGAAAAGCCGTTTCAGGAATAAATAGACTCTTTTCCCCCGGAGAGGATCATGCATATGAAGCATTTTACTCACGAACTTTTTCCCCTTTCAAGAAAACGCAGGATGGTTCCGGCAATGAGGGATGCGGCATTTCCTTCCCCGTAGAAAGGGGGGAAATCGAGATTATTCTGATCCCTAAACAGATCCCAGGCTTCCCTGATCTTTTCCGGCGAGGCATCCACCAGGCAGGCCGTACCGTGGTTCACCAGTTCCACCCACTCGGTTTCTTTTCTGAACACGATGCATGCTTTTTTGAAGAAATGGGCCTCCTTCTGCACCCCGCCCGAATCGGTCATAATCAGGCGGGCATTTTTTTCCAGGGTGATCATCTCGAGGTATGACACCGGATCGGTGATCCTGAACCACTGACTGCTGGCCGTACTCTTCCCCATCCTGAACTCGGCGATCATTTTTCGAGTCCGGGGATGCAGGGGTATCACCACCGTGATCTTTTCTTTTTCGGCAATTTCCAGCAAGGTTCCCATTACAGCCTGCAACCGGCCGGGATCATCCGTATTCATATCCCGGTGCAGAGTGGCCAGCACATAAGGTTTGTCTCTGATATCCAGCCTGTCGAGCACCCGGGAATCCCCGGTGTCCTCCCTTCCGTAATACAGGGCATTGTCGAACATTACATCGCCGGTGTGCACCACCGCCGGATGGTCTATATCAAAAGGTTCTTCCCCGCTGTGAACAATCCCTTCGCGGGCCAGATTGATCTCTGCCTGGCGCGACGGGGTAAACAGCAGGGTTGATACATGGTCGCACAATACCCGGTTGATCTCTTCCGGCATGTATTTGTTGAATGAGCGCAGTCCGGCCTCAACGTGGGCCACGGGCACTTTCAGTTTGGCAGCGGCCAGGGCTGCCGCCAGTGTAGTATTCGTATCGCCGTACACCACCACCAGTCGGGGATTTTCCGAACGGATCAGGTCTTCCATTCCCCGCATCATTTCACCGGTTTGCCGGCCGTGTGTTCCCGATCCTACATGCAAATGGTGAGCGGGGCGTGGAATGCCCATTTCTTCAAAAAAAACGTCCGACATGTTCCTGTCGTAATGCTGGCCGGAATGCACCATCACCTCTTCCAGCAGTCCTGCGTAATGTTCCCGCAGCGCCCTGCTGAGGGCGGCCGCTTTGATAATCTGCGGACGTGCACCTACCACATTGAATATTCTGTGAGTCTGATTCATTATTTGGCAAAGGTCACAGCCCGGGTTTCTCTGATCACCGTGATCTTGATCTGACCCGGATAGGTCATTTCATTCTGGATTTTCTGAGCAATATCGTATGACAGACTTTCGGCTTCTTTATCAGTCACCCGGTCGCTTCCCACGATCACCCGCAACTCGCGACCCGCCTGGATGGCATAAGTTTTCAGTACGCCGGGATAGGAAAGAGCCAGTTCTTCCAGGTTTTTCAGCCGCTTGATGTATGATTCCACCACTTCCCGCCGTGCGCCCGGTCTTGCTCCGGAAATCGCATCGCAAACCTGTACAATGGGAGCGATCATAGTGGTCATTTCTATCTCATCGTGATGGGCACCGACGGCATTGCATACCTCGGGTTTTTCCTTGAATTTCTCGGCCAGTTTCATCCCCAGAATGGCATGCGGGAGCTCGGGTTCATCATCTGGCACTTTCCCGATATCGTGCAGCAGCCCGGCCCTTTTGGCCAGTTTGGGATTCAGTCCCAGCTCGGCGGCCATGATAGCCGACAGGTTGGCTACTTCCCTGGAATGCTGAAGCAGGTTCTGCCCGTATGATGAACGGTATTTCATCTTGCCGATTAGCCTGATCAGTTCAGGATGCAATCCGTGGATTCCCAGGTCGATGGTGGTTCGTTTGCCAACCTCCACGATCTCTTCCTCGATCTGCTTCTGTGTTTTCTGCACCACCTCCTCGATCCGGGCCGGATGGATCCTTCCGTCGGTCACCAACTGGTGCAGTGACAGCCGGGCCACCTCACGCCTGACCGGATCAAAGGCGGAAAGAATGATGGCTTCAGGGGTATCGTCAACAATGATCTCCACACCCGTCGCTGCTTCCAGTGCCCGAATGTTGCGGCCCTCCCTGCCAATGATCCGGCCTTTTATCTCATCCGATTCGATGTGGAACACTGTAACCGAGTTCTCCACCGCCGATTCGGTGGCCACCCGCTGGATCGTCTGCAGCACGATCCGCTTGGCTTCCTTGTTTGCGGCCATTTTGGCTTCGGCCGTAATTTCATTGATATACGACATGGCATCGGTCTTGGCCACGGCCTTCAGCGACTCGATCAGTTGTTCCTTGGCCTCCTGAGCCGACAGCCCCGAAATGGTTTCCAGTTGCTCCACCTGCTGCCGGTGCATCTTTTGCAGTTCGTCATTCTTCTTCTCCACCAGTTCCAGCTGGCTGGTCAGATTCTCTCTGAGTATGTCGAGTTCCTTCCCTTTTCGGGTCACTTCCTCCAGCTTCTGTGATATGACCGCTTCTTTCTGTTTCAGGCGGTTTTCCGACTGCAACAACCGGTTGCTCTTTTCGGAAATGATTTTTTCATGCTCGGATTTCAGTTGCAGGAATTTTTCCTTGGCCTGGAGGATTTTATCCTTTTTAATCATTTCCCCTTCCGATTCGGCTTCGCGAATGATAGCGCGGCTCTTTTTCTTCAGGGCCAGGTTCCAGAAAAAATACCCCATTCCTACTCCGGCCAGCAGGGCAGCAACCCCGATGATCAGATATATCAGCAGGGTGCTCATCAGTAATATGGTGAATATCATTTTTGTATAATTTTAAAATTTCAGTTATAAAAAAACCCGCATTAAATCCCCAACACTTTTAGAAAACCCCTGATAATCATGGGTGGAGGCGCCAATGCATTTCTGGTTTCCCCTGTCTTTTCAGAATCCCGAAGGATTGGGGCCTGCCATAGATGCCATGAGCATACCTCCAATTTTTGAATTGTTGAGTTTCAAAAGATTATTGAAGAATTAATGCGGGCAAACTCTTTGTATGCAAAGAACCTAATTACTCTTTTCCAGATACGCTTCCAGGTCCTGACTAATCTCCCTGATCCTGTCAATCATTTCATTTTCATCCTGTTTCTCTTCCAGTTCCAGAACCCGGGTCACAAACTGAAGGGCGGCCATAGCCATAAAATCCTGTATATCTTTGTCGATATATCGTTTTTGGTACTGCAGAATTTTTTCATTAATTAATTTGGCTGCCCTCCTAATTCTTTCTTCGTCTTTCCGGTCAATCTTCAGCGGATAATACCTGTCTGCCAGATTAACCCTGATGGAAAGCTTGTCCTCCATATTCTCTTTGTATTCACCTGTTCAAAAGAGCAATACACTTGTCTATCTCCCGCACAATCCTGTTTATATTTGTCTTCGCTTCAGTTACATCCTCTCCTCCTGCCATCAAAGCCCTGGATAACTGAAGCTGCTTATTCTTTTCCGTCAGTTCGGCAATTTCCCTGTCCTTGTCTCTGATCCTTTCGCTCAGCAGGTTTACTTCTTCTTCCAGTTCCCGGTTCCTGTCCTTTATCGACTCAAAAGAACGGATCAAACGATCAATTTTCCCCCTGAGTTCCTGTATAACAGATACCTGACTGCCCTCCATAGAATAAAGGATCTGAACACAAAATTAACATCCATTGCCTAAATATAAAAATTAATGATCGTTTTTTCAGTAAAAACAGGATAAATCTTAGTTTTGCCTCATGTACAGTTATACAATGAACCATGAGGAACCTGATGTTGTTCGCCTTCCTTGCGGGAATGTTTCTTCCTGCCCGGGCCCAGCCATCGCCCGATGCCGGGAACCTTTTCGTTCCACCGGTAGATATTCGGATGCTGCTGTCGGCCAATTTCGGTGAATTGCGGGCCGATCATTTCCATTCAGGAATAGATGTCAAGACCCGGGGACGTTCCGGCCTTCCCGTTTATGCCTGCGCCGACGGATACATTTCAAGAATAGCTGTTACACCCAATGGATTCGGAAAAGCCCTCTATATATCCCACCCCAACGGATACACTACCGTTTACGCGCACCTGGATTCCTTTATGCCCGGGGTGGAAGTATGGGTCAGGGACAAACAGTATGCCAGGAAAAGCTATGCAATAAACCTGTTTCCCGGACCGGAACAATTTCCCGTAACCCGTGGCCAGCAGATCGGGCTTTCAGGAAATACAGGAACTTCAGCCGGCCCACATCTTCATTTTGAGATCAGGAACAGCAGGAACCAGAATCCGCTGGACCCGCTTCCTTTTTTTCCGGAAATTGAAGACCATATCCGGCCGGTCATTCAGTATGTATATCTATATCCTCTTACTCCCAGTACCATGGTGCAGGGAAAGGCAGAGAAACAAAAATTTTCGGTTTCGGAAAACAAAGGCAGGTATACCCTGAATGCCCATGAACCCGTACCGGTATCCGGAACCTTCGGTATCGGGATCGAAGCCATTGATTATGTCGATCATTCCTGGAACAAATGTGGGATCCACTCCCTGGAAGTGAAGCTCGACAACCGGAAAATTTATGCCCACCATATCGGCGAATTCTCATTTGCCGAAACCCGTTACATCAACAGCCATATTGACTATGCCGAACGGGTAACCTCGGGGAAGAACATTCAGAAAACCTTTCTGGACCCGAACAACCGCCTGAGTATCTACGACAATGATATCCGGCATTCTGGCAGGATCACCCTGACCGATACCCTGGTCCATACCATCACGATTGTCGTCACCGATTCCCACGGAAACCAGTCGGATCTGGCCTTTACGGTGCTGAAGCAGGAAAGGCCAGGCCCTGTGGCCACATCCTGCCGCACTCCCCAGACTGCCCTATTCCACTGGCAAAACGATAACATATATGAATCGCAGGGATTTAAAATCAGGGTTCCGGCAGGCGCCCTTTACGATACCCTTTGTTTCACCTATGCACGTACGGAAGGATTACCCGGAAGCTTCAGCAGGGTGCATCAAATCGACCGGGCCACCACACCGGCCCATGACCCGTTTCAGATCTGGATCGCACCCGATTCCGTTCCGGCCGGCATAGAGAAGAAAATGTGCCTGGTACATATCGACGAAGAGGGAGAATACCAGTGTGCCGGAGGATCCTGGGAAGGCAAATACCTTACCACCCGTACCCGTCAGTTCGGCAAATATACCGTTCTGGCCGACACCCTGCCTCCTGTGATCGAACCCATGAACATCCGCCATGAAAAAAACATGTCAAGGGAAGCGGATATCAGGGTGAAAATAAAAGACGATCTTTCAGGTATCAGGGTATACCACGGATACATCGATAACCGGTGGGCCCTGTTCGAATACGATCCGAAAAACGACCTGCTGATCTACCGCTTCGATCCGGAAAGGGTGGAACGTGACAGCTGGCACGAACTGGTCCTGACTGTGGTAGACGAAAAGGAAAATTTCTCCGTATACCACGCCCGGTTTTACTGGTAATATCCATCTCTCCGGAAGAAATCCGGTTAGCGGTGATATACTCTGATGTAATCCACTTCGAAACGGTCTGGCAGTTCTGTCTTCTCGATTTCTCCTGCCCAGCGACCGATCTCTTCACTGATGATCACATATTGCGACTGACGGGACACCCCCTTCCGCAGGGTCCAGGTTCGTTTCCCGTCCACGTAAAACCGGTAACTGAGGGGAGTCCAGCGAAGACCGAAAGTATGAAAGCCTTCCGACAGGCCCGGTATCTTTACTTTTTCCTCGGCCGACCGCATATTTTCGCCGTATCCACCCCAGTGCACGGCATGCAGCAGGGTATCTCCCCACCGTGCGTGATACTCCATAATATCAATCTCCGCGCCCGGATCATCCGTTCCGGCGTTTCCTTCCATGCCGTCGTTCTGAATCCAGAATGCCGGCCAGTGACCTTCTTCCCGTGGCAAACGGCACCTGATCTCCCAGTATCCGTAGCGGGATTCAAACTTGCCACGGCTCAGGACGGCTCCGGAAAAGTATTGCCCCTGCCACCGGAAGATCCGGATGGTCAGGATCCCATCGCTTACCTTCACAGCATCGGAAGTCCATATTCCAAACCTTCTTCTTCCTACTGCCATTGACCAGCGGGAAGTATCGAGGCTGTTCCCTTCAAAATCATCATACCAGGTCAGTTCCCAGCCACGGTTCAGGAAACGGGGCGACTGTCCACCGGCTTTCGGTATAAGGAGAAATAACAGACAAAGAAAGAAAAGAGTTTTCCGCATCAGGCAAAAAGATTGGAAGGGTATGCCCCGCTGTCGACCAGAGCCTGAATTTCCTTCATCACCCTGGGCTTGTCTTCCCGGTAGGTCACTCCGAACCAATGTTCGTGATTCGGCAGCACCTTCACATCTCCTTCTCGGTTTCTGATTACATCCTGTACCAGGGTGGGAATATAGAATTCAGCTTTCGGATTTCCGGCATTTTTTCCCAGGAAGTTTCGGAAGCTTTTTTCCAGCAAGGGAAAAATGGCCGGGGTGAAGCCCCATATGTTCATGGATACCGGTTCATCCCCCCGGAGTGTTCTCAGCTTCCCGTCGGGTCCGGTGTATCCTATCCTGTCGCCGTGCCAGCCGATATCTGTAATCTCTTCGATGTGGGTAAGGTATCCTTTCTCATTGGTCCGGCAAACACCCCTTGCCACCGTTCCGTGCCTGGTAAGGGTTTTGTTCAGGGAATACCCCACCATGGAAAAATGGGTATCCTGTTCGTCGCGGTTATTCTCCAGAAGCCAGGAGGCTATCATGCGGTAGGCATTTCTTCCGTAAAAATCATCTGCATTGATTACCACAAAAGGGGAATCCACCTTGCCGGCACCCACCAGTACGGCATGAGCCGTTCCCCAGGGTTTGGTCCGGTCTTCAGGCACACGGAACCCATCAGGAATCATATCCAGTTCCTGCATGACAAAATCCACCTCCACCCTGCTAGCCCATCTCTTCCGGAACAATTCACTGAATTCTTTTTCAATATCCCTCCTGATCACAAATACTACCCTGTCAAATCCTTCTCTGATAGCATCGAACACGGAATAATCAATAATGGCTTCGCCCGACGGCCCTACTTCATCCATTTGTTTGAGCCCGCCATACCGGCTACCCATACCGGCCGCCAGCACATATAGAGTAAGATGGTTCATAATGGAACTTTTACGTTTATGGTTTTGTGCCCCCGAAAATACAGGTTCCCGATCAATTTTCCGAAAAATTATTGCGGGGGTCTTGAAAAAACCCTTTTGACACAACCTTTCCCATGGCAAAGAACACAGAAGCGGATAAGGAAAAATTTCTTATCTTCATCCACCATGAAAAAGCGCAAACATTGCGTAAGCTATACTGCAGTCGGAGTTATGTCGGGCACCTCGCTCGACGGCCTGGATATGGCACTGGCCCGGTTTACAGAAACAGCCAGGGGGTGGAAATACCACTTGATCGATGCCACCACGGTACCCTATTCCCCCGAGTGGGTTACCCGGCTTTCCGAAGCACATCATCACCTGGAAAGGAGCCTGATCGATCTTCATGTGGAATATGGAGAATGGATTGGAGAACAGGTAAAGAAATTTCTGGATAAACAGGCCGTACCAGCCGATCTGATCGGTTCTCACGGCCATACCATCATTCACCGTCCGGAGATCGAGATCACCGTGCAGATAGGCGACGGGCCCAGCATTGCCCGCAAAACCGGAATCACCACCATCTATAATTTCAGACACCGCGATGTATCCCTGGGAGGGCAGGGAGCCCCTCTGGTACCCATGGGCGATCGGGAATTGTTCAGGGAATATGATGCCTGCCTGAACATCGGGGGGTTTTCAAATATTTCCTACCGGAAAAATGACAAAAGGATTGCCTACGACATCGGCCCTGCCAATATTCTGCTGAACAAATATGTGCGGGAACATTTTTCGGTACCCTTTGACAGGAACGGGGAACTGGGAAGAAAGGGCCGGCCCGTCCCCGAAATGCTGTACCGGCTGAACCAGCAGATCTTTTACCGCCAGCCACCTCCGAAATCCCTTGGCAGGGAATGGGTGGAAAGAAACATTCTGCCTGTAATCAACCGGACACAGGCCACGCACGAAGATATCCTCCGCACCCTTTACGAACACATTTCCGACCTGATTTATTTCGAGTTGCTTCCATTCGAGAAAGTGCTGGTAACGGGAGGGGGCGCCTTCAACACCTTCCTGGTGGAGCTGATCGAAGAAAAGGGCGGACGCCCGCTGACACTTCCCGATCCCCTGCTGGTAAACTATAAAGAAGCTCTGGTATTCGGATTCCTGGCTGTTCTGCGTTTCCTGGGAAGAATCAACTGTCTGGCCAGTGTAACCGGAGCCAAACACGACAACATGGGAGGGTTTATTTATCGCGTGTAGGCTTTTTTTCTATTTTTATCCGTTCTAAATGTTAAAATGTGTTTTGAGATTATGGAGAATTTTATTGCCTATAATCCCACCAAAGTGCACTTTGGCAGGGGAGTGGTAAACGATCTGGGAAAAACCGCCCGTCGCTACGGCAACCGGGTGCTGTTGATGTACGGAAAGGGTTCTGCCGTAAAGAACGGATATTACAACCAGGTAAAGGAACAACTGGTCGGCGCCGGACTGCAGGTAGCCGAATACAGCGGAGTCAAACCCAATCCCGTGATTGATGATGTGGAAAAGGCAGCTGACCTTGGCCGCCGTGAACGTTCGGAACTGATTGTGCCCCTGGGTGGCGGAAGCGTGATCGATTCGGCGAAAATCACCGCCCTGTGCATAGCCAATGATATGAAAGGATGGGATATCATAACCGGTTCCGCCGAACCGGAAAAAACCCTTCCTCTCATAGCCGTCCTTACGCTGGCGGCCACCGGCACCGAGATGAACGGATCGGCCGTGGTTCAGAATCCGAAAACACGCGAAAAACTGGGATACTGGAATCCGCTGAATTTCCCGGCTCATTCCTTTCTGGACCCGGAATACACGTACACGGTCCCTGAAAATTATACGGCATACGGCATTGCCGATCTCATTGCTCACTGCCTTGAGAACTTCTTCGGGAAAGGAGATTCCCCGCTATCTGACCGGTTTATTTACAGCATTATACAGGAAGCCCTGGAAGTGGCCCCCCTGGTGCTGAAGGAACCCAGAAACTACGAATACAGGGCCCGGATCATGTGGGCGGCCACCAACGCGCTCAACGGGCTGACCCAGCAGGGAAAAGCATACGGCGACTGGGGAGTGCATGCCATCGGCCACACCCTTTCATTCCTGTACGACACACCACACGGCGCCACCCTTTCCATCGCATACCCTGCCTGGCTGAAACTGCATGCCGGCAGGATCCCGGAACGAATCACCACCCTCGGGAAACATCTTTTCGGGGTACATACACCCGCCAGAACCATCGAAAAGGTCAGGAAAATGTTCACTTCGCTCCGCTGCCCCCTCCACCTTTCGGATATCGGCATTGACAATTCACAAAAAACGGAAATCGTAAAACTGATGAATGCCAACCGGGTTACCGGCCGGAACTATGAGCTTTCGGATGCCGACCACCTGAAACTGGTCAATTTCATGATGTGAAAGAAAGATATTGCACAACATAGGCAGGTAATCTGAATTTCCTATTTTTGGACCTGCAGGAAAAAACATCATTTCAGGAACAAAAACCAAATCATATGAGAAGAAACAGCAAGATACTGAAGAGTACCGTTCTCGCGGCAGGGCTCCTGCTTGCAGCAACAGGCACGGGAAAAGCCTGCACCAACTTCCTGATCACCAGGGGCGCATCGGCCGACGGATCCACCATGATCACCTATTCGGCCGATTCCCATGTACTTTACGGTGAATTGTATTTCTGGCCGGCCATGACCTATCCCGAAGGAACCATGATGGACATATTCGAATGGGATACCGGCAAATTTCTGGGCCGGATCAAACAGGCCAGGCAAACCTACAGTGTGGTGGGAAATATGAACGAACACCAGCTGGCCATTGGAGAAACCACTTTCGGAGGAATACCCGAAGCCCGTGGCACAGGCGGAATCATGGATTACGGAAGCCTGATATACGTTACCCTGCAGCGGGCAAAAAATGCCAGGGAAGCAATAAAAGTCATTGCCGAATTACTGGATGAATACGGATACTACAGCTCGGGCGAATCCTTCTCCATTGCCGATCCCAATGAAGCATGGATCATGGAACTGATCGGCAGGGGGAGCGACGAAAAAGGAGCCGTGTGGGTTGCCCGCAGAATCCCCGACGGATACGTATCCGCACATGCCAATCAGGCCAGGATCACCACTTTCCCGCTGGAGGACGGAAAAAAATCCATCTCTTCGCGACATCTCGACAAGATCTTCGAACCCGGCATTGAAACAGTATACTGCGCCGACGTATTCGACGTGGCACGCAAACTGGGATACAAAGGAAAAGATAAGGATTTCTCCTTTTCCGATTTCTTTGCTCCCATGGACTTCGGGGCGGCCCGTTTCTGCGAAGCCCGTGTCTTTGCCATGTTCAACCGGGTGAATGCTGATATGGACAAATACCTGGATTATGCCATGGGGAAAGACCTCAAAAACCGCATGCCGTTGTGGATCAAACCCGATAAAAAACTGACGGTCCACGATGTCATGGAACTCATGCGCGATTACTACCAGGGAACTCCCATGGATATGACCCAGGATATCGGGGCGGGTCCGTATGACTGCATCGTCAGGTGGAGGCCCCTGACCTGGAAAGTGGACGGAAAAACCTATTTCAACGAAAGAGCCACTTCCACCCAGCAAACCGGTTTCTCATTCGTCACCCAGAGCCGGAACTGGCTTCCCGATCCGGTCGGCGGAATCTTCTGGTTCGGAGTAGACGACACCTATACCACCGTTTATACCCCGATGTACTGCGGAATGAAAGAAGTGCCTCATACCTATGCCCGGGGGAACGGCTCAATGATGGAATTCAGTGAAGATGCCGCTTTCTGGGTGTTCAACCAGGTATCGAATTTTGCCTATACCCGGTACAAAGACATGATTGTGGATATTCAGGAAGTGCAGCGGAAACTGGAAAAAGGCTATATCGAAGCGGTCCCGTTTATCGACAGGACAGCCGGGGAAATGCATGCATCCAATCCGGAACTCGCCCGCGAATTCCTGACCCGGTTTTCAGTAGATGCCGGAAACCACACCGTGGCCGAATGGAAAAAGCTTTACCGCCATCTGTTCACCAAATACCTCGACGGAAACATCAAGGAATCCCGTGAAAAACCCAAAGATCATAAATATGTAAATCCCAGGGTACAGCAACCGGGATACGGTGAAGAATGGTATCGCATGATCGTAAAGGAAACGGGCGACAAATTCCTGTACTTGGACGATTCAGGCGGGCATTAAACCCCGGCGGGAAACGAACTGATGAGATTTCCGCAAATAAGGCCGCATCCCGTGCCGGGAGGCGGCCTTATTTTTTTATGCACATGGCGGAATGAAAAGATCATCCGGATTATTTTGCACCATGTGAAAAATTGTGTAAGTTTGCGGTCGATTTTTCGGAAGGACATTATTCAAACACACAGTAGTCATGGATCCCATCAGAACGGTTGAAAACACATTGCGGCAGGAAGGACAGCTGGAAAATATCCCTGCTTTCAAGGCCGGCGATACCATAACGGTACATTATAAAATTAAAGAAGGAAACAAGGAAAGAATCCAGCAGTTCCGCGGCGTGGTGCTCCAGCGCAGAGGAAACAGTGCAGGCGAAACCTTCACCGTAAGAAAAATGTCGGGAAACATTGGTGTGGAAAGGATCTTCCCCATTGCTTCCCCCTTCATTGACAAAATCGAAGTGAATAAAAGAGGAAAAGTTCGCCGCGCCAGAATTTTTTACCTGAGGAAACTCACCGGGAAAAAAGCCCGGATTCAGGAAAAGAAATACTGATGTACCCTATCACTGCAAAAAAGCTGCCCCGAAAGGCAGCTTTTTTATTTCCTGTCCCCTGGCTGTTGATGCCCGTTACTTCTTCTCCGTCCCTTTTCTGGCCCGCTCCAGGGCTTGCTGGTATTCATTTTCAGCAATTTCCCTTGACTTGTTATAGACAGCATCGGCAGCTTTCCTGATCCCTTCGGCCCTGGCTCTGGCTTTCAGTTTTTCCACCATATTCCCGCCTGCCTCCTGTTCTATTCTGTCGGCTTCGGCATAGGCTTTATCCTTTTCGGCCGCAGCCCGGATCAGGGCTTCGTCCCTGGCTTTCTCAGCCCGCTCAATGATCTGCTGTGCCCTTTCCCTGGCTTCATCAACCACTTCCTCTTTCTTTTCCTCCAACTTCTCCTTCACTTCTTCTTTCTTCTCTTCAATCATGGCTTCAGCCTGTTCACGAACCTGGCTTTTTAATTCCTGCACCGCCCCCTGCATGCTTTCCTTCAAACTGAGCGAAATATCCGGGTTTTTCACCGTTCCGGTGATCCGTACATCCACATTCACCCGGTCGGCCGGTGTAATGTTCAAACCCCGGGAAGCAGCGTTTGCCACCAGGTTATCCACCACTCGTTCGGCCCCTTCCCCCATATAGCTGCGCGGTATGGACATCTTTACCAGAAAATCCATACGCTGGTCCAGTCCCTGCCTTCCTCCTACCACCATATCCATCCCGCCCATTTTGATTTCGAACGGTTCCACCAGCAGATTCCCGTCGACAATCCGAAACAGGATATTGATGTCTTTCAGCCGGTTCGTAAGATCTTCCCTGAGCTTCAGCATACTCCTGATCCTGTCGAATGTGGAAACATTGACCAGGGTAACCTCATTGGAGCGCAACGATCCTTCACCGTTTACCGTGGAAAGTACAGGCATCAGATCGCTTCCCAGCATACTATTGTATTTCAGGCCAAGTAACATATTCCCCTCGAGCCCGGCCGCCAGGGGGGCCAGCTTCTGAATGGTCACAAAGCTGTTGTATGCGGCAGGTATGCTCAGGTCCCTCACATTCAAATCCAGCTCCACCGAAGGTTTTTCCATATCCTCGGTATAGTATGCTCCGGTCACCCCCACGGTTCCGTTCAGTATATTAAGCAACAACTGGTCAAGCACCACTTTTTTGTCACGGACGATGATCCAGCCCTGCATATCCGAAATATCCATATTCCCGAACTGAATCTTCTTTATCTCGGAAATCAGCTCGAAATCCACATTCCCAGGCACTTCAATCACCGACAGAGCCAGCGTGTCGTCTTCTTCCTCCGTTTCTGCCTCTTCCGTTTCGGGTATCAGTTCGTTCAGGTTCAGCATGGAGGAAGAAAAGGCAAAACGGCCGCGCACCGTTTCATTTTCACGGAACACATAGGGAATAAAATTTTCCATTCTCCCGGTAAAATGCATATCGCTCTCCCCCATCAGCAGGTCGAGCCGGCTGACCTCCACATAACGCGGGGAGAAAAACATCCCGGCCACGGGCATTTGCACAGGTACGGGCAACGCCGGGGTGTTGAACACAAAATTTTCCAGCTTCAGGGAACCGTCTGCGGTGAATTTTTCATAGTCTTCCTGTTCGATCCACGACATCCGCCCCCCAAAGGTAAGAGCCACGTCGAGAATTCCTTCCAGGGTGGTTTCTTCCATGGGAATAGCATCGGCCAGGGAACCCAGATCGATCCGTCCGTTCACTTCTCCCGACAACTCAGGATCACTGACGGGGGTCCTTACATGAAAACCTGCCGTAAAAGGATTATCCCCTATCCGGAATGAAAAACGTTCCACATCTACGATGGACCGGTCCATATCGTGCCCGTCGACAAATAACCGGGTATCTATGTTTACCCCTTCCACCGAACGGGGAAGGTCGGGATATCGGAACATGGCATTGTTTACCAGCAGGGTAAGCCGCATATCCGGATAAACGGTATCCACCGTACTGTACTCCCCGGTGACATTCCCCTCAAGGGAAAGGCTGCCCGATGTCTCCAGCCCGGCAAAATCTTTCGTATACATGGCAGGCACCATGGAAAGCAGCGACTTGAAGGAGGTCTCTTTCGCATAAAAACGCAGGTCTACCGGATAACCGGTCTCCTTCATGGCGGCGGTACCTTCCAGTCCCAGAACAATCTCATTCAGTTGCAGTTCATTTTCTTTCAGCGTAAATTCCATCGCATTCAGATCAGCAGCGATTATGGCACCGAAGGCAGCACGCGCACGGTTGAGGTACTTCACCCCGTCCATCTCCACATCCAGGGCACCGATGGCAAGGTCCATCTCCAGGGTGGTGAGCTCACGGTTCATATCGCCGCTCAGCACAAAATCAAGCGGTTCCAGCATGGCCGCCATATTCGATACCTCATCGTAATAGGCAATCCTTCCCTCCCTGATCTCGAACTTTTGCAATTCCACCCGCATAGCCGGCATTTCCATGGCAGCCGTATCCGTTTCCTCCTCCACTTTTTCCTCCGAAGGAATCATGATATCCCAGTTCACCGAACCGTCTTCAAGAGCCCGGGCCATAACCACCGGTCGGTCGATCAGCACCGACCGCACCTGGATCCCCTCGCCCCTGATCAACGGCATCAGGTTCACCGTGGCATCGAATAACCTGAACCCGGCCAGGGTATCTTTTTCAAATACACCGGTACCGATCACCGACAGGTCGTCCATCTGGAAAGACAGATTGGGAAAATGCCGCAACAGACTCAGCCTGAAGTCGCTGAATTCTACCTGTGCTTTCAGGCTCTTGTTTATCTCAGTTTTAACAGCCGTCAGCATCTGGTCTTTGAACAGAACAGGAATGACAATGGCAGCTGCCAGGAGCAGGGCGACGATCACACCCAGCGTGATAACAAATATTTTAAATGCTTTTTTCATAGCCGGAAATATTTAAGAGTAAAGGTAAAAAATCAAAGCAAATGGTTATATACTGCTTATTGAACCGGGCCGTTTACGGAATTGAAAAAAAACAATATCTTTGCACTCACAACCCGGACCCGTAGCTTAATTGGATAGAGCACCTGACTACGGATCAGGAGGTTGGGGGTTCGAGTCCCTCCGGGTTCACAAAAATGGTCACTGCCGGTGACCATTTTTTATTACATTACATTTGTATATAAACAATCTCCCGGGGGCGAAAAGCCCTCATAATCGTTTTTCTCCTGGCCTCCGTTCCCCTTACCGCACAAGTCGGCCACCGGGGCGTGATCTATGCCGGCGGGTTGAATGAATTCGGCTACCTGACTGAAGGTCAGGCCGGACAGAAAGAATTCCACTCTCTTTCTTCAAAGATCCCGGATGCCGAAAAACCTTTTACCGATGTATGGAAAATCTAGTCCATCGGGAACCGGGTGGGATTCGAATTCGCCGCACCCTTTTTCATCATGAAGGGAATACCCGTTACAGTTACCTCCTGAAAGAATTTCAGGATGACTGGCCACCCTGGTCGCCCGGACCCTCGTAACCTTCAATAACCTGAGAGAAGAAAAATACCTATTCCGGGTCAGGGCCATGAATGGATATGGCCAAACAAGCCCCGCCGGCTGGAAAGGGGGAAACAGCAGCTGGAAACGCTGGTGGCCGAAAGAACCCGTGAGGTGATCAGGCGAAAGAAGAAACAGAAAAACAGCGCGACCTGGCCAGAAGGCTGAAAAAAATGATCGAGAACCAGATCAGAGACCGCATCAAGTATGCCCGGCGTATCCAGCGGGCTATCCTGCCCCCCAAGATTTTCTGTCGGATTTTATTCCCGAATGTTTTGTCATCTAACTGCCCAAAGATATTGTCAGCGGCGATTTCCAGCTGGTTTTCGGGAATAAACAACAGGCTGATCATTGCCGTGGCCAATTGCCCCGGGCACGGGGTGCCGGACGCCTTCATGAGCATACTGGGTATGGCCTACCTGAATGAATTCGTGAACTAGAGCAACATCATCCGGCAGGCAGAGATCCTGTATTACCTCAGGATTTACGTGATCAGCTAACTGCATTAGAACAGCAGGGTGGGAAAAAGCCGCGATAGAATAGACATCAGCCTGTTCACCATCAATACCCGGTCGCTGGAACTGGAATTTGCCGGAGCCTAACATTCCCTGCTGAGCATCCGTGAGGGGAAGCTGCATGTACTGAAAGACAACCGCATGCCCAGCCCCATCGGTATTCATAAACGGATGAACGGGTAATTCACAAACCATCAATTCACCCTGCAGAAAGATAACCGGCCGTATGCCTTTACCGACGGGTATGCCGACCAGTTCAGAGGACCTTCCGACAAAAAGACCACAAGCGGAGTGCTGAAATAATGGCTGCTGGAGATCCACCGGAAAGAAATGAAAGCCCGGCGGGAGATCCTGGAAAACAGGTCCCTGGAATGGAAGGGAGAAATCAACAAATAGACGATATTCTGATGGTGGGACTGAGAATTTTGGATCCCTGTCCATAGCTTGCCGGAAAGTTTCCTTATTTTCATCAAATTTCCACGCACTGATTTGCGGTTTCCCTCAAGCATTTTTACCTTTATTTTTCAGGAAAACACCGAAGGCAGAACATTTTAAGTGTATTCAACGTACAACGATTGATATATCCGGCAAACCAGCCCCTACCGGAAAAACTCGAAAAAACATATCAAAAAATCTAACCCCCATTGGTCATGAAAAAAAAGATCTCTACCCTCGTTCTCTTCCTGGCCATCATGTTGCCGGGTATGACACAGGCCCCCCTGGGACTGAACTACCAGGGAGTGGCCCGCAACGCTTCGGGCCAGGTTCTGGCCGAACAGAACATCAACCTCAGACTCAGCCTGCTCCAGGGCAGTGAAACCGGCACTCTGGTATGGGAAGAATCCCAGGCAGTCACCACAAACACGGTGGGACTGTTCAACCTGGTGATCGGTACCGACGACCACCGTACCGGGGGAAGTGCTGCCACTTTTGCCGAGGTGGACTGGAGCACCCCGCCCTACTTCCTGAAAGTGGAAATGGATGCCGGACAGGGATTCGTCGATATGGGCACCAGCCAGCTTCTGTCGGTCCCCTATGCCCTGTACGGGGAAGACGCCGATGCCGACCCCGGAAATGAACTGATCACAGATTTTGATTATTCGGGTACCACCCTGTCGCTTACCGATGCCGGGGGCACCAGAACGGCAAACCTCAGCGCCCTGCTCGACAATACCGACAGCTGGGAACAGGCCGGAGATTCCATCTTCTTCATGCACGGAAATGTGGGGATCGGGACCGATCTGATGCGAAGCCGCCTGGCCGTAACAGGTTACGGCACCGATCCCGAAGAACCCCTGTTCGAAGTGAGGAGGGCCGACGGGCAGACCGTGTTTGCCGTATACAATGAAGGTATCCGCGCTTACGTGGACGACTCGCCCGTGAAAGGCTCCAAAGGAGGATTCGCCGTGGGCGGTTTCAACCCTTCCAAGGGAGTGACCAACGAATATTTCCGGGTCACCCCCGACAGCGTACGGGTTTACATAGATGAAACCATTGCCAAAGGCTCGAAGGGAGGATTCGCCGTGGGCGGTTTCAACCCGGGGAAAGCCACCCCCACCGACCTGATGTACCTGAACAAGGACAATTATTTTATCGGCCATGAGAGTGGAATGTCCACAACGGGAACCTACAATACCTTCTTTGGTTATAATGCCGGTTTATCCAACACCTCCGGTTCGAATAACATCTTCATGGGATACCGGGCAGGTTATTCCAACCT
>DQWH01000198.1 GCA_011042635.1 Bacteroidota bacterium | reverse complement strand
CTTAAGGATAAAACCTATAAGTCGCTCTCTGGAAAGGTTCTTGAGCTTCTTTTCCAGCCTCATGGCTTCTGCTTTGGTGCTTTTGCTTGTTGCCCATACAATTATCCAGGGACGGCCATGCAGAGTGGCCTGCTCATAGCCATGGTTATGCCGGTAAAGCCTTTCGCCTATGTTTGAGGCTTGCCCCTTGTAAAAAGTGTCCGTTGAGGCCGAATAGAGTATGTAAACGAAATACCCCATTACCAGAAGAGCTGCCTGCCGGCAGCTCCTGTGTGTTGGAGCGGGAAACGGGGATCGAACCCGCGACCCTCAGCTTGGGAAGCTGATGCTCTACCACTGAGCTACTCCCGCATTCCTGTAGTATTATTCCCAGAGCCTCTCATGGGACTCGAACCCACGACCTGCTCATTACGAATGAGCTGCTCTACCGGCTGAGCTAAAGAGGCAATCCGGGCCCAAAAATAAGAAAATTTTTTCATTCGGGACGACCCTGTAATCTTTTAATCCTTTCCGGTAACTGAAGATGGAAATAATGCACAAAAACATACAGGGTATGTGGTTTCAGATTACTCAGGTTTTTGACCGACAATTTTTTCAGTGTGAATGCCAGGGCATCCCCGTCATAGTGTTCCCGGGCAAAAGCATCGGCCTGAAATTCGTGTTTCCGGCAAAAAATGTTCATGAAAATGACCAGCAGGTTGAATACCGGACTGTACAGTATACCTGCTTTTTCCGGCCCAGACCGGTAAAACAGGCATTGCTCTTGAATAAACGCAGGAAATTGTCATTGGCATAAGTACTGTGAGGTTTGCCGGGGCAAATGTAAAAGAATTGAGGAAAAGTCCCGATTGAAACCGGGAAGGTCATGGGGAAGCAATAAGGTAAGCCGGGTAAACAACAAGAAAAACACAAACAACCAACAAAACAAAACTCGCCATCTGTGCCTGTTCCCAAACCCGTTGACTCGGCTTGTACATTAAAGAACAATTCAGTGCAGGTTTTGTTCATCGACGGTATACAGGATAAAGTCAGAATTGTTCTTCCAGCCTTTTTCTTTCCGTGATCCGTTCGCTGAGAAGGTCAATGTATTTTTTCGCAGCCGGATCGGCTACCAGGTAATAGGATTTCAGGGCCCAGTCGAGTGCAATCTGCAATTGATCCTGTACTTCGGAAGCCACGGCCATATTGTACATTGCCCGGGAAGCAATAAGCTTGTTGCTCCGGGTTGTTTCCTGTCTCCATACACGGGCGGCATCCAGCCACCGGTTCTGCAAGGCCAGTTTGTGGCCTTCGCGGATGCCTGCGCTCCCGCTTTTGTAATAAAACCGGTTAACCTGAACCCAGAACGGAACCAACCGTCTGCCATAATCATATCCGTTAAAATATGCTGCTTCCAGCAGTACTTCTGACAGGTCGGGCAGGTTAGCCATGGCATCATGTAAATTGACTCCTGTGCTGCTCAATTTAACCGTATCGCGTGCCCAGTATTCTTCATGAATAGACCGGGATGGAAGATGATAAATCCTCCACAGGGAATGAATGCCGAGGGATAATTTCAGGGAATAGTACAAATTCATTTCGGCTCCCATGAACAGATCTCCTGTGATCATTTCCCCTTCTTCCTCTGCAGTGACGATAAAATATTCAAGCCCGATGACCACCTCCCCTTTTTCTCCTCCGGCCAGTGTATCGAGTATCCACCAGTTGATGGGATATTTAATACTGGAACTGTCCAATTCAGCCAGATCCCTGATCAGTATGGTGTCTGCAAAACCCGATGTTTCGATCACATGGGTGAGTCCGATAATGCATTCCCTGGCAGCCCGGTTGGCCAGGTTGGCAAGCAGCAAATCCGCGACAACCGTTCTGTCCAGTGAATCGGGCCACAGGCTTTTGTTGACCACAGTGAACCGGTTGTTTCCTGCGGGGATAACATTTTCAGCGGGAACCAGGATTTCGATGGTCAGGGGGTGAGTGCTCCGGCATGATCCGGAAATCAGAATAATTGCTGCCAGGAAGACGGGCAACAGAAATTTTCCTCTCCGAATCCGGTCATTCAGGATCCGCTTCATTAATGCCACGGGTATTTTGTTTGTCAATAATCATTTTCAGATAATTCCTGGCCCTGGAGAAATTCTTCAGTTCCACCGCCTCTTCAAGCAATTGCCGGGAAGTTTCCAGATCGCCTTCCATTTCATGCAATATCGCCAGGTTGTAAAGTGCCGTTACCCTGATATCCGTGTTATCCGAGCGGAGCCCCTGCTGCCAGATTTCTTTCATATCTCCATACATGCGGCGCTTCAGCTTTTTCCTGATATTACTATAAAAAGACCGTTTACCCGTCAGAAAAGTTCTCTGTACGGTTCTCCATCCGGGTACAATTCTCAGGGCATATTTTTCTCCCACCATAAATCCCACTTCTTCCACCGCCCTGCTTTTGTTCGGCAGACGAGAAAGTGCGGTCCTGCGTGATGAACCGTCCACTTCCCAGAAAATGGAATCGGAAGATTCATATTCATCTACGATCCGGTTTCTCCTCAGGTCATACAGGCGCCAGCCGGTTGACAGCTCCACTTTCAGCACAGCGATAAACCGTTCTACCGTTCCCACGTTGTAAACCACGGTGTTTTCCCATACTTCATTTTTCTTTTGCTGTTCATACGCTCTTCTTGATTCGGCGAAAGATTGGTTTGAGGGAACCAGGTATTCCACCACAACGGCCGCATCGGCATGATATTCTTCCTTCACCTGGTCCAGTATCTGCTGATCAAGCGGAGGGGGCATTTCACAGTATCCTGTATCGACGAAATTCAGTTTAACCCTGAACAATTCTTCAAACTCCCGGCTGTATTCCAGATAATCCATAGCCCCCAGGGTTGCCTGATGCGCTCCGAGCTGCTGCACAAATCCACCCTGCCCGGTAAATATCCCCTCTACCAGGTTATCGATATCCTGTGATTCAATTTCTCCCAGGCGGCAGATCACGGCAATCCTTTGCAGGTCTTCCGGAATAGTTACCTCCGGCGGTCTGTAAACGTCCACGGCCATCTTATGTACCCCGCAGGACGTGAACAAGATGAATAAAGCCATCCCGAATACCGGAAAAAGACTATTTGACCACCGCCTGTTCATATTTTCCTCTAACAAATCCGTTATTTTACACTTGTTATTCCATCAGTTGCTGATCCAGCACATCGGCCTGCATAATCCGGTAATTCAGTATGCTCATATATTCAGCTGCTTTTCTGATGCGGTATTGCCGGTATGACCGGGTAGCCCATTGCAGGGCACCTTCCAAATCGTTGCGCAGTTCGCTGATAAGAGCCATGTTGTAACAGGCATATCCGGCAATTTTCCGGTTAGGGTGGTCTATGTAAGTCTCCCACAACCTGGCCGCTTCGTCTAACATACCCATACGCACCAGCCGTTTGGCTTCCCTGAAATCCCGATTACCTTTTTTGAAAAAGATCCGCGAAACAGAACCCCAGGAAGGAGAGATACGGGCTGCATACTGTGTACCGGCATAATAACCGCCTCTTTCCACCACTTCCTGCCGGGACTGGCCCGCTCCGGATATCGGGGCATCCCAGTTCAAATGATCGATATAAATGTTTTCATCCAGCAGCTGTTTCCTTTCGGGATCATAGATTCTCCATCCCGATTCCACCTTGATGGTAAGGTTTTGACCCGGTGTCTGATTCAGTATGGAAAAAAGTACCCCTCCCGTATTGGAATCGAAGGTTTCCAGCGAAAGCAGGGCATCGGCGCCGTTTTGCCGGCAGATATCATCTATTACGGGCCATTCAAGCAAAGGAGGCATTCTATCGGTTCCTGTCCCTTCCAGTTCGATATCGGGAACCACCACCCGGAACCGCGGAGAGGATTGAAGTGCATCTGCAAAGCCGGTAACACAGGCTCTTGAGCCGAGCCGGTCGGCCAGCAATCCTTCGCCGGTGATAATTCCCTCCACCAGGTTATTTACCTCGGCTTCTTTAGAAGGCAGGCTGCGGTTTACCACGGCCAGGGTCCGGATATCCCCGGGCAGGTTGATATCCGCCGGTCTGAGCACATCAATCATCAGACTCGAGGTTTTACAGGATGTGATTAACGCCAGAAAGATCAGGGGGAACAAGGCTCTTTTCATAGTTTTTTTTAGTCCTGCCATGGTTACAATTGGTAAATTACGAAAAAAATCCCATGATGTAAACCCGGACCATGGGAAACGAGTCATCAGGTCTTCATGGCTCCGCACACCTGGATCACCTGGCCGCTGACATAGGATGATAATTCGGAAGCAAGAAACAGAGCTACATTGGCTACATCTTCCGGGGTACCTGCACGCCGAAGGGGGATCTGCGCGATCCAATCTTTTCGAACTTCTTCAGGCAAGCGGGCTGTCATTTCGGTCATAATAAAGCCCGGGGCAATGGCATTACACCGGATTCCCCGGGAACCGACCTCCCTGGCTACCGATTTGGTAAACCCGATGATCCCGGCTTTGGAAGCGGCATAATTCGATTGCCCAACGTTTCCACCTACTCCCACTACCGAACTCATATTGATGATTGATCCGCTTCGTTGCCTGAGCATAACCGGTTGTACCATTTTGGTGAAATTGAATACGGATTTCAGGTTAACTTTGATCACCTGATCCCAATGTTCTTCTGTCATCCGCATCAGGAGGGTGTCGCGGGTAATACCGGCATTATTCACCAAAATATCGATTTTCCCGAAATCCTTTACGACCTGTTCCACCACCTCTTCGGTCTGATCCAGCTTTGAGGCATCGGAAACATACCCCCGGGCGGTAACACCGGTATCTTTGAGCTCCTGCAGGGTTGTTTCAAAATCCTCATTCCGGGAAATATCGGTGAAGGCAATATCGGCTCCTTCCCGGGCAAAGGCCAGGGCAATGGACTTGCCGATGCCCCGTGCTGCTCCCGTGATCAGTGCGGTTTTTCCTTCTAACAGTTTCATCTGAATGAATTTTTATGGTTATACATTAAATGTTTGACATGGATGCGTCAGCCGGATGTATCATCTGTTCCGTTAAACAATTCCATAGCCAGACTGTTCATTACTTCCCCTGCTTTCCCTTTCAAATGCAGGTCGGTAATATGGTGTGTAAAAATCGTTTCCTCCGGATTGATCTCAATAATGGTAGCCCCCCGCTGCTTGGCCATCCGGGGCACCATACATGCGGGCATTACTTCCCCGGTGGATCCGATGACCAGAAAAATATCTGCCGTGGCTGCCTCGTAGCTTGCCATACTGGCTGCTTCTTCGGGTATGGGTTCACCGAAGAAAATGAAGTTGGGTTTCAGTACTTCCCCGTCGTGGGGACAACGGGGAGGCAGGTGGTCTATCCCGATCTTCACCGGATCATACATCTGTCCGCAACGGGTACAGATCAGCTCCCGAGCATTGCCGTGGTACTCATAAACATTCCGGCTGCCGGCTTCCTGGTGCAGGTTGTCAATATTCTGGGTGATCACGGCTGAGAGCAATCCTTTCTGTTCCATCAGGGCAAGGACTTCGTGGGCGCGGTTAGGACGGGCATCGCGAAAGTAATCGTAAAATATCTCACGGATGATCTTCCATGATCCGGTGGGATCAGCACGGAAACGATCGATTTCAAGAACAGACGAATCGTATTTATTCCACAGCCCGTTTTCGCCCCTGAAAGGGGGTACGCCGCTTTCAACCGATATACCGGCACCTGTAAATGCCGTCGTATGTTTTGAATTCTTCAGCCATTCGGCTGCCAGCCTGATCTTTTCTTCCCGCATAAACATTCTGTTAATAGCATCCGTGAAAAGGGTATCTCTACCGGTTCAGGACTTTATTCACGGTTTTACCGATATCGGCGGGAGACTCCACCACATGGATCCCGCATTCGCGCATGATCTGCATTTTGGCTGCAGCGGTATCGTCTTTTCCTCCGATGATGGCCCCTGCATGGCCCATCCGCCTTCCCTTCGGGGCAGTTTGTCCGGCAATGAAACCTACCACGGGTTTGGTTCCGTTTTCCCTGATCCACAGAGCAGCTTCATTCTCCATGGTGCCACCTATTTCTCCGATCATGACAATAGCTTCCGTTTCCGGATCGTCCATCAGTAACCTGATGGCATCCAGGATACTGGTCCCCACAATGGGATCACCTCCTATACCGATGCATGTCGATTGTCCCAGGCCTGACCGGGTAATCTGGTCTACTGCCTCATAGGTGAGGGTGCCTGAACGGCTTACGATACCCACGGTTCCCTTTCGGTGTATGAATCCCGGCATAATGCCAGCCTTGGCCTCTCCCGGTGTAATCACCCCGGGGCTGTTCGGACCTACCAGGGTTACAGGGCGGTCTTTCACGAACTCTTTTACCCTGACCATATCCCGGGTCGGGATCCCCTCGGTGATGGCGATAATGACACGGATACCGGCATCGGCCGCTTCCATGATGGCGTCGGCTGAAAAGGCCGGCGGAACGAAGATCACTGAAGTATCGGCTCCTGTTTCTTTTACCGCTTCTTCCACGGTATTGAAGACCGGCCGGTCCAAATGAACGGTGCCTCCCTTGCCGGGGGTAACGCCTCCCACCACACGGGTTCCGTATTCAATCATCTGGGTGGCGTGGAAGGTCCCCTCGCTGCCGGTAAAACCCTGGACAATCACACGCGAATCTTTGTTGATTAGTACGCTCATCGGTGCAAATTTGTATGAGGACTGCAAGATACTTAAAAATATTTTTCATTCACGAACAGGCGGGTTCCTCTTTTTCCACAGTTCACGGGCCAGTTGCTGCAGGTCGGTGTGCACATCGGTTTCATCCAGGATCTCCATTCCGGTCATGGTTTCGAAAATGTCTTCCAGGGTCACCACGCCAGCCACTCCCCCGTATTCATCCACTACCAGGGCAATGTGATCGCGGGCGGCCAGCATCTTCTGGTGCAGGTTCATGACCGGAAGTCCTTCGTACACAATCATCAGTTCCCGTTTCAAATCGAGCAGTTTCTTATGGTGCTGGTCCCGGGCCAGGGCTTCCAGGGCTTCCGATTTCAGAAAATACCCGGTGATGTTGTCGGGTTCGTTTTTCCAGAGAAGAATACGCGAAACGGGTATATCATTCAGTTTCTGAAGAAATTCCCGGAGCTGCATGTTTTCCGGCAGACTGATCAGCACAGTACGGGGCGTCATGATGGAGGATACGGGAATATTTCTCAGCCGCAGAAGGTTATAAATGGTTTTCGATTCATCTTCCCCCAGCACGCCTTCCTTTTTCCCGATATTTGCCATAGCCGCCATTTCGTCGCGGCTCAGGGTAACCGTGTGCTTCCCGGAAGTGATCAGGCTGGTGACCAGGTTTGAAAGCCACACCAGGGGATACATAACGAATATAATAAACCGGATCACCGGCACCAGGGGAATGCTAAGCTGACGATTCCATGAAGCCCCGATGGTTTTGGGAATGATCTCCGACACCACCAGGATCAGCAGGGTGAGTATGGCGGATATAATCCCGAACCAGGCTTCGCCGAATACCAAGGTGGCCTGGGCGCCAACCCCTGCAGCCCCAATGGTATGAGCAATGGTGTTCAGCGAAAGAATAGCTGCCAGCGGAGAGGAGATGTTTTTCTTGATTTCCCTCAACTGTTCGGCCAGCCGGCTTCCCTGCTGTGCCCGGTTCTCCAGGTAGGAGGGCGGAACTGAAAGCAGCACCGCTTCGAGAATCGAGCACAAAAAGGAAATCCCCAGCGCCAGGAACAGATATACGATCAAAAGAGTCATGCTACGGACTACTTTAAGCTCTGAAGATACAAAACTTTAGGATGTAATCCCCGACAAGAATGCCCGGTTTTTTGGGAAGGGTATAGTGACAGCAACCTAACCGGCCCGCCGCATTGCATTCTCCGGTTCATTTGAACGGGGATTCCGGTTCCCTGGCCATGTGATGGTATACAAGGCGGTCAAGCCATGACGGGAACCATTTTTTGAAGCAGTAGGTGAATTTGCCCTCAAAGGTCAGCACCACAAAACGCTTTCTTTTTTCAATTCCGCGGAGAATACGGCTGGCCACTTCTTCGGCCTTCATCATTTTTTCTTCCTTCCGCGGCGATTCTCCCTGGGCCGATCCGTCGGCAACCAGGGCGGTTTTGCGGATATTCGATTCGGTGAATCCCGGACAGAAGATCATTACATGCAGACCCTGACGCAGGGTTTCTATCCTCAGGGTTTCCAGAAAACCGTGCATCGCATACTTCGAGGCGGAATATCCCGTACGGGCCGGCAGTCCGTGTATGCCCGCCACCGACGAAATGCCCGTTACCGATCCCCTGCTTTCGAGAAGATACGGCAGGGCATATTTGGTGCAATACACCGTTCCCCAGAAATTTACATCCATCAGCTTTTTCATGACCCCCAGATCGAGGTCGGCAAACAGGGCCCTCATGGATACTCCGGCGTTATTGATCAGGATATCGATTTTCCCGAATTTTCTTACGGCAGCCTCTACCAGCTTCCGGCAATCCTCTTCCTTGGAAACATCGGTGGCAACAGCCAGACATTCCGCTCCTTTTTCCTCCAGTTCCCGTGCAATGGTATTCAGCTTTTCTTTGCTCCGGGCGGCCAGCACCACCCTGTTTCCGCGGGCAGCAAATACCCTGGCAGTAGCCAGTCCGATGCCCGAGGAAGCCCCTGTAATGATCACCACTTTGTTTTTCATACACATAGATTTGGTTCCGGTACAAAAATGGGATTTTTTTGGAAAAAGGTTTTGGTTAACCGGATATTTTGGCGTATTTTTGCCCACCGAAAAAACAGAAAAGAACCGATTCAGTAGCTCAGTTGGTAGAGCACATCCCTTTTAAGGATGGGGTCCTGGGTTCGATCCCCAGCTGAATCACCAGAAACAGGCAGCCGAAAGGCTGCCTGTTTTTTTCCGGGATAGAGGTTCATGGCTTATGGTTTGGAATCACTAGTGGGTACTAAAAAATAATAATCGTTCTTTGAAATTCTTTGTACATCGCATTTGTAACGTTTTTCAGTAGCGTGACGATTTGAATTGAAAATGTGGATTTTTGCTTAACAAATAGCATTGTCCATGAATCAAGGCAAATATCTCTTCGCTCAACTTACAGATTTTTTACCCCGCAGGCTCGAAGGTACTACTACCCGTGTTTAATCATGCAGCTTGTTTTGGATTATTAACTAAAGTTTCGTGCTTACTTTTAATACACATAAAATTTATTTATTGTAATTTTATGGTTCATAACAAAGTGAAGGTGGAGTACGCAGAGACATTCCGATAAAATAAGAAAGTGCCGTCATGCATAAGACACTCATTCTCTCAAATACTCAATCACCCAATCTATCAATCAATCTGTTACTTAGCCCACTGACTACCCAGCTCCTCGCCTCCCATCGTTACATTTTTTCATGATGTTTGATTTTGTTAAAAACCAGTAAAAATCAATGATAAGCATATTTCCACCGTTATTTGTTTTGTAAATTGCCACTTGAAATTACCCGGTTCATCAAGATAAACAAGGCAATAAAACGGGTGTGCCGGGGCCGGAAGAGGTGCAAAAACGCAATTCATTAAACATCCGGAAAAATGAAGGAAGAAATTTTACATAACCTGGATAATCCCGCACAGCTTGAAAAATTATACCAAAGCAACAAATCGGCTTTCAAAAAGGAGTTCCGGCTCATATACCCCGAAATCAGCCACCATACAGCCGCTCAGGTATGGAACGAAAGACTGAACTATGGGAAAGAAGAAATTTCCCGGGGCTTGCGGAATGAGCTGCTAATTGTTTTGATCCTGTCAGCCATGGCGGGCCTGGTGGCAAAAATCCCTGCTTTTACCAGGATCACAGAAAATTTCTTTTATCCAAGGAATTTAGCTTTCATTATTTTCCCTTTCCTGGCAGCATACTTTGCATGGAGAAATAAATTACGGGGTAAAGAACTGATCATTGTTTCCATGGCGCTTATAGCCTCGGCTGTATACATTAATATCCTTCCCCGCAATGACAACAGCGATACCCTGATCCTGGCCTGCATTCACCTGCCGTTGTTTTTGTGGTTTGTACTGGGCTTCACCTATGTGGGAAAAAACATCAGAAATCATCAAAAACGACTATACTTTTTAAGGTACAACGGCGACCTGATCGTTATCACATCCATTATTCTTGCTGCAGGTGCTTTGCTGACAGGAATGACCCTGGGATTGTTTTCATTAATTGACCTGGAAATCGAAGAATTTTATTTCCGGAACATAGCTATATGGGGCATTGCAGCCTCTCCGATTGTGGGAACTTATCTGGTTCAAAACAATCCCCTTCTGGTCAGTAAAGTTTCTCCTGTTATTGCCAGAGTTTTCACTCCCCTCGTTCTGGCCACACTCATTATTTACCTGGGAGCTGTGGTCTATACAGGGAAAAATCCGTATAATGACAGGGAATTCCTTCTGGTTTTCAACCTGCTGTTAATCGGTGTAATGGCCATCATTCTTTTCTCCGTGGCCGAAACCTCACGAAACGCTTCCGGCCGGACCGGCCGTATCCTGTTGTTTGCTCTTTCTGCGGTCACCATCACAGTAAACGGGATCGCGTTATCAGCCATCGTTTTCAGAATGTCGGCCTGGGGCATTACTCCGAACCGCCTGGCCGTGCTGGGCAGTAATATCTTGATACTGATTAATTTACTGATGGTAGCTTACCGGTTATACAGGTCCATCGCTCACGCCGGGGAAATCGACCGGGCGATGCGAAGCATCACTGGGTTTTTGCCCTTATACGGTGTATGGTTTATGGTCGTAACCTTCGGTTTCCCCGTATTGTTTCTGTTTCAGTAAGATAAACTGACCATCCGGATTGATTGTTATCCGGCAGCGATCTTCCTGCAGAGCTCTGTCCCGTTTTTACCCCGCAGAAAAACGAACCGCGTAGCAGCAGCCTGTTTATTCCGGTTTCCAGCGGTAAAGATTTGTGAAATCTTTGCGTCCTCCGGGCTTCCCGGCGTTCTCTGCATGAACCATACAAACCTGCCGGCCCTGTTTCACGCCGAGGCCGCAAAGAATTCGCAAAGCGCGCTGAGAATTTCCGTATCATCTCAGGAAATGGATCGAAAAATGATATTTCGTTTAAAAAGAAAAGAAAAAGGTGATGTGGTACGAAAGGAAGACCGTCAAAGTCAATCCACTCCCCCTCACCATTACTCCATCACCCGATTACACCATGACCTTTACATACACCCTATCTCCCTTTTTGTAAACCCATTTCATGACGAGTCACAATAAGGACCTCTTACCCCTTCTCCCCGATCAGTTCCAGCCGCTCTCTGTCGGTTATCTGGATATCACGGCCCTGCACCCGGACGAGTCCTTCTTTCTCAAATTCTTTCAGATAACGGATGGCGCTTTCATGGGAAATGCAGGCAAAATCGGCAATATCCTGCCGTGTGAGGTACGGAAAAACGGGCTGTGCTTTTTCTTCATATGAGTGAAGATACGTAAGTGCTGCAGCCAGCTTGCCCCGCATCTGCCTGGAAGTGATGTTCTCAACCATCCCTAGAAGTTGATTTTCATTCCGGCAATTTTTACTGATCATACTCAGGGCGAAATCGCTGTTTTTTTGCAGAAGATGCAATAATCCCTTTTTTTCAATCATGCAAACTATCGATTCCTTTAAAGCCGTAGCCGAACAGGCATATACATTCCGTCCGAAAAGAGAATGAAAAGCCAGAAATTCGCCCGTTCCGGCCAGCCGGATATTTACCTGCCTGTGCCGACCCGTTTGCAGAAATACTTTGGCCAGACCCTCCACTATGTACATGATGTATGGTGAAAAGGCCCCCTGCTTGAACAGATTCTCATCGGGAAGGTAGGTCAGCCTGATCTTCCTGCTGTTGATGAATTCAAGCTCGTCGGGGTAAAGGTGCTGAAAACACTGCGATGCCCGGTCGCATTCCCTGCAGCTGATATGTTTTGCATTTTCCATGCCGTGTTCCCTGTTTCCTTCCGGTATTGCTGATAATCCGGCCGGTTCCCGGTATAAAGATAGTATTCCTTCCGGTATTATCCCGGTTCTAGCTCCGTTATGCTTCCGTCCCCCGCTTCCGGAAACCCCAGAACCCATACTGCTATACCCATAGTGATTTCTGACAGTCTTTATCCTGCTATATTTCAGTCCCTGAACCTGCATCGCCCCCACCCTTTTCGTTGTTTCCGGCAGCTTTCGGAAATACCTTTGAACAAAAAGCAGCCGGTCATGAAAAAAGTAGCCATTCCTGTGGTCAACGGTAAACTGGGTGAAAACCTTGACCAATGCACGTGCTGCATAATCTTTGAAATTGATGGGAAAGACATCCGGGGAGCCATGATCCGGATCCCACCCCACCAGCACAGGCAAAAACTGCCCGAATGGGCTTCGGAACAGGGGATTACCGATATAATAGCCAACCACGCCAGCCAGGAACTCATCCGAAGACTGACATCAGAGAAAGTGCACTGTTTTGTGGGTATTCACATACAGCCTCCGGAAGAGATCATGGAAAAATTCCTGAACGGTCACCTGAAACCCGATCCCGATGAACTCTGATACCCGCCACATAAGCACCGGGAGAATACGTTTTGCCCTGGCCGTGAACCGGGACGGCCGCTTTGAAAAAAGGAACTTTGGCGATGCCAGCCGGTTTCTGGTTTACGAATGGGATGGCAGGCAATGGGTTTTTCTTCATGAAAAGCCCAATATCTTCAAGGAGGAGGAAGATAACCCTGTTCACGGACTGCCGGAGAAAGGCAGGAATATCATGGAATATCTGCAGAGCTGGGGTGTGGATGTATTGGTATCCAGGCAATTCGGCAGGAATATCCGCCTGGTCCACAGGAAATTCATTCCGGTTATCGTGAGCCGCACCGATCCCGATGAAATAATGCATATTATCGGGAAACACATCCAGTGGATTCATGACGAGCTGACCTGTCGTCCGGAGGCATACCGGCTGTTTAAAATAGAAAAAGGGATCCTGAAACTTCCGGTAAAGAAATGAAACGAATCTTTTTACATACGATGATACCTGTTCTGTTGTTTACAATCACAGCGGCAGCCGGTAGCGGCCAAAACCCACTGCCGCAGGAAATCATATATCACCCAGTCGGGGTGTTTCATTCCTCCTATACTCCTGCAACGGGTGCACCCCGCCAGGGGATACTGATGCCCGAAACTACCGCAACCATTGAGATATTTTCTCCATACCATGGGGCATTGAATACCCTCGGCCTGTTCGAATACATCATTGTGCTTTTCCATTTCCATGAGGTGGAACGCTGGGAACCCTTAGTAAACCCACCGGCATCTGATCACACACATGATTTTGGCCTGTTTTCCACCCGCAGCCCCAAACGACCCAATCCCATCGGGCTTTCCATTGTGAAGCTGGAAAGAATTGAGAACGGAGTACTATATGTTTCCGGAGTGGATGCTTTTGACGGAACCCCTGTACTCGACATCAAACCTTACCTGCCTTCGGTCGATTGTCCGAAAAGTATTCTGAATGAACTAATGGAAGAAGAGCTGGGTCATCACGACGAAGATTTTATTCGCGACTCCACCTTTTTCAAATGAAAAAATGAACCAATAACCATAAGCAGCATGATTTATTTAAATAATCCATTCATTATGGCCCCCCTCAAACTGGGCTATGCTTCCGACGGAACGGTAAATCCCAGGCATCTCGAATTTTACGAACGGAGAAGCCGCTACCTGGGGGCGGTGACACCGGAACCTCTTTACCTGGATCCGGGGCTGAGGGAAATTTCCACCCAGCTGGGGATAGATGACGATAATAAAATACCGGGTCTTTCCTCCCTGGTGAGTTTGCTACATGAAAACGGAGTCCGGGCCATAGCCCATCTGAACCATCCCGGAAGGATGGCCAACCCGGCTATTCCGGGAAATTATTTCTGGTCTTCTTCGGAAACCGCCTGTGAAAATGGAGGCGCCACCCCCGAAAGCATGGACCGTGAAATGATGGATCATGTGGTCGGTCTTTTCAGAGAAGCCGCCCGAAGAGCCGAAAACGCCGGTTTCGATTTCATTGAACTGCAGTTCGGTCACGGATACCTCCTGTCCCAGTTCCTTTCTCCGGCTGTTAATGACCGAAACGATGAATACAACGGGAATCTTGAGAACCGTAGCCGCTTTCCCCTGGAAGTGCTGAACACGGTAAGACAGGCAACCCCACTGCCCATTATGGCCCGTATCAGCGGGGATGAAATGATGCCCCGCGGATTCCACCTGGAAGAGATGATCCGGTTTTCCAGGATGTTGGAAAAAAACGGTGCGGCAGCTATTCATGTTTCGACCGGTTCCACCTGCTCCACCCCGCCCTGGTTTTTCCAGCATATGTTCGTACCCAAGGGAAAAACATGGGAACAAGCCGGACAGATCAAAAATGAGGTAAATATACCGGTCATTTTTGTGGGACAGATCAATGACCGCAACGATATTTCCTGGTTACAAAAAATATACGGCGCCGAATACATGGCAGTGGGAAGGGCTCTGGTAGCCGATCCTGATTTTGTTGGGAAGGTCAGGGGAAAAGTGAAAGGAACCATCCGGCCCTGCGGGGCATGCTCGGAAGGATGCCTGGGCAATGTGAGAAAAGGAAAGGGGCTGAGTTGTGTGGTCAATCCACGGGTTAATCATCAGCTTCCTGAACCGGTCAAGACCACAAAACAAGAGCATATTGCCATAATAGGAGGCGGGCTGGCCGGCATGCAGGCGGCCATTGTGCTGAACGAACGGGGTTACCGGGTCACCCTTTTTGAGAAGAACCGCCTGGGAGGTCAGTTCAACCTGGCCTGGCTTCCCCCGGGGAAGGATAATCTGAAAAAAATCGTCGATTATTTTACGAAGGAAATCCGGCGCCTGAAAATACCGGTAGAATACCGGGAAGCCACGGAAGAGGACATCCGGCAAGGAGCGTACGACCAGGTATGTATGGCTACCGGGGCCGTTCCGGTCATCCCGCCCGTAAAAGGCCTGAAGAAATATTACTGGACGGAATTTCTCAACGATAAACAGTTGCCTGAAAATGAAACCGTGCTGATCGTCGGAGGAGGATTGATTGCCCTGGAAGTAGCTTCCAAATTGATCGATGGAAACAATCAGGTGATCATTATTGAAATGCTTGGTGAAGTTGGCCGGGGCATGGAGATCATGGAAAAGAAATACACTCTGGCCCGACTGACCAGCAAAGGAACCCAGATTTATACCAACCACCGCGTGGTAGAAATAATGGATGACCGGGTGTTCATCGAATCAAACAAACACCTGAAAACCACCATTGAAGGCATCGACAAAATCATTGTGGCAGCCGGAATGAAAAGCTATGTCCCTTTTCAGATCCATGACGGGATTCCGGTGCATACGATAGGCGATGCCCGGACGGTAAGCAAAGCTGAAGACGCCCTCTACAGTGCCTGCGAATGGGCACTCAACCTGTAAAAACAAGACCGGTTCACGTTTTGCTTACCCCGAGAAATCCTAAATTTTCCTAATCTCCGGGATCCGTGTCGTACGGGTCGATTCGGCTATTTGTTTGATCTCCCGCAGCATCTTTTCTGATATGGGTACTTCCCTTTCTTCCGGTAAAAACCGTACCCCCTTCATTCTGTTGATCTGAAGGAACAACCGCATGGGCTTTTCCATACGGGTGAACATCAGGTTATCGGCAGCTTCTTCCAGCAACCTGATCTTGTCTTCATACACCGTGGTACTGACAGCAAAAAAATACGAACGTTCTTTATCATCACGCAACAGGTCCTGCATTTTTTTCAGGATGGCCTCCCCGTAGGTAGGAGAAAAAAGCAGCAAATTCAAGGCGGAACCGAAAACCATGGTTCCCGGACCGCTGGCGTGGCCAAGCATATGTTCGGCCGTTCGAATGGTTTCGTCCCATGCTTCCGGATCCAACAGATTGGCCATCAGGGTATGATTTTCTGCCTGACGGCAGCTTTTTTCCCCGGGATCGAACTGCACCATGACAACACGATCCCTGAAACGATGGATGTCCACTCCATACAGATTGTACAGGGATTTTCTTACCAGTTCTCCGGTGGGATACTGCAGGGGCATCCCGATCAGCGAACCGCCGGCCTCCAGCCACGAAGTAACAAAAGCAAATTCAACTAGGGGTTTCCCCGTCCCTCCCGGACCGCTGATCAGAGTGGAACCCGGAATCTGAATGCCCTCGGGCAACATATCTTTCAACCATGGTACATGTAAAGCCAGTCGTTTCATAACATACTCCTCCTGTTCTTTTTCATGAATTAAACGAAAATGGGATTACCGGATAGGATTTCTGTTCTTCTATCCTGACATTCCGGTTATCTTCCGGAAGCAACCATTGATTATTCCCCGTGAAGACGTTTCTTTTTAGCCAGCAGCTCTTCTTTTGTCTCCTGGTGTTCCGGATCAGGAACAATCGCATCAACCGGACAAACCTCTACACACTGCGGTGTGTCATAAAAACCCACACATTCCGTACAACGATCGGGATTGATCACAAAAATGGGATCTCCCTCCGAAATGGCTTCATTCGGACATTCATCAACACAAACACCACAGGCAATGCATTCATCATTGATTATTAGAGCCATAATACACCTCCTTTTTTATATTGAACAAAACCAGACTTCTTTTTTATGATCCGGCCTTCTCACTGCCAGCTTCTTCTTCCACGGGCAGCCTGGCAATTACATCCCGGTTCACCCTTACCCGGTCTCCCATCTTCACCACCACTATGGAAGAAAGCGGCAGGTAAATATCCACCCTGGAGCCGAACAGGATAAAACCCATCTCCCCGCCCTGCTGTACCCTGTCGCCTTCCTTCAACCGGCAAATGATCCTGCGGGCAATCAAACCGGCTACCTGGCATACTTTGATCCGTGCCGTTCCGGTATCGATCGCAACGGAAGTACGTTCATTCAGCAGGCTCGATTTGGGATGGCAGGCTACCAGATTTTTACCTGGATGATACCGGTAATAAACCACCCGGCCAGAAACCGGCAGGCTGTTCCAGTGAACGTTCAGTAGTGACATGAAGATAGAAACCTGAATGCAACGCGTGTGCAGACATTCCTCTTCCATCACTTCCTCCAGGACTACTACCATCCCGTCTGCCGGGGTATATACCAGCTGATTGTCAGGTGGCGGCTTCTTTCCGGGAACACGAAAGAAAAACCATATAAAAAGAAAACCTGCCATACTTACTCCGGCACACCACCAGCGGGTTCCCTCTCCCACATCCGTGATCAGCAGCAGGATATTCACAACCGCCAGGATGAGCCCGTACTTGAGAATAACAGTATATGCTTTCCGGTAAAAGTGCATTTATTTTCACATATTATCTTATTTAGGGTATCCTCCTTCATCATGTTTCGTCACATTCCCCATTTCGCTTTCTTCGGGTTCCACCAGCTCGAGGGCCATTTGCCAGGGCATGCCCAGCACCACCTCGTCGTCATGCAATCCTCCGAACTTTCTCGAATCCTGACATCCGAATGAAAGGCATGCCGCTTGCTCAGTAAAACAGGCAGCTGCCACGCTTCCGCAAACCGACAGCAGAAAAAAGGGCCGGATGTTCAAAACGATCCCTTTCCGTGCCAGCCGTATCGTGAAACCGGTAATTTTATCAGGCTGCAGATAAGCAATGACCAGATCGGGGGTTATGTCGCCGGTCATTTCTTCAGTCAGACCCAGATTGATGTGCTTCACGCTTTTTATAACCGGTATTTTCTGAAGACTTTCGGCCACTTTCGACACGGGAAGAAGGTGATTGTGAGCAATGGTCCCTGCCAGCATCAGGTCGTTCTCTTCAAATCCCATACTGCGCCGGGCTCCGGGACAGTATAGGTTCTCGTGGTTCAAGCGGATGGGGACATCGAAAGAATAATGCACGGCTTCACAGAATTTCAGCTCTTTCTGAGGTACATTGATGTGTTCGTACACCTCGCCGTTCAGGTTTACCGTCGTGAAACGCCTGCCGAACACTTTCCTTAGCTTCTCAGTGGTTGTCATGATCATTCAGCAATTGCATTCTGAAAAACGATATAAAATTAAATGAACATTTGTTCATATTAAAATTATTTAGACTAATTTTAAAGAAATTTATTTTTGAATATTTTTTCAAAGAGATTTTCATATGGAAGCTGTATTGTTTTCCTCTCTGAAACAATCGGTTATGATCACCTCCTTCGTAT
>DQWH01000197.1 GCA_011042635.1 Bacteroidota bacterium | reverse complement strand
TATTCAATATAGGTCATGGGACCGGTGGTCTTACCCAGGGTGGAACTTTGTATTTCAAAAAGCGATTCCCGGCTGTTTTCCCCGTCGATGCTGAATACTTCCCTGAAATCGTCGAGCAGGCCGTACCGGCCCGAAGCAATGATCCGGTCGGTGAGCGATGCCACGGAATCCCATTCTTCCTGGTACAGGTGTACTTTGGCCTTGATGGCCATGGCGGTGTAACGGGTAATTCTTCCTGCCCACTCGCTGCTGTAGCTTTCAGGAAGCACTTTTATGGCTTCCTCCAGGTCATTTTCAATGAAATCGTACAATGCTTCCGTAGACGATTGCGGAATGGATGCCAGTTGTTCTGAAGTGAGGGTGGTATCTACCAGGGGAACCCTGCCGAAAAGCCGGGTAAGATTGAAATAGGCATAAGCGCGGATGGTCTTTCCCTCTCCCTGGCACTGCAGGGCATACTCCCGGTCCTCACTGCTCAGCAGGGCCTCCACGAACAGAGGCATCTGATGGATGGAGTAGTTGGCCCCGCTGACAATTTCGTAGTAAGAGTTCCACAGGTCATTCAGCAAACTGTTACCGGAATCAAAGGTGAACTGGTCCAGCTCCAGCATGGTGGGGTTGTCTTCGGGTGTGCTTCCCTTGTCGGCATTGTCAGAGGCAATCTCAAAAGCTCCTATGTAGGGGAATACATGTGCTCCCCAGTTTCTGAGTTTGGCATAAGCGGCACTGACGGAAAGAAAAATGTTTTCCGATTTGGTGTAATCCATGCCTACCCCTGGCAGGGAGGCTTCGGGACGTATATCCAGAAAATCCTCACATTGTACCAGCAGGAGAAAAGCGAGCAGGAAAGGTATGATTCTATATTTTTTCATGGTCATCCTGTTTAAAAGTTCATGTTCAGCCCAATGGTGTAAATCGCCTGCAGGGGATACACCGAATTGTCTATCCCGCTGCTGATGGGTGATCCGCCAATTTCCGGGGTGAAGCCCCTATAGGTGAAGAAGGTGTAAGGGCGTTGTGCCGACAGGTAAATCCGCAAGCGGGGGACGAAACCGGCCGGTTCGGCGGTATATCCTACCTGCACATTCTGGATGCGGATAAAGGATCCATCTTCCACGAAAAAGTCGTTGGCCTGTTGTATATATGAATAATTATAGGCTTCGGCAGACGGGTAATCTGTTGATTTGCTGTCGGGGGTCCACCGGTTCTCGTAGAAATCCTGATCATAGTTCCCGTCGGCAAAGACATCCCGGTTCATTCGTTTGGCGTTCAGGATCTTGTTTCCGAACTGTCCGAACAGGGATACGCTGATATCCAGTTTGTTATAATTCATTCCAAAATCCAGGCCTGTCATCAGCCAGGGAATGGCACTGCCCAGATACACCTTGTCGTCAGCGTCAATCACATCGTCTCCGTTCTGGTCCCGGTATTTGAAGAAGCCCGCTCCCTTGATGGTCTGGCTGACCGGATCCTGAAGGGCCTGGCTTTCGCTTTCATACACTGATTCCACTTCATACCCGTAGAATGAACCGATGGGATGACCCACTTCCGTGCGGGTGGTGTAATTTCCCCTGATCAGTCCGCTGGGAATGTAATCACGGCCTTCCAGTTCCAGGACCCTGTTGTGCACCGTGGTGGCATTCATCCCGATGTGGTAGCCGATACGGTCGCTGAATTTTCCGTTACAGCGAAGTCCCAGTTCCACTCCCATGTTCAGCACCTTCCCGTTATTACCCAGAAGTTCGGCCACCCCTCCTCCTGTGGCGATGGGTGCGTAGAACACGACGTTGTTGGTGACCCTGTGGTAAAAGTCTATTTCTCCTGAAAGTTTATCATTTTTCGAAGTGAAATCGAATCCAACATCAAATTCATTCACCACTTCCCAGCGCAGGTAATTCTGCAATACTGTCTGGGCTCCAATCCCGTCAACCAGGCGGTCGCCAAAAACGGCAGAACTCCCTGCACCGGTCTGGCCCAGGATGACGGTTGAATTGGCGGGAACATTGTCATTTCCCAGCATACCCCAGCTAACCCTGGCTTTCAGGAAGTTAAACCAGTCCTGGTTCTGCATGAAATCTTCACTGGTCAGGATCCATCCCAGACCGATGGAGGGAAAGAATCCCCATTTTTTCTGGTATTTGGAGCTGGCATCGGCCCGGAAGGTAAGAGTAGCCAGGAACCTGCCGTCGTAATTATATGTTCCTCTTGAAAAGAAAGAAAGTCCATGGTAACGGGCAGCGTCGTCCCAGGCATTTCGGTCGTTGAACGAGCCGTTAACCAGGTATTTTGACTGATCGTCCAATCCCGGCACGTCCAGGGCGTACCCCGACATATTTTCCCACTTCTCGATGCGGGTGGACTGTCCCAGCATAACGGAATAGGTATGAATGCCGGAACGGTTATTATAGGTGAGCAGGTTATCGATAATTTGTTTGGAGGAACTTCCGAATGTTTTTGTGAGGTCGGATTTTCTAACTCCCTGTGATCCCCCCACGTAAAAGGCCGGGGTGTAGTTCCGCAGCGTGTAATGGCCCTGGTCCTGATTGAATGCGGAGCGGAAAGTCAGGTGATCCTCAATGAGGGAGATTTCTGCGTAGGCGCTGAAAACCAGCTTGTCGCCTTTTTCAAAATTGTCCACATAATAGGCGGCGGCTACGGGATTGCCGTACTGATTCCCGAAGCCGTAGGTCTGGGGCGAAGCGAAAAGTACCGGATAGGCTTCCGTGTTGTCTTCGTCATATACCGGGTAAACGGGTGGGTTCACGTATGCACTGAAAAAGGCTCCTTCGTTTGGTACATATTTATTATGCCGGGAATAGATGGTATTGACCCCGATTTTGATATACTCGTTGACGGTTTGATCCAGCCGGCCCCGGATATTGAACCGCTGGTAATTGTTCTTTGCGTCCATAATCCCGTCCTGGAAAAGGAAACTTCCTCCCAGCGAGTAACTGGTTGATTCGCCCGATCCTGAAATATCCAGGGTATGGTTGGTCATATGTGCATATCGCACCAGCTCTTCATACCAGTCGGTACTGGCAGGGTAATCCGAAGGATCTCTCGGGACATAGTCAGGGGTGTTGACATTGGCCTCGTTCATCAGGGTAACGTACTGTTCCCGGGTAGCCATGTCCAGAATATTCACAGGAACCTGCATTCCCCAGTACCCTTTATAGCTGATATTGGGTTTTTCGGTAATTCCTTTTTTGGTAGTGACCAGGATCACGCCGTTGGCGGCGCGTACACCGTATATGGCTGCTGCCGAAGCATCTTTCAGAACCGTCAGATCTTCAATATCGCTTGCACTCAGAAAATCTATATTATCCACAAATACACCGTCAACCACATACAGGGGATTGGCATAATCGCCAATGGATCCCACGCCACGCACCTTCACAGACGGACCTCTGCCTGGGATCCCGCTGTTGATGATCTGTACACCGGCCACCTTTCCCTGCATGGCATTCATGACTCCGGTAGCCACCTGTTTGGAGAGTTCATTTCCCTTGACTGTGGAAATGGGCGCGGTCAGGTCCCTGCTTTTCTGTGAGCCGTATCCCACCACCACCACCTCATCCAGTGCTGTGCTGGAAAGTTGTAGTTCCACATTGATCTCGCTGCGGTTGCCTATTTCCACCTGCCGCTCTTCATACCCCAGGTATGTGAAAACCAGTATCTCGTCACCTTCCTGCAGCTCGATGCGGTAGTTGCCGTCCAGATCGGAAATAGTACCACGGGTTGTTTCCTTTACCACTACCGTGGCATTGGGAAGTCCTTCTCCCGTATCTGACCCGGTGATTTTTCCCGTAACCACCCGCTGTCCGGTGACATAACCGGTGGTAATAAGGAATAGCAACAGAGCTACACCCTGTAGAAGGATTTTGTTATGAAAGAAAGGTTTTTGCATAAAAATTTATTTTTCAATAATTTACAAAATATTGTCCTCATTGTCAAGCCAACCACCTGAAAATCCGGCTTTTTTCAGTCCGTTCACGATGTGCCTGTTTTTCTTCATGATATCCCATATCAGGCCGGTATGGTGGTTTTCCAGTTGTATGAGAATGGGGCCCTGGTCAATGCCCAGGTAATCCACATCAAACCAACCCGGACTGTTTCCCTCCTGCACCGGAAAAGTGAGATTGAATGCATCCCGAAAACCATATTCCCCATAGATTTGTTCACCGAACTGCTGTTTCATATGGTATAAGGCATTCAGGCATAGATCGGGAGCATAGGGAATGGAGCCTCCGGCGGCGGTGGGAGCAATGGTCCCGTCGTCGATGATTCCCAGGGCACTGGCTCCCCGGGCCCGGTAGTCCCAGAATTGCACGGTATCCCTGTTTTCCGTAACCAGGATTTGATGAGCAGGTCCGTCACAGGCGGTCAGACCCCAGGTATTTTCTCCGTATCCTTTGAAGTTATTTGGATTATCAATACAGTAATCCCTGTTGGAAAGGGTGGCCCGGCGGGCGTTTTCAAAATAATCGATGCCTTTCAAATGCATGTATGGATCACGTATTCCTCTGAAGTCGATGAACATATGCGAATATTGGTGGCCGAAAAGCGGAGAGAAATTCACATGATCGCGGCCGTAAAATTCTTTCCATTCGTATCCCTCGCACCAGTGTGCCCAGACCGAATCGTTCACGGTGTGGGTAGGTGAACCCAGAGCCATGACCAGCAGGATCATGGCTTCGTTGTAACCGGTCCATCTGGCTTCAATGAAACCCGATTCGGGATGCCATCCCATCGACATGTGGTTTTGTCCGTTCATGGCCCAGTCCCATTCCACCCTGAGGAACAGGGAATCGGCCAGTTTCCTGATGGCCTGTTCGGTGGGGTTGTTGCCGTTAAAATACGACTGGCAGGCGAGGATCCCGGCCATGAGCAACCCCGTGTCGATGGTCGACAGTTCCACCTGACGGTAGCGTGTTCCGGAACCATATTGCAGAAAATGATAGAAAAAACCGCGGTAGCCGCTGGTTCCTGAGGCATTCTCACCCTGAGGGGCATTCCACAGCCATTCCAGAGTGCCTAACACCCGTTCCGATCCTTCCTGCCGGGTGATGTATCCGTTCTCTATGCCCACCAGGTAGGATGCCAGGCCGAAACCGGTGGCGGCAATGCTGGTGAATGTGCGGGTGGGATAACGGTCGGGTATCTGAAAGGTGGACGAATCGGCCTGTTCCCAGAAGAACCGGAATGTTCTTAATTTCAGATCTTCTGTAAAGGTGTCTATACCGGTTTCACCACCGGGGCCTGTTCCCCGGTGACATGAGGTGAACAGCAGGATCAGCAGGGGAACGATCAGCATCCGGGATATTCGGTTTTCTGGTCTCATATGGGCTCCGGTTTAGGGAAACTAAATTACGGTATAATTGTATCATATTGAAAATTAATACTATCACAATTTTTCTACACCCGGTTGATCAGTCTGAGCCGGTGACTACATCATTACTACATCATGCCCGGCATGTATGAAGTCTAAGTGAGTGTAAATGAGGAGATAAAATAAATTGCAATCTCAGTCTGATTTCTCAGAACCGGATAATGAACTCTACCAGATTTTCTTCCTTGGGTAGTTTCAGTCGTTTTCTGAGCCTGTAACGTCGTATTTCCACTCCCCGTACCGTGATATTCAGCAGAGGCGCAATTTCCTTGGAAGATAGATTCAGGCGAAGGTATGCACAGAGTTTCAGGTCGCTGGGGGTCAGCTCGGGATATGCCTCGATCAGACGCTTGAAGAAATCCTGATGGGCTTCATCAAAATGCGATTCGAATATTTTCCAGTCGTCCTCGGAAGAAAGGTTTTTTTCCACCAGTTTCATTATCCGGCCGTAGGGGGCATGGGGGTGTCCTTCTCCCTTTTCTTTCTGCATTTTCAGAATTTCTTCCTTGATGCGGATCAGGGTTTTATTCCGGTTGATGATGTTGTAAGTATAATTGGTCAGCTGCATGTTCTTGAAATGGATATCTTTTTCCAGGCTCTCGTTTTTCAGTTTCATATAACGCTGTTCCGCCAGCATTTTTTCCTGTTCTCTTTTTTCCCTGTCGGTTCTTTCCAGTTCCAGGGCATGCTGTCTGAGCCTGTGCAGAAACAAAATCCTGAGGGCAATGATTCCGGTTACCAGCAGAACTCCGTAGAGGAGGAAGGCAAGGTTCGAGCGGTACCAGGGTGGGCGTATGATAAAGGTGAATTCGGCCAGATTGCTTTCTTTTCCACTGATCCCCCGGGCCTGGACCTGGAATACATAATGTCCGCTCTGCAGCCGGGTATAGGTGGCCGATGAGGCATTACTCCATATAGTCCATTCTTCCTGCAGCCCGAGCAAACGGGTTCGGTACTGGGGGAAGAGGGTGGTTTGTGTGGAAGAGAACCGGAAGAAAAGATTCCGCATGGCATGGGGTAAGATCACGGATTGGTCTTCTCCTTTCAGATTAAGAGAAAGGCGTTCTCCCCTGTCTGAGCTTGCGTGGGCCCTTCGCAGGGCAGGTTCGGGTGGAGGAGGAACCCGGGAAAAGGATGATCTGTGCATCAGAGCGAACCCGTTGTCAAAACAAAACAGGAAAAGACTGTCGGCTGCAGTTTCAATACCTGAATACCCGGAAACAAAGTACATATTCAGCAGCCCGGGGCGGTACTCAAATATTTTCCGGCATTCCCTGTCATCGATACGAAAAAGAGCCGTGTGCTGATCTCTAATGAACCAGTACCGGCTTTCACCAGCCGGGATTACCTGGCGGGAATGACTGTAGTCGCCCAGCCGGCTGTTCAGCGCCTCATGTGTCACTATGGTATCCTGCAAATCATCGTATGTCTGTATATCATGCCCGGTCAGGAATATAACCCGGTTGTTTATTTTTCCCACGTGTACTTTCCAGTCGGCTGACAGTCCGTTTTCCCGGTCGTAGAATTTTACCGATTCCGGCCGGGTGAGACTGTCGTTTAACCGGATGCGGAACACCCCCCGCTGGTTGTGTGCCGCCCAGATGTATCCCAGATGGTCGATCTCAAAACGGGGCAGGGGTTCAAGTATGCCTTCCACACGGTGTGAAAACGACCAGTTCCCGTCTTTTTTTGTGTATACTACCGGATGGCTGTAAGTGGTTTGCAGCAGGTATTCCCGGTCTCCGCGGGTGATTTTTTGCAGGTCAAATCCCCCGTTTATGTCCGAGATCTGTTCTATCTGGTTGTTGGAATAAACCCGGAAAGTTCCCCGGGTATGTCCCATAATGAGTTCTCCGTCAAACAGTCCCAGGTCCCACACCTGTCCGTTCGATCCGGGGATCATTACCGGGTCGGTGAATCCGCGCCCGGTGATAAAATCAGACCGGAACAGACCGTGGTTGGTTCCTATCCAGAGCACATGGTTGTGCAGGGCCGCCGCATACACCGAACCCAGCCTGCCCGTTCGGTCAGGGTAAAGGTCGGTCAGGCTGTTCATCTGCACCAGGTCCACGCCTCTGTCCAGACATACCCAGAGATTCTGATCCCTGTCTGCGCGTATAGACAGGACAGTATTGTTCTGGAGCTGGTTTTCCGTGTGAAGGTGATGCAGGATGTTTCCCTCGGGGTCCAGAATAAATAAACCGTCCACAATGGTCCCGATAAAGAAGCGGTCATTCAGACTGAGTCCTCCGTTGATCTCTGCGTTCCTGATGATTTCTGCCGCAGGAACATTCCATTTTCTCCATTCCTCTCCTTTCAACCTGAAAAGTCCGTTTTCTGCGGCTCCGATCAGTAGTTCATTTCTGCCGGCAGGCACAACCATTTTGATTTCATCATGGGCCAGGAAACCACTTCCGGGAACATAGACCATGCTGTCGGGGAACACTTCGTACAATCCGTAAGCATTGACATGAACAAACAACCGGTCACCGGCACGCTGCAAAAGGACCAGGGAGGAAGGCGGCCAGAGAATACGGATGTCTTTTCCGTTGTATATGTATATTTTTGAGAATGATTGAAAATACACCAGTCCGTTCAGAGGGATAATCCTCCATATCTCATCATTATAAAGCAGTGCGGGATCCAGTGAATCGCTCAGCGAGTAGTAGCTCAGCAGGCCTTTTTGATCCCTCGTCCAGTATCCGAACTCTTCATACGATCCGGTATAGATTCTGTCGTCTTCACCCACGGCTACCGAGCGGATAACCATGTTTTCCCTGATTTGGTGAAGATACCAGTTAGCTCCGTCGAATTCCAGCATGCCGGCATTGTTTCCTACATAAACCATTCCTTCCCGGTCAATATCCACCGACCAGTTCTGGTTTTCGCCTCCGTAAATGTTTTTGCTGAAATTGATCACATAGGGTTTGCCGGTGACCTGTCCGTGGAGCATAGCGGGAATAAAAAGAAACACCGCCATTAACTTTCCTGTTCTGACGATATTTTTCCAACCTCCTGTCGTAGGCATAACCCTGAATTACTGGCTGGCAACTACCGTGGAAACCAATCCAGGGGTGTAATTTACGATTTTTTTTAAAATTGGCACGCTGCGGGAACAACTGCATCAGGGAAACCGGGTCAGAAACGAAACCGGTTGCCGAATCGTGGATTTACTACGTTATTGTATATGGACCCGAAAGTATATGTGATGCCCAGGCCTCCGTCAATGCGGTACCCTGTTGCCAGTTCCTGGAGCCGGAGGAGGATATCGGCTTCTGAAAGCTCCCCTTTGGCCAGCGACAGCTGGTCGCGGATGCGGGCCATGCCTCCGAATAAGCTGAATGACAGCCCTTTTGTGATTCGTATGTGGATGCGTGCATTCAATTCGAGCCGGTTTTTTGAAAAATCATGCAAATAATTGGAGGCCTCCATGGAAAGATTCACTGATCCCCACTGGTTCTGTACTTCGTATGCAATCTGGAGCTCCTGTTTGAAGCGGTGCTCGCTGATCAGGTTGTAAATGGTTGTATCAATGTAATGTGAATAGGTATGGCCGAGGCCGTAAAGAATACGAAGCTGCTTGTGGGTAGCTTCGGAATAGGGGTAAATATTATATTCAACCGAAGGATAAATATTATAGTGCAGGAGATAATTACTGAAAGTAGACCGGGAGATATCCAAGCGCATACCGGCCGACCAGTGGTCGTTGATGCTTTTTACCACCAGATTGTCAAACTTGGCCGAGCTTTTTTCCCTTACATAGGTTGTATCATCATACGTGTATTTGTTTATGCTGAGATCATGGTCGAAATCGAATTCAATTTTCCAGTCGGGTGTAACCTTGTTGGCAGAGACGGAATTCCTCAACCTGACCTCCTGAGATAATTCTTCCCATTCAAAACGGGGATTGGTCTCCAGTTCGAATACCCAGAAATTCCACCTGTCGATTACTTCTTCCTGCTCCAGACCCTTCGAATGGCTGATCTGGATCTCGCTTGCCAGGGGAGTCCTGGCCACATACCGCATCAGTCCCATTTTCATGGTTTCCGTTCGCCGACGGCGAATGAGATCAGAGGAATCGTCTGGGCGGCTTGAATACATCAGGGTATCGTTCATGCCGGCATATTTTCTCCTGCCGTTAAATATGTAGTTAAAGGCTAATCCTCCCGAACCTGTCCTCTGGATGGTTTCCAGAATGTATACATCTGCTTCCTTCACATCGCGGACGTAATTGACATAGGGTATTTCTTCCCTGATATAGTTCATATCGCAGCGATGGCAGTCAATAAATATATTGACGGCATTTTTCCTCAATGTGTCGCTTGTTTCCTGTGCCGTAACAGCCATGAATGTCATCAGGCCACAAATAATGAATAAAAAAATTCCCTTAAGTCTGGTGATCATTTTTCTATAGATAGTATGTTTAGAAAAAAAGAAAATGCAAAGATAGGCGTGTTATTCCCTCTTTCAAAAATTACGCCGGTTGTTTTTCATGTAAACCGAAAAATATTTTTCTGTGGGTTACTGGTATTCAGATATTAATAAGCATATATTATAATATGACAATAAGTAAAGGGTGATTATTCCCGCATGAAAGTAACATAATTCAGAACAGAACATGTTGCATAACATATACAAAAAGAGGATACTGATGTGAACTATGGCTGGCAAGGGAAAAACTTCTTACCGCCTTCCGGGTTCTTGTCGTGTGACAAGATGGGATGATTTCCTATTTTTGTTGAAATGTTTCAGGCATGGCAAACCGGATGAACAAACTTTCCGTCAGGCTGACACTTTTTGTTCCGATATTTTTCGGGATTGTCCTGGCCATTCTGGTATCAACCCTGTATCATATCCGGATATCCGGGATCACCATACAGGAACAACTGGAGCAGAATCTCCGCCTGGAAGTGAATACCCTTGTCAGAATGTTTGAACGGGAGCGAAGCCTGAAGATGGACCGGGTGAAAACCAACCTGGCTGTGGCCCATGCAGTGTTCCATTCCATGCCCCTGACAGAAATCTCTGCCGAAAAACAAATGGAGGTGATCCATCAGATCACAAAAAAAACCCATACCGTAAGGCTGAAACAGTGGAAACTGGGCGATGAGATCCTTCATGAAAGTTATAGCCTGGTGGATTCACTGAAAACTCTGTTCGGAGGCACCGTAACTATATTCCAGAAATCGGACAGCGGGTTTGTACGTATTTCTACGAATGTGCCGGATGAGGCAGGCAACCGGGCAACCGGAACCTATATCCCGAACGATTCGCCTGTGATCCGGGCCATTGAACGGGGAGAAACATATTACGGAAGGGCTTTTGTGGTAAACGACTGGTACATTACCGCCTATGAACCGATTTTTCTTGACGGTGAAATAAAGGGCATTTTGTATGTGGGCGATCAGGAAAAAGACCTAGACCGGCTGAGGGAGATCCTCTACAGCCTCAAAATCGGTAAAACCGGGTATCCTTTCGTTTTCGACCGGGAAGGAACGCTGGTAATACATCCGGAACAGGAAGGAAAAAAGTGGGAGTATTTTACGTATGTAAAATCCATACTGGAAGCAGGCGACAGGAGTCTGGTGTTTCACCCGGAAGGTTCAACCAACCCCCTGATGCTGGCGGTGGAATATTTCGAACCGTTTGAACTGTATGTGGCGGCCGTGGTCATACCTCAGACAGAATTCCGCGGATTGATCCGAAAAACCCTGATCTCATCGGGACTGGTGGGTCTGATTATTGTTTTCCTGTTCTCGGTGTTTGTCTATTATTTTACTACAGAAAAAGTGCGGGATTTTTTCAGGGAAATGGAAGCCCGCGACCAGAAACTTTCTTCTGCCCGTACTGCCCTGAAAGAAACGGAAAGCCGTTTCAGCTTCCTGTTCAACAGCACTACCGACGATATTTTTGTGACCGATATGGAGGGGAAATTTGTGGAAGTGAACCGGTCGGCCTGTGAGAACCTGGGCTATGAAAAGGAAGATTTGCTGAAAATGAGTATGGAAGAAATCAAAACCGACAGGTTCAGGGAACAGGTGAAGAAAACCCGGGAAAAGATCATGAGGGAAGGGCAACTTACCTATGAATCGGAACATATGACACGCGACGGGAAAAGTTTCCCGGTAGAAATGAAAAGCCGGCTGATCGATATGGGCGGAAGCCGTTACATCCTGTCGGCTGCCCGGAATGTGACGGAAAGGAAGGAACTGGAGCGCAGGATCCTGAGTGCGGTGATTCAGGCCGAGGAAAAGGAACGAGAAAGATTCTCGCGGGATGTGCACGACGGGCTGGGCCCTCTCCTCTCCACCATCAAGTTGTATGTGAACGAACTGGGAAATCCTTCCATCGGTAAGAAAGACAGGGGAAATTATGTGAAATATACTTCGGAGCTGGTGGATGAAGCCATTTCCAATACCCGAGATATCTCAAACAATTTAGTGCCCAGGGTTATACACGATTACGGCCTGGTTACTGCCCTGGAAGCATTCTGCAAAAAGGTGAATCTTACCCAGCAAATCGAAGTGGGACTGGAAACCAAAAACATGTTCGAGCCCCTGGAAAAAAATATACAACTCATCCTGTTCAGGGTCATATCGGAACTGATCAACAATACCATCCGGCATTCGGGGGCCGAACGGGCAGATATTTTCCTCGAGAGGAAAGACAAAGTTGTAAAGCTTGTTTACAGTGACAACGGCAGAGGCTTCGATCCCGATAACCTGATGGATGAAACCCGGGCAGGGATGGGGCTGAAGAATATTGTGAGCCGGATCAAATCGATTAACGGCACCTGCCGAATCCGGAGTGAACCGGGTAAAGGAAGCACTTTTTACATAGAAATCTCTCTGTAGATCATTTCCCCGCCATGCCGGGTTTATAGATGTTGAACAGCATAAAATGAAACACATGAGCCAGAACATCAGGGTATTTATTGTGGACGATCACGAAATCTTCCGGAACGGACTGAAAATGGTGGTCGGCAAACTGGGCGGCATGACCGTGGTGGGAGAAGCCGGTAACGGGAAGGAATTTCTCGAGAAGATCGAACATACCGAAGCCGATATCATTCTGATGGACATCGAAATGCCGGTCATGAACGGAATAGAAGCCACCTTCCGGGCCATGGAAGAAGACCCCGGCAGGAAGATCATCGCCCTGACCATGTTCAATGACGATGAATACATCCAGAGTATGATGGATGCCGGCGTGATGGGCTTCCTGATCAAGAACGTGAGCAGGGAAACCCTGAAAAAGGCCATTGAAACGGTTCACAGGGGAGGCAATTACTATTCCGAAGAGCTTTTCCGCTTTTTTACCCGCCAGCTGTCGCGGGAAACCCGCACGGATGAACCCGACTTGCACCTGACCCGCCGCGAAAAAGAGATCCTGCAGCTTCTCTGTGAAGGACTCAGCAATAAGGAAATTGCCGACGTGCTGTGTGTGAGCGAACGAACCGTGGTGGGGCACAAATCCAACCTGCTGTCAAAAACCGGGTGTAAGAACACCCTCTCCCTCCTTTCGTATGCCATTAAGAATAAGCTGGTTGTGATCTGATGTGTATGTCATATCCATACATTCAGGAAGAAAACCTTCCTGAAAGTACTGGTTTTTGCTACTGAAACCTTCCTTCCATTACCGTTTGAAAACCGTAAAAAACTCTCTTTTCCGCGGGGGGGTGCTGTTTTACTTTTGTTCATGCATTCAAACAGGGAAAATGCATGAGTAAAAAAACCTGCCCCTGGCAGGCCAGTGGTAACCCCTAAAAAAACGAAAGCCATGAACGAAAAAAAGAAAATTCTGGTAGTGGACGATGATCCCGATGTACTGACCGTGATGGAAACCATCCTGAAGAAAAACAGATACGATATGATCACGGCCACAAACAAGGAAGAAGGCCTGGAAAAGGCACGGAATGAAAAACCCGATCTGGCCATTCTCGATGTGATGATGACCACACATTACGAAGGATTTGAAATGGCCCAGGCCATTCTGAACGATCCCGAACTGAAAAAAATCCCCTTCCTGATGCAAACCAGTATTGATGTATTGACCACCACCCGCACCAGTGTGCAGGAAATGGCCCGTCAGTACCGTCAGGATCCTTCCTACAAGGAACTGCAGGTGATCCTGGTGAAGAATATCAATACCGGTGAGGCCGGCATCGATTACCGTTCGGAAGACGGCAGGAACATCTGGTTCCCGGTGAACGGTTTCCTGCGCAAACCCATCGATCCCGAAAGAGTCCTTCAGGAAATTAAACGGATCCTGGGGAACTGAATTTTTTTCAGATAAAGTGTTAATTGATTAACAGACAGAGGAATGGAAGTCAAGGAAATACTCAGGGAATACCCGAAAAACGGAAGGTCGAACCTGATCCCGATCCTGCAGGAAATCCAGGAACGGCAGGGATACCTTTCCCGCGAGGCCGTGAAAGAGGTGGGAGAATATCTCTCACTGCCCGCCAGCAAAATATTCGGTGTGGCCACCTTTTATAACCAGTTCCGATTCGAGCCACGGGGCAAATACCATATCCAGGTTTGCCGAGGAACGGCCTGTCATGTGCTGGGATCGGCCACGGTGCTGGAAGAACTGGAGAAAACCCTGAAGATCAAACCAGGCCAGACCACACGCGACGGCCTGTTCAGCCTGGAAGTGGTGGCCTGTATCGGGGCATGCGGCCTGGCCCCCGTGATCAGTATCAACGGAGAATTCCATGCCAGAGTAACCGCGGCATCCATTCACCAGACCATAGAACAGCTTAAAAACGGGGAGGTGCAGTCATGAGCAGCCAGGAAAAAAATAACGTTCGTGATATCCTGATTTCATCACTTCTTTCAGAAAAGAACCAAACCGATGAACCGGTTGCAGGGGTTCTTTCCGGACTGCGGTATGAGAATCCCGAACACCCTGTCATTTTTGTGGGGGCGGGCACCTGCGGACTGGGTGCCGGCGCGGGGAAAACCCGGGAGGCTATCAAAGAGTACCTGGATCGAAACGGACTGAAAGCTTCCGTGGTGAGTGTGGGATGTATCGGACTGTGTTCTTCCGAACCCATAGTGGATGTGCTGATACCGGGATTCAACCGGATATCGTTTGAACAGGTGACCGCCGATCGGGTGGAAGGCCTTCTGAGCCGGATATTTGCTCTGGAACTACCCGAAAACGGGGTGCTGGGTCAATTCCGTGCCACGGGGGAAAAACACTGGGAAGGAGTACATTACCTAGACGAGCATCCGTTTTTTGCGCCCCAGGAAAGGGTGGTGTTGAAAAACTGCGGGGTGATCAGTCCGGTAAGCATCGAAGAATATATTGCCTCGGGTGGATACGCCAGCCTTGTCAAGACACTGCGGGAAATGACTCCCGCAGAGGTGATAGCCGAAGTGGAAAAAGCTGGATTGCGCGGCCGGGGTGGAGGGGGGTTCCCCACCGCCATGAAATGGAAACTGGCTGCCCGGGAACAGGCCGATCAGAAATACCTGATATGTAATGCCGATGAGGGAGATCCCGGGGCTTTTATGGACCGGGCTGTGGTGGAGGGTGATCCGCACAGGCTGGTCGAAGGGATGGCCATTGCCGGTTATGCCATGGGTGCCACAAAAGCTTATGTGTACATCCGGGCTGAATATCCCCTTGCTATCGAAAGGCTGAAAACAGCCCTTTCACAGGCCAGGGAGTACGATCTGCTGGGCGAAAATATCCTGGGCACCGGGGTGTCGTTCGACATTATCATGAAAATGGGGGCCGGCGCTTTCGTATGCGGAGAAGAAACCGCCCTGATGCACAGTATCGAAGGTAAACGGGGCATGCCCCGCCCGCGGCCTCCGTTTCCCACCACCAGCGGCTTGTTCGGAAAACCCACGGTGATCAACAATGTGGAAACCCTGGCCAATGTGCCCGGTATTTTCGAGAAAGGATCCGACTGGTTCGCTTCCCTGGGAACGGAAAAAAGCAAGGGTACCAAGGTGTTCGCCCTTTCGGGGAAGATCGTCCGGACCGGGCTGGTGGAAATTCCTATGGGAACGACCATCCGCGATATCATTTATATCATCGGCGGAGGTATCCGGAACGGAAAGAAATTCAAGGCGGTGCAGATCGGCGGTCCATCGGGCGGCTGCATAACCGAACAGAACCTCGATATTGAAGTAGATTATGATTCCCTGCTGAAGGTAGGGGCTATGATGGGTTCCGGAGGAATGGTGGTGATGGATGAGGATACCTGTATGGTGGATGTGGCCATGTTTTTCATGGACTTTATCCAGCGTGAAAGCTGCGGGAAATGCATCCCCTGCCGGGAAGGAACCCGCAGAATGCTCGAAATACTAAAAAGTATTACCGAAAAACCGGCAAACGGCAGTGCCGATGCCCTGAAACGGTTCAAGGGGGTGCTTCAGCTCGAAAAACTGGGAAGGGTGATCAAAGAGACTTCTCTGTGCGGGTTGGGCAAATCGGCTCCCAATCCGGTGCTAAGTACCCTGAAATGGTTCAGGGATGAATACGAGGCCCATATCTACGACCGGGTTTGCCCGGCCGGTGTTTGCACCGGCCTGCGCACCTTCCGCATTAACGTGGATCTGTGTACCGGCTGTACGGCCTGCGTCAGAAAATGCCCCACCGGGGCTATCATCGGGTCCAGGAAAAGTCCGCATTTCATTTTGGAGGAGAAATGCATCGGGTGCGGATCGTGCCAGGAGACCTGTAAGTTCCATGCCATTGAGGTAGTATCCTAACGACAGAAATACAGTAGCCATGACCATTGAAGTGAACCATCAACCCGTAGAAGCCCGTCCAGGGGAATACATACTGGATGTACTGAAAAGGAACGGGATACATGTTCCCACTCTGTGCCACATGAAAGACAGGTTCCCCAGCGGAGCCTGCCGCATGTGCCTGGTGGAACTGGAAGGCAGCGGACGCCTCATTACTTCCTGTTCTTATCCTGTGGAAGAAGGAATGAAGGTACTGACCCATTCACCCAAAGTGGTGGAGGCCCGCAAAACTATTCTGGAACTGCTGCTGGCCGATCATCCCGACGATTGCCTGTACTGTGTGCGGAACGGGAACTGCGGGCTGCAAAAATTATCGCTGAATCTGGGTGTGCGGGAACGGAAGATCCGGGGGCAAAAGAAAGAACTGCACCTGGACCGTTCCAGCGCCAGCATTGTGCGTGACCCGGACAAATGTATCCTGTGCGGCCGCTGTGTGAGAGTGTGCGAAGAAGTGATGGGCGTATCGGCCATCGATTTCATTAACCGCGGAAGCAACACGGTGATAGGGACGGCCTACAACATGGGCCTGAACACCAGCAGCTGTGTGAACTGCGGCCAGTGTATCCTGGTTTGTCCCACCGGCGCCCTGTCGGAAAAGAACCAGTTCGGTGAGATCAGGCAGGCCCTGGACGATCCGGAAAAAACGGTGGTGGTACAGTATGCCCCGGCCATCTCGGTTTCCCTGGCCGAAGAGATCGGCATGGAACCCGGAAAAGATGTAAACGGGATCCTCAATGCAGCGCTCAGAAAAATCGGGTTCGACTATGTGTTCGATACCAGCATGTCAGCCGATCTCACCATTATGGAAGAATCGGCCGAGCTGATCAAACGGGTGAAAAAGGGTGAAAACCTGCCCCTCATTACCAGTTGCTGCCCGGCCTGGATCAAGTTTGCCGAAGAATTCTACCCCGATTTTCTGCCACGCATCTCCACCTGTAAATCACCCCAGCAGATGATGGGAGCGGTGATCAAAAGCTTCTGGGCCAAACAGACAGGCATTGTTCCTGAAAACATCTACTCGGTGAGCATTATGCCCTGCACGGCTAAAAAATTCGAGGGACAGCGGGAAGAGATGATGCAGGGAGGACTGCCTGACGTGGATGCCGTGCTCACCACCCGTGAACTGGCTGGCTTCATCCATATGTACGGAGTGGATATGCACCGGCTGGAGCCCGAAATGACCGATTCACCACTGGGGGCGAGAAGCACTGCAGGAAAAATTTTCGGTGCTTCGGGGGGGGTGGCGGAAGCAGCCATCCGTACCGCTTATTACAAACTTACCGGGAAAGAGCTGGCCCAGTTCCGCATACCGGAGGTGAGGGGATTCAAAGGGAGAAAGGAAACCCGCATCAATATCAACGGACTGGATCTGGGTGTGGCGGGTGTGAGCGGACTGGGCAATGCCCGCGAACTGCTGGATGAAATACGAAACGGACGGGATGATATCCATTTCATCGAAATCATGGCCTGTCCCGGCGGATGCATCAACGGCGGCGGACAGCATATCGGCGCCGATAACGAGGCCATCAGGGCCAGGTCGTGTGCCCTCTATGAAATTGACGACCGCGAACCAATTAAGGTGTCCCACAAAAACCCCGATGTGGTAGACCTATACAGCCGGTTCCTGGGGAAACCCCTGGGTGAACGCAGCCATGCCCTGTTGCATACATCCTATCAGGAAAGATATGTTTTGAAATAATATAAAATAACCAGAACCCCCATGAGTGCCCTGAAAGAAAAACGGTTGGTGTATACGGTCAAAGACCGTTGCAAAATGTGCTACACCTGTGTGCGGGAATGCCCGGTGAAGGCCATTCGCATCCGGAACGGCCAGGCCGAGGTGATCAGTGAGCGTTGCATCGGTTGCGGGAACTGTGTGAAAGTATGCAGCCAGGGTGCCAAAACTTTCCTTGACAGCAAACAGGATGTGTATGCTATGCTACAGTCGGGTCGTCCCGTAGTGGCCATGGTGGCTCCCAGCTTTCCGGCCGAGTTCACCGATATCAGCAATTACCAGGTGCTGGTGGGTATGATTCGGGAACTGGGATTCCATTCCGTGGTGGAAGTGGCCTTCGGAGCCGACATGGTGAGCCGTGAATACCGGAAACTGCTAAACAG
>DQWH01000192.1 GCA_011042635.1 Bacteroidota bacterium | reverse complement strand
TGTTACGCCGTAGGCATGAGGCACTCCAGGAATTCCCGATTGCACCCTGACAACCAGGCACCCCTCATCAATCAGCTTTCCCGTTCTTTCAATGCTCTCGTTCATTTCTTTTCCAGAGGCATGGTCATACACCAGCACCCGGTCACGACTCTTCCCTCCGGAAAGGCTATAAGGAGGGGCATTCAGCTTTTTCGCCTTGATATCCCACAGAGCCATATCGATGGCCGACATCGCCGTCATGGTAACCGGCCCCCGTTCCCAGTAGGCTCCTTTGTAAAAGTTATGCCGGATGTCTTCCATATTATCGGGTTCCTCCCCTATCAGAGCGGGAATATAAGAATCTTCCAGATAGGAAACCACCGACTTTTACCTGCCGTTCAGAGTGGCATTACCCGGATCATATATACCCTCATCGGTGTATACTTTCAGGGTAAGAAATTTCGTCCGGGGCAGGTGACAATGATTTTTGCATCCGTTATTTTCATAGGCAGTCAACATTGAAATGAAGTGTGCTGATCATGCGGCTTACCCGCATTTCTTCAGAAAGAACGGGAAGTATATTCAAAATCTGATGAAGTTCCCCCCCCGTCAACCGGCAACACAACCCCGGAAATAAAGGAAGACGCTTCGGATACCAGAAAATAGGCGGCCTCGGCCACTTCCCTGGTAGTTCCCAACCTGCCGGGGGGGTGTTCGCGCCAGAACCCTTGCCTTTCTTTCCGGATTTTTATCAAAAGCATTTTTCGACATGCTGGTCATGATAAATCCGGAGGCAGTACCCTGCAACTAGCCTTGTTTTCCACCAATATGGGGGTAGGTCGTTTTGAAAAACAGAAAACCAATGCTCTGTTTAGGCTATACAGAAGAAAAATGATCGACTTGAGTTTTTAGTCGGATAACAGTGATTATATTATACTGCTGTCATTTGATGGTGGAAAAAATCGATATGCCGGTATCTGACTGTTCCGGAAACAGCTGGCCATGTCCGGAGAAAATCAACGGGTCCGGGCAACATGTTATTCGGCCATCTCTTTTTCCAGTTTTTCCAGTTCCTGGATAAAGGCATCCGGATACCATTCCTTCCTGATCTCCGGCAGAGCCTTCAACGCACTGGAAAAACCACGGTATTCCCCTATGGTATACCTCACAAAACCATCCCGGCAGGGAAAACTCATTATATCCTTCCTGCCCCGGAAAGCAGCGGGATGAGGAGGTTCCTTCAGGGCAAAGATCTGAATGGTATACCAGGGTATCTCGTCGATTTTTTCAGGTTTTCCAAGAAAGCCTATATCCGGATCTTCACCCACCACCAGTTCCGACAGTTCATGCTGATCCACCACGGTGGCTTCATCAAATCCTTCCCGCCGCAATTTTCCGAGCAACTGAACAGCTTTTTGCTTCTGCGGAAAACTTCCCAGAGTGTAAATATAGCCGTCGGAAACCTGTTGCTCACGGATGTATTTCAGTTCCTCCATTTCATAGCCGTCAAAATAATCATCGGGTATTCTTTTCTTCACTTTCAGGACAATGACAGTATAGTTCAGGTCAAGTGCCGGACGGAGATATTCAGGCAGTTCCATTTCCTGTCTGATTTCTGCACGGGCATCCCCCTTCAGCTTCACCTCCACACGCCTGAAATAACGGGATTCGTCGCCCACCGCGACCGATTTCTCGTCTTTCCTTACCGCTATAATCTCACCGATCCCTTCGGTTAGCAACCGGCTCCTGTCAATTCCTTTGTCGAAAAGATACATTGCCACCGCAGTGGCCCTTCGCTTCGAAAGCACCAGGTTGTAGGCCTGGCTGCCCACCGTGTCGGTATGACCAATCAACTCGAACTCCAGGTCGGGGTACTCATGCATGATACCGGCCAGCTTTTCCAGACTCATCCTGGCTTCCCGGTCCAGCTCCCACGAATCGAACCCGAAATAAATGTTCTCGATAATAAGGTATTCCCCGCCCGACACCTCCAACGGAGCCAGCCGGGTCGACACCCTCACCTCCCTGTTTCCGACATGCTCTGCCACGGCCAGATGGTGTTCCTGTTTTTCATAGCCTTCGGCTTCATATATCAGCCGGTAAGCACCCGAAGGCAGACTGACCGAATATTCTCCGGTTTCCGGATCAGGCCGTACGGTCTGTAATATCTTACCGCTAACCGTATCCACCACACTCACCCGTATCGCAGTGTCAGGGATCAGTTTATTATCCTGCAACCTGACTCTTCCCTTCAATGTGATTTCGGAAAGAATCTTCCCCTCTTCTCCCAGTTCTTTATCTGGTATGTCTTTTGCCGTTTCTGCCCCAACCGGTTCCTCACCGCCCAGGATGACTCTCGAAATGACGTGCCCCCCGGTTTCTTCATCCAGACGGGCATAGTAGGCCGTGTCACCTCTTCCTGCCGGGGCCAGGTAGGGATCATCGTCGGCCGTGCTAACGGGATACCCCAGGTTCACCGGAAGGCTCCACGTACCAGCGGCTGTTTTCCCGCTGTAAAAATGATCATATCCACCCATACTGCCGTGACCCTGGGAAGAGAAAAACAATATGTCGCCGGTAGCGGACATATAGGGAGCATCCTCCATCAGGGGGGAATTGATTACCGGACCCAGGTTTCTGGCCGGCCCCCAGTCCCCGTCAGGCATTTTCTCTGACCGGTACAGATCCAGCTTACCGTATCCTCCCTTCCGGTTGCTTGAAAAATACAGCGAGTTCCCATCAGGAGAAAGGCAACCGTTAGCTTCCCAGTATTTTGTGTTGATATTCCGGTTGAGTTTCTCCAGTGCAGACCAGTTTCCGTTTTGCAGGTAACTCATATATAAATCCCCGGCACCTCCCGCATCCCGGTATACGATCAGGATCTTCCCGTCGGCCGACAGGGAACTGGTAATACCATCCCCCCGAGTTCTCAGCTGGTCCGTAATATCTTCCGGAGCACTCCACCGCTCATTCTTTCTCACCGTATAGTAGATTCTGAAATCATCCCCTTCACGTACAGTAAATGCCATTGACCGGCCGTCACCCGATACGGCGGGATTCAGTATAACCTGATGGGCGTTGATTCTTCTGTCGAGCTTTGTTTCCCGGCAGGGTACGGGATTGTTTACCATCTCCCTGGCGTTGAGGCAACCAGTGATCTGTTCACGTACATACTCCACATCGTAATAACCCGAAATATCGGCCGTTTCGATAAATGTGTTATAGGCCTCAATGGCTTCATCGAACCGGTTGTTCACATGATAGGCAAGGGCCAGGTAAAACCAGGCATCGGGCGGAGCATTCCTTTCATCGTATACCGGTTTATATTCGCTGGAAATATGCCGAACGGCCTTTTCCAGCCAGGGAATGGCCTTTTCCTTTTCGCCCGGCAGATGCAGATAACATAAACCCGTTTTATATTGAATATGGGCATTCCCCGGGTCCATCCGGTCGAGTTCCAGAAATAATTTCAGGGCCTCATGTTCCTCATTCAGGTATAAAAGAACCGATTCGGCTTCCCTGAACATTTGCCGGAAAATCTGCTTATCCTGTCCCTGAAACAGGAAAAAGGGCAGAAAGGCAAGAAACACAAACAGTGTAATTCCCCGAATGAATTTCATTCCGGCCGTTTTTTCAAAAATAATAAATAAATCCCATTTGTTCCTGCCCGGGGATTATCTTCATCCGGCAAACATGTCACAGGCACGATGTCTGCCACACATACGGGATCAGCAGGGTATCGGTGTGATACACCTCCTATTCCTCCGGGTATTCCCCGGCAACCAGCTTCATATCTGGATCGGGTAACACCGCTATTTTTCCCCCTCCGTTAGTATCCTGCGGCACATATACATCTTCCCGATCCGATTCAAAAATGATCTTCAGTCCGGTCTGGTCATTGTCGGCCCTGACCTTCCCGCAAGCAATCACCCGGGAACCGTCCTTCACCTCGTATTCGATATCGGCCGGCTTCCCGGTAATACCATATTGTATCCGGGCTGAGAACACAATATGGTTGTTCTGATAATAAGACCTTTCTCCGAATAAAACCATACCTTCTCCCAAAGGATCCTCCACGTCAAAATTCGGAAGCATGAAACAGCTAAAAGGATAAACAGGAGCCGGCAAGCTGTTTTTTTATGGGCAGAAGGAATTATCAGGCAACAAAGCAAGTATGTCGGCAAGAAACCGGTTGAAATCGACCGTCTCGGATGAATATCCCATACGTACCACCACCAGGTCGTGCGAGGGAAGGATAAATATCCGCTGTCCCTTGAAGCCGTCAGCAAAGAACATGTCTTCAGGCACATCGGGATATTCTCCCGAACGGTTCAGCCAGAACAGTGCCCCGTACTGACCCCCCGAATTTTCTGTCGGCCGGCAGGTATACTCCACCCAGCCTTCGGGCAGCAAGGTATCGCCCGCAAAAACACCGTTGTTCAGGTACAGCAGGCCAAGCCGGGCCCAGTCGCGGGTGGTGGCATAAATATAGGAAGAGCCCACAAAGTTACCCGAAGGATCGGTCTCAAATACGGCACTGCGCATACCGGTCGGATTGAACAGGGCCCGGCGGGGAAAATGGTGGTACGCCTCGTCGTTGCCGAAACTATTTCTGAGCAGGCCGCAAATAATATTGGTGGATCCCGAAGAGTAATACCAGTGGGTACCGGGTTTATACGCCAGCAGGCTTTCAACGGCAAAAGCATACATATCGGGCTCCATGTACAGCAACTTGGTCACGTGCGAAAGGTCAAAATAATCCTCGTCCCACTCCAGCCCCGAGTTCATACGCATCAGGTGATCGAGGGTAATGGACGATCTTTCGTCGTTTTCCCATTCCGGAATACCGGGAGGGGCATCCGGAACCAGCCCGCCTTCCTTCACCCGTATCCCCACCAGGGCATTTGTCACACTTTTGGCCATGGACCAGCTCACCAGCCGGGTGGCTTCGGTAACTCCCTCAGCATATTGTTCCGCAACAAGCTGTCCTTTGTATACTACTATGGCCGAGTAAGTTTTTTTCAGATCCTCTCCCGGCCGGTCAAAAATACTGTTAACCACCTCCGCCAATTTTTCCCGGTCCAGTCCGGCCGGCACCGTATCCACTATCCGGTCACCAAGCGGCCAGGGAACGGTATCCGGATACTCCGGAAGAATAGCATCGTATGTCAGTGTCTGGTTTTTCAGGATTTCCTCCTCGTACCCTATCACCAGGACACTTCCCAGACCCTCCCGATACACGGCCGTTCTTTTCACCAGCCCAAGCAGCGAACTGGTTACCGACCGGTTTTCCATATCCACCACATTCCGGGCCAGGTTAATGGGAAAAAAATTCAGTTCCTGTTGCTCAATCTGCTCCTGGGTTCTTTCGGAAAGAAATATTCCCGAGCACATATTCTTGGCAGCATATCCCGTAATAATGGGAAGGCGAGGCCAGGCGTACCATATTCCGACGGCCAGGATGATAACAAGCATCCAGAAAAGCCGGCTTTTGATCCTTATTTTCATCTGTTTATGGATTTAACAGGTGAATGTACTGTTTTCCTTTCTGAAATCAAACACATTTTTTTCTACGGAAACCTTTTGTATCTTTCTACCCGGAATAATTCATAATCATCAATTCGGCAGTCATGTATTACAAGGATACTTCATCCCCTGAACCGGTGTATACCCTCATTACAGGGGCCAGCCAGGGTCTGGGAAAAGCCTTCGCGAGGGAATGTGCCAAGCGGAAAATGAACCTGCTGCTAGTATCGCTGCCCGGAGAAGACCTACCGGAACTGTGCCGCGATATAAACCAGGAATTCGGGGTGGATGTACAATGCCTGGAAATCGACCTTGCCAAACCCGACGGGCCGTCCCGGGTGTACCACTGGGCCGTCTCCCGGTACCGGGTAAATATGCTGATTAATAATGCCGGCATAGGCGGAAGCAGAAAATACGACGAATGCAGTATCGATTACATTGACACCATCATCATGCTCAACATCCGGACTGTGGCGCTGCTCACCAAATTACTGATCGGGGAACTTAAAAATCATTCCCGCAGCTATATTCTGAACATATCCAGCATTGCCGCATTCAGTCCGGTCCCTTTCAAAACCGTATACCCGGCTTCCAAATCGTTCATTTATTCCTTCTCAAGAGGCCTCCGCGAAGAGCTTCGGGAAACGCCGGTGAAAGTGGCGGTGATCCACCCCGGACCGATTATGACCAATCCCGAGGTTACCGAAAGAATTCGCCGTCAGGGGATGCTGGCCAGGCTCACCATACTGCCGGCCGAACAGGTGGCCCGGATTGCCCTGAAACGCTCGTTCAAAGGGCATACGGTCATTACACCCGGGTTTTTCAACAAGCTGTGCAAATGGATGATGAAAAGCCTTCCGGTGAGGCTGAGAATATCCATCGCATCCAGGGCTCTGAGACGAGAGCTTGACGAAAAAAGGAAATATGTTAAGAAAATAAAGGTTGCCTGAATGATGATGTTTTCGAACGGAATATCTCCGTAAAGATAATATAACCCATGGGAAATTTATCACACAGACTGATCATTCTGTCGGGGCCATCCTGTGTCGGAAAGAGTCCCCTTGACAAAGCCCTGAAAAGAATATATCCCGGTATCAGGGAAAAGCTTCAGCCACTGATCCTTTATAACAGTCGCGAACCCCGGCCGGGCGAACAGGACGGTGTAGATTATTATTTCGCTTCACGCGAGTTCATCCAGAACATGGCAGGAGATGACCGTTATGTGGTAATGGATGTGAGAGGGGATCTCCAGGCCCTTGATCTGGAAGAGCTGGAAAAATTCCTGAAAAAAGGGGATGTATTTTTCGAAGGGAACCCCTTTACGGGGAAGATTCTCCTGACCCACCACAAACTGCAGGATGTGAATAAGCTCAGCGTATTCATGTCGCCCCTCTCGGCCGAAGAGATCCGGTATTTTTCCGATCCTGAAACCAATGTTTTCCTGCCGGTATTGCTCACCGACATCATGCGGCGTAAACTGCTGCGGCGCACCCGGAAACAGAAGGGCGAACTTTCACTGCGCGACCTGGAAAATATTGAAAAACGGGCGGAGAGCACCTACCGCGAAGTAAGGGAAGCCCATCATTTCGATTACGTGATCCCCAACCACGACGGAGAAGACAGTGAACACTGGGATGCCTTTTACTACCCCATCGGGGAAGCCCGCAAATCACTGGAAACCTTTGTCGCCCTGCTGAAAGGGGAAAAAGCCTCCTGGGCGGAAAAATGGACTGCAGGCACCCTTCCCTGACCGGGCCGTGATTCCTGCCTCCGGAACCGTTTTCATGCGGATCAGTCGGTCACGATCCGTGGGATGCATTCTGGCAAACGGGTAAGCAATTTGTAGTTCACCTGTTCGCTGATCTCCCTGAAAGAAGCCCCGGGCATATCCCACAGGAATGGTCGTCACCATCATGTCATTGGTAGCCGGAAAGGAGGTACCGTAACCTATAAAAGAACCTTTGCTGATCCTTTTTAGCCCCGTTACCCGGCTTTCCCGGGTCATGATCCGGTGCACCGGATTCTCATTATTTGTTTTCTTCACCATGTAATCGATCAGGATCTCCCTCGTGGGGGAAAAGCCGTACTGCAGGACACCGGGATCGGACAGGAAGAAGTCGATTCCCTGCTCCACCGCCCACTCCATCTCTTGCTTGCCGGGTCCTTCCATAATCAGGAAAGAAGGATCCTTTTTCGCCACTTTCTGTGCCTACCAGGCTTCCCATACACTGAACACGGAAAATTGTTCCACCCCGCACTCCTCTTCTAACGGCATTTATACCGGAATACCATGTCCGTAAGCATTCCCTTTTATCACCAAAGAAAAACAACAGCCTTCCCGGAGGCAACTTCTGATGAATTCCATATTATTTCGTAAAGCAGTCTGATTCAGTTCGATAGCAGAAGTATTAAACATCAGATCAATCCATGGTTTTTTAAAAGTTCCGTAAAAATCCTTATCCCTGTGGTCAGCAGGGCATCAGGAAAATCAAAATCGGGATTATGCAGGGCAGGCGTATTCACCCCTGATCCCAACCCGAACATGGCCCCTTTGAACCGGCGGGTAAACATGCCGAAATCCTCCCCCCATTTGAAGGGTTCGGCCGGTTCGGTAACCGTCAGCCCTGCCGAACGGGCAGCCCGGGCAATGTGTTCCACTGCGTCGGGATGGTTCAGGGTAGGGAAAAAAGTGTATTTCCATTCTGTTTCTGCGGTCAATCCTTCCTCCTCCGCCTGTTTTTGCACCAGATGCAAAAACATCCGGGTCGTTTCATCCATCCGCTCCTCGGTCCATGTACGAAGGGTATAATGCACTTCACCATATCCTGCCGAAACTCCGTAAGCCTTTTCACCCAGCCTGGCGTACACGGGTGTAACCACGGTAAAATCGGGATCGGCCGGCCTGTTTCTGGTAAATTTACCGGCGGCATACAGCAGAAGGGCCATGGTGGCGGCAGGATTCACTCCATGCTCAGGCTCGGCAGCGTGCGATGTCTTTCCCTGCAGGAAAACCAGCAAGCTCTTCACATAAGCGGTAAAAACGTCCTTTCTGACCACCACCCGATGCAGAGGATAACCGGGGAGGTTATGCAGAGCATAACAGAAATCGGGGGAAAACTCCCTCATTTTTTTATCTTGCAGCATAAGCTGAGCCCCTTTCCCGTTTTCTTCCGAAGGCTGAAAAACCAGAGCCACCTTGCCTTTTTTCAGGGGATGATCGTCCATCCAGCGCGCCACTCCCGCCAGAATGGCCGAATGCCCATCGTGCCCGCAGGTATGGGAAACACCCCTGTAAACCGACCGGTATGGCCTGTCAACGGTTTCCTGAATATTCAGGGCATCCATGTCGGCTCGAAAAGCCAGGAACGGACCCGGGATCCCGCTGTCGAAAACCACCATGAATCCGTAACCTCCCACCCGCGAAACGATTTCGGCACCGGATAGCGACCCGATAAAATCAACCAGGGCCGCGGCCGTACGTTTTTCATGGCCTGAAACTTCAGGATGGGCATGCAAAAAATGCCTGAGTTCCGTCAGTTCTTCAAGAAGGGCCCCGATAATCAGGCTGCTTTCTTTTTCCATTTCATGGTTTTCTCCACCATTTGAAATAAATGAATTTTTCGGTGGAAACCCAAAGGAACAGGGATTCTTTTCAGCAGCCGTTCCGGTTACTGGTGCCTCAGCGCCAGAGCAGGATTGGTACGGCAAGCCTGCCACGAACGGTAGCTGATGGTGATCCAGCTTACGATGAGCACCACCAGCAGAGAGATCAGAAAATCAAACACACCGAGCGATATGCGGTAAGAATAATTATTCAGCCAGTTTCTGAGGAAGTAATAACCCACCGGCCAGGCGATAAGAGTAGCCAGTCCGATCAGCACGGCCACTTCCCGGATGAGCATGACCAGGATGGTAGTGGGCGAAGCACCGAGCGATTTTCTGATCCCGATCTCGCGGGTACGTTGCTCTGCGGTAAAAGCCGACAACCCGAACAATCCCAGGCTGGCAATGAATATGGCCAGGATGGCAAAAGCCAGGGCCAGATTCCGCGTACGCTGTTCTTCCCGGTACAACCGGTTAAAATCATCATCCATGAAGAAATACTGCAGGGGCATGTTATGGGAAAATTCTTTCCAGATATTTTCCAGATCCCGAACCACCCGCTGGTAATCTTCCGCTTTCACCCGCACGGTCAGGTATCCCCAGTATGAATCTGGGCCGATAAAACGAAAAACATGAGGCTGGATGGGTTCATGAAGGGAAGCGAAATGAAAATCCTTCACCACCCCGATCACCTGACTAATTTCTCTTCCCTCGCGGTCGCCCGGTTGCTCAAAACGGGTCTGCAACGGATCCTCCAACCCGAATTGCCTTACGGCACTTTCATTGATCACACAGGCAAAACTGTCGGATGGCATTTCTTCTGAGAAAAACCTGCCCTCCGCCAGCTCAAATCCGTACGTTTCTAAATGATACGGGTCCACCCAGGCAGTGGTCATCAAAATCATTTCTTCATTGGGGCGCCCCACAATCATGTACCCGTTGTTGTTGTTTGGATGTCCGGGAACTGCGGTGGAATGGCTGCAGGCCACTACCCCGGGAATTTTGCTTACCTGTTCCCTAAAAACAGGAATCCTTCGTTCCAGGGCATTCATATTCTGCACCACGATCAGGTGTTCCCTGTCAAAACCCAGATCCTTGTTCAGCATATAGTGCAGTTGACGGGAAATGACCAGGGTACAGAGAATAATGGCCAGGGAGATCACCATCTGTAATACTACCAGCAAACTGCGCAATCTGCCGCTTTTTGCTCCCCTTTTCAGGTTACCGGCCAGAACGGCCAAGGGTCGGAAAGAAGAAAGATAAAATGCCGGATAATACCCTGATAACAACCCCACCAGCAAGGCCAGCAGCAACAGGCCGGGAATGGTATACGCGTTCCCCGAATAGGGCATTTTCAGATCAATCTGCATCAGCTGATTGAAGTAAGGAATCAGCGATTCAACCAGCACCAGGGCCACCCCCATGGCCAGCAGGCTCATCAGCACCGATTCGGTAAGGAACTGCCACACCAGCAGGCGGCGTGAAGAACCCAGCACCTTACGTATACCCACTTCATGGGCTCTTCCTGCCGAACGGGCGGTGGCCAGGTTCATATAGTTGATGATGGCAATGGCAATGATGAGAATAGCTACCAGAGAGAATATGTAAATATATTTCCGGTCATTGGAGGGTTTGAATCCTGTAATGATATCCGGATTCAGGTGGATATCCTTCAGAGGCTGCAGCCTGATGCCGTACCTGCCTCCTGAAGCCAGAAAATCATCAAGGGTAATTCCCATGATCTGTTCGATCTGCGGGCCCATATGGCGAACCATCACCTCACTGATCTTTTCCTGCACCACTTCGGCAGAAGCACCTTCTGCCAGCAGCACATAAGCGGGAAAACTGTTGCTGAACCAGTCGGTATTGTTGGCCCGGCCGATAGTAACAAAGGAAGCCAGCGCATTGAAAGTGAAGTGGCTGTTGTCAGGAACATCTTCGCAGATACCCGTAACCTCATAGGGTATGGTATCCGTGCCCACATAGATCAGTCGGCCCACAGGATCCTCCTCCCCGAAATATTTGCGGGCTCCGCTTTGCGTTAACACCAGTTTGCGGGGGGCGTCCAACACATCGTCTATGTTTCCCCGCAGCAAAGGGATGGAAAATATATGAAAGAACGTGCTGTCGGCCAGAAGAAAATCTTCTTCCACATAGCTGCGATCGTCTATCCTGAGCACCACACTCCAGTGATCCATCCGAACGGCATCCACAATCTCGGGAATCTCCTCGCGAAAAGTGGGAGCCATAGGAGACGATGTGAATGAACCTATCACTTCCTGCTCGCCTATCTTGCCATCCAGCACCAGGTTGTAGATCCTGTCGGATTTCTCGTGAAACCTGTCATAGCTCAGTTCATGCAATACAAAAAGACCGATCAGGATAAAACTGGTAATTCCAACAGCCAGTCCAAGAATATTAATGAAAACATAGGCTTTCTGCCTGATCATGTGCCGGATTCCGAGCCGGAAGAATTTTAGGATCATATACTCAAACCATTTATTCGGTAAGACGGGATGAAAGTATCAATTGTTACAAACTAAGAAAATTCATATGCCTATTCTGAACAAGATCAATACCGGTTCCACTGGCAAAATTACATCTGTTCAGCAACATAAGCAAATGCTTCACACACGATGAAAAAAGTCTGTTCACGGGAGCTCCGGGGCAGGGCAAAATTTTATCTTACAATAACTTATTTTATTATTGAAAAGAAAAGCCGTATCTTTGTATTCTATAGTACAACTACTATTATGCTTAAAATCAACAAATATACCCTGCGGGAACTGGTGGTGGAAAGTGCCACACAATTCGGTCCCCATCTCTTTGTTTCCCTTATCAGAGAAAAACCCATTTCCTACTCGGGGATGATTCCGGTGATCCGCCATTTGCAGGAGGATCTCCTCAGAATGGGGGTAAAGAAAGGTGACCGGGTGGCCCTGCTGGGACCGAATATGCCGCAGTGGGCCATGGCTTACCTGGCTGTTGTTTCCATGGGAGCGGTGGTGGTCCCCGTTATGCCCGAGTTTACCCCGGGAGAAATAGGGCAGGTACTGGATCATTCGGAATCGAATGTACTGATTGCCAGCCGGAAGCAGCTGGACCGCCTGGTTGCAAACGGACTTTCCCTTCCAGAACACCGGTTGTTGCTGGAGGAAGTGGATACCGCCCCGGGCATAAAAGGTAAAGAAAAACCGGAAAACCTGGCATTGCTGCCGGCCGAAGTGGAAGAAGACGACCTGGCCGCCGTCATCTATACCTCGGGCACCACGGGCAATTCAAAGGGGGTGATGCTGACCCACCGGAACATTGTTTTTGATGCCATCCGGGGCTACGATATCCAGCCTGTGGGTACGGAAGACACCTTCCTGTCCATCCTCCCCCTGGCCCATACCTATGAAAACACGCTGGGACTGATCCTTCCCATCCTGGGAGGAGCCAGGATATATTACCTGGACAAGCCACCCACCGCCAGCGTACTGGTTCCTGCCATGAAAGCCGTAAAACCCACCTGCATGCTCAGCGTGCCCCTGGTCATTGAAAAGATCTACCGGAACAGTGTGGTCCCCTCGCTCACAAAAAACGCTTTCATGCGAGCCCTTTATCAAACCACCTTTTTCAGGAAGATCCTCCATTACCTGGCCGGCAAAAAGCTGTACAAAACCTTCGGAGGGAAGCTGGTATTTTTCGGCATCGGTGGCTCGAAGCTGGACGGAACCGTGGAACGTTTCCTGCGGGAGGCCCGCTTTCCTTATGCCATCGGGTACGGGCTTACGGAAACCTCCCCTCTGGTGGCCGGAGGCATCGGAAGGAAAATCGCCTGGCAATCTACCGGCCCTGTCATACGCGACGTGGAAGTCAAACTGGAGGAATCCCAACCCGGAAGCGGACAGGGAGAAATTCTGGTCAGAGGCGACAATGTGATGAAAGGCTATTACAGGCGACCCGACCTTACCAAACAGGTCATGACATCCGACGGATGGTTCCGCACCGGTGATCTTGGATTGTTCGACCGGAAAGGGAATCTCCACATCAACGGCCGGATCAAAAACATGATCCTGGGCGCCAACGGGAAGAACATCATGCCTGAAGACATTGAATCGGTGATCAATTCGTACAAAAATGTACTGGAATCACTGGTTATCAAACAGAAAGGCAAGCTGGTAGCCCTGGTGCACCTAAACCGGGAGGAGATAGAAAAACGGGTACAGGAACTGCTGGCCGATGCCAGACAAAGCAGGAAAGAGGCGTACAGGTCGGTAGAAGAATACATCGATTACCATCTGAATGAGCTGCATAAGTATGTCAATGCCCGGGTGAATAAGTTTTCCCGCCTTCAAATGGTGGTGTACCATCCTCAACCCTTTGAAAAAACCGCCACCCATAAGATCAAGCGATACCTGTATTCCTGAACCCATGAAGGACTGCCGCAGGATCCTGTCTGCGATCTGCTGAATCCTGCCTGCGATCATCCTGCTTCAGCACCTGAGCGAAACACTGGATGGCAAGATAAATATTCTCAGGATTTCAAATTGGAAATGCATGTTATTCTTCACCCGTTGGGTGAAAGTATTTTTTTGTATTTGCCAAAATGACAAAATGTTATTACCTCTCGTGAAAGCTCTCTGGCAATCAACCGGTAGCTCTTTCCTTTTTGTATCCCTTTGAAGATCTCTATCGCTCACTGGGACTAAGTCGATAATACTTTTTCATAGTGCAACTTACTAAATGTTGCACTAAATTCTTGAACTTAAGCTACGTAGATAACTACGTAGTTGTCTACGTAGTATTATGTTATTATACCATTATTCCCCTGATTTTTATAAATTGTAATATATTTTTATTATGATTTATTTCTGTTCAGTTTTTCATCTGAACAGGTCTTTGTGCATTCACTCTCATTAACCTCCCTGCTCCACAACATGTAAAATATTTTTCCGCAAAAGGGATCTGTTTATTATTTTTGTCCTATTATTTTTATAGAATAAGTAGTATATAATAAAAAAATAAACCAAACACAAAGCACCCATGATCACTCAAAAAATGAAAATATGGTCCCGGTCGGCCGGGATGACCCTGCTGACCCTTCTGCTGGCTGCGGGTCCATGCCTGGCAGGAGAAACCTATAACATGGTGAAAAGCAACAGCCGGGTCATCCTGCACGGGACCTCCTCATTGCACGACTGGGAAATGCGGCTGGAGTCCATGCTCTGTACACTCTCCTTCGAGGAGGAAGGCAACCGGTTCACCGGCATCGAATCGATCCGTTTTACCGGAAATGCCGCCAGCCTGTCCAGCGACCGCAAGCTGATGGATAAAAAGGCCCATGAAGCCCTCCGCACCGACGAATATCCCGAGATCGTGTTCAGCTATCTCTCTCAGGCCGAATTTTTTCCCAATGGCAACCGTTTCAAAGGAACCGTTATCGGCCGGCTGACCCTGGCCGGAAATAGCCGGAATATATCGGTCCCCTTTCAGGGAATTTTCCTGGAGAACGGACAGATCAAAGTGGAAGGGGAAGTATCACTGAATATGACCGATTTTGGAATAGATCCTCCCACCGCCCTGATGGGAACCCTGAAAACCGGCGATACCATACGGTCGGAATTCACTTTCTTTTTCGAAAGGAGAAATCAGAAGATCACCGCTTCCAAAGAGTAACCTGTTAAAATTTCAAACAAACCCACTATTTACATACTATGAAAAAACTGCTTACCATTCTGGCGATCTCGGGCATGGCCCTGAGTTTGCCGGCCCAGACGTTCGAAACGGATAAAATCACCGGGGATGATTTTGAAAAAATACGCGTACAGATCGGGGCCGATTTCGCCCTTCAGTACCAGGCGCTGGAGCATTATTCCGATTCCCTGCATCTGATCCCCCTGGGAAAAGGGATCAACCTGCCTACAGCCAACCTTGTGGTAAAAGCCGACCTGGCTCCGGGAATCCGGGTAAACCTTACCACTTACCTGTCTTCCAGACATCATGTGGAGGCCTGGGTAAAAGGAGGCTACCTGCAGATCGATGCCCTGCCTTTCCTGCATTTGGATCTTCTTGACCGGATCATGGAATCCGCCACCGTAAAAGTGGGCGTGATGGAGCTGAACTTCGGCGACGCCCATTTCCGCCGGTCGGATAACGGACGGATCATATCCAATCCTTTTGTCGGAAACTACATCATGGAATCGTTCACCACGGCCCCGGCAGCAGAGTTCCTGTTCCGCCGCAGCGGGATCCTGCTAATGGCCGGTGTGAACAGCGGATCACTGAAACCGGCCCTGTCTGGTTACCAGGCCGCATCAGGCGCCTATACCGCATACAACCTGCACGAAGAACTGGCCTTTCACTGGAAAGCCGGCTACGACCGTGAATTCGGGAACACATGGAGGCTCCGTGCCACCCTGTCGGGATTTCATAATGCCAGTCACCACTTCGGGTCCCTTTACAACGGCGACCGTACCGGATCCAGATATTACCTGGTGATGAAACCGCAAACCGGCAATGCTTCCGATGTGGACCCCGCCAGCAGCCACATGACAGGTAACTGGGGACCGGGATTTACCGATAAGAACAACTCACTGATGGCCAATCTGTTCGTAAAAGCAGACGGACTTATAGTATTTGCCACATGGGAAAACACGCGGGGAACCACCGCTTTCGGTGGAGCCAATTACGGATTCACACAGTGGGCAGCAGAAGGACTGTATTATTTCGGAAAAGAAAAACAGTTGTACGGCGGGGTACGATACAATACGGTGGCCAACCTGAACAACGAAAAAGTGACCCGGTTTCAGGCTGTTGCCGGATGGAAACTGACCGAAAACATCATCACCAGGCTGGAATATGTAAACCAGAAGTACCGCGACTTCAGCACCTACCGCATGGCCGATGCCGGATTCCGGGGATTGATGTTCGAGGCAGGCATTTCTTTCTAAAACAATTTCATGCGTAATAAAAGCCGGCCGGACCAGCGAAACGTAGTGTCCGGCCGCTTTTTTCCGTGATTTCCTTTATGTATATGCCTTGCGACAGGATAAGTTTCCTGAATTCTTTGTAAATTTCGTACAGATAAAACCAAATCACTTATTTTGAAATTCTCAACCAAAACCAGGTACGGTATCCGTACCATGATGGAAATTGCCCGCCACACAGGCAATGAGGGCATATACCAGAAAGATATTGCCGAAAACCAGGATCTTTCCGTCAAATACCTCGATCACATTATCCATGCCCTGAAGGTGGCCGGACTCATTACCCCGGTCAGGGGCAGGAAAAGCGGTTATATCCTTACCCGTCCCCCTGCAGCGATCAGCATACTAGATATTCACCTGGCCTTTGAACCGGGTATCCATGTAATCGATTGCCTTTCGGAACACGTACACTGTGGAAAAAACGGGCACTGCGCAGCACAGGTCTTCTGGGAAAACCTCAACCACCTGATCATCGATCATTTTTCAGCCACCTCGCTGGAAGACCTGTTGCATGAACAGGAAAAATTGGATGGTCATCCGCAGGAGGAAACCCGGCCGCTGGGATGATCCCTTTGCAAGAACTGATAACATTCCCTTTCTGAAAAGCATAAGAAAATTTTAAATCCTTGTAAATTTTTTTATCTTGCATATTCCAACCTTAATACTTATGCATCATGAGCAACGGAAGTTTCACTTTCAACAATTTAATCAAGGAATCGAAGGATTCATTATTTAACCCCAAAGCCTATTTTGCCTCCATGAAGACAGAAGGAGGCCTGGGAGAGCCTATACTCAAAGCGCTGGTTTACGGGGTTATTGCCGGTATTTTTTCCCTGCTGTGGGGTCTCCTGAAAGTAGGAACTGTTACCGGAAGCCTGTTCGGCGGTGCCGTAGGAGTGATGGCCTTCATCTGGGCCATTATCGGCGCAATTATCGGCCTGTTCATCGGCGCCATCATTGTGCTGGTCCTCTCAGCCATTTGTGGGGGGAAAACCGATTTTGAGCCCAGCATGCGGGTAACGGCTTCGCTGATGGTACTGATGCCTATCAGTGCTTTCTTTGGATTTGCCTCGGGAATCAGTTCGGGACTGGGTTCAGTGATCACATTGATCATCAACCTGTACGGTATCTGGATGCTGTACCATGCCCTGGTTCAATCTCTGAAAGCCAAGGAAAGCACCACCAGGGTTATAAGCATTGTACTGGTGGTAATTGCCGCCATTATGCTGATTATCGGCCTGACAGCCAGAAGAGCTGCCGACCGATACATGGACCGCTGGGGAACCGATATCGAATCCCTCGAGAAGGACATTAAACAATCCCTGGAGGAAATGGAAGATTCCGGCAACGATTAAATAAAATATACCTGGACAGGAAAAAGGAGGCTGCGCAAAACAGTCTCTTTTTTCTGGCACTTTACGTAAACCAACTTGTCATCCCCCGGAGCATAAAAGTCGTCAAAACGGGCTTTCATGCAGTATCCGTTTCTCTCATAGAACAACCGGGTTGGGTGGTATTGTTCTTTTGATGAGGTTTCCAAATATATTCCCCTGCCTCCGACCTGCCTCACGGCGTCTTCGGTTTTCCCCGGCAGGATGCTCCCGATCCCCTGTTTCATATTTGCCGGATGGGTCACGATCCGGTACAGATCGTAGCTGTGAAGCGTACAGGGAATGAGACCGTAGCAACAGTATGCCACCGTTTCACCATCTTCCCCGGCAAAAATAAATTCATACCCGCTTCCCCTGCCTTTTTCCAGCTTTTCCCTGACCAGTTCCACGGCTACCGCCGTTTCATCTTCCCGGAAGAATCCGGTAGCCTTCACCATTTCTTCCACCCGCTCCGGATCACCGGCCACAGGTCCCGTACGGAATACCAGATCGATTGTGTTCATACAGTTAGGTCGTTTAGAATCCTCAGGATCATTTTCCTGTAATCTGTGCCGGCCTGCAGGCAGCCGGGAATCCCGCATCAGGGGATATACAGGGATTGGCATTGACCGCTATCACCCGGGGGGCCTTCGCATCGGTTCTGAAATCCACCCGGATGTATCCCCCGGCTTCAAACAAATGCCAGCATTGCAGGCTGATCCTTTCCATTTCCCGGACCAGCACCCTGTCGGTTTCCGCCGTGTCAAACGGCGAACCGTATTGTACATCGGGGGAAGCCTCCTTACCGGGATTATTGACCAGGACCGGCACTTTTTTCATAACCAGGTGTTTTGACCTTTTTCAGGGCCGACTCCATGATCATGGCCATCAAGGTCTAATAATCGATGCCGTTCAACCTGGCCAGAGTGGGCAAGCCGGAATGGGTGGGATGAATCCCCGCCAGCAGGCTCACTTCCAGGAAATGAGGGATCTCCTGTTGGTTGAAACGGATATCCACCCTTCTCCCGTCTTCCCCGCCGATGGCTTTCCATACCTTCCGGGCCCCTTCCTTCACAGTTTTTTCCGTTTCCGGGCAGGGCCGGAACCAGGGCTTCCCACCCGCTCCCGTACAATCCTTCCGCAATATTGAATACCATGTCCCACCGATAGCCGGCTGCCAGGCGGGTATTGAGCAGGATCAGCGGACCGCCCTCTGAAAGGAGTACATCCCGCACTTCGGGATGCCGACGGAGGCACTCAATGGCTTCATCCCACCGGGAAATGCCTGCATGCACCTTATCCTTCTCTGACACCAGGTGGCTCCGGGTACAGTAACGGGAACAGGCCGAGCAGAAGCCGGTGGTCAGGAACAGAACCCGGTCGGGACAGCGGTGCACCTGCCGGGGCAGGGAACTCTGGTTCACCTCGCCCAGAGGGTCGGATCGCTCTTCGGGCGC